>NZ_DATIDM010000199.1:0-30201 GCF_035456225.1 Flavobacterium sp. | reverse complement strand
TTATCAACCGTTTTGGATGATTTTTTCAGCAGGCCGCTCACTTTGTCTACGATTATTTTTTCCTGCGGTGTGAGGTAAGTCACCACATAAGCTTTCCAATTGGTATTGACGCTGTCTTGGGCCTGATTGATTTTTGTTAGTGCTTCGTCGAAAGTTATTTGTTTCTTATTCGCAAGATGTGCTGTAGAAAGTATTACTGAAGTATTATAACGGACATCTCCCAACTGATCCATCGGAATCAACCTGTCCTCAAAAAGTTCCTGGGAATTTCGGTTAAGTATCCGGATTTGCATCAAACCATAAATACCTACAAATACAATAAAACAAGACATGACAGATACCAATAAGGTCAGTTCCATGGATGCTCTTGCCTTGTTAACCATGCTCTTTTTTTTTAATGGAAATTCTGCTTTACAACATTGTAAATCTTTTGGAACTGTGGTAAAATTTCATCAAAAGAAACAATGTTATGCCCAAATTTAATGGTTCTTCCAATACTAATAATTACAAAACAGATGAACTACACAAAAAACACTATAAACGAATTAAAACACAAAAGCCGTTAAATTTCTTTAACGGCTTTTGCTTTTTTAACTTTTGCTTATATCTCTAACTATACGTTAAATCTGAAGTGCATCACATCTCCGTCTTTAACAATGTACTCTTTTCCTTCTACACGCAGTTTACCAGCCTCTTTTACTTTTGATTCCGAACCGAAGTTAGAATAATCATCAAATGCGATAACTTCCGCACGGATGAATCCTTTTTCAAAATCAGTATGGATTACTCCCGCAGCTTTTGGCGCAGTATCTCCGATATTGATTGTCCACGCTCTGACTTCTTTCACACCTGCAGTAAAATAAGTCTGAAGGTTCAATAATTTATAAGCCGCACGAATCAATACTGACGAACCTGGCTCGGTAAGTCCCAAATCTTCCAGGAAAACCTGACGCTCTTCATAGCTTTCTAATTCGGTAATATCAGCTTCAGCACCCACAGACAGAATAATAACTTCTGCTTGCTCGTCTTTAACCATTTCGCGAACCTGATCTACATACTTGTTGCCATTAACAGCTGAAGCCTCATCAACGTTACAAACATACAATACAGGTTTAGTCGTAATCAACTGGAAACTTTCCATCAATTCTTCTTCGTCCTGATTTTGAGGAATTACGGTACGTGCCGATTTTGCCTGCATTAAAGCAGCAACGATTCGGTCTAATAAAGCTTTTTCGGCCTGCGCTTCCTTGTTTCCGGTTTTTGCAGTACGATTTACTTTTTCTAAACGTTTTTCAACCGTTTCAAGGTCTTTTAACTGTAATTCGATATCGATGGTTTCTTTATCACGGATTGGATTTACATTACCATCAACGTGAACGATATTGTCATTGTCGAAACAACGCAATACGTGAATAATAGCGTTACACTCTCTGATATTCCCTAAGAATTGATTACCTAAACCTTCGCCTTTACTTGCACCTTTTACCAATCCGGCGATATCAACGATATCAACAGTAGCCATTTGAACACGTTCCGGTTTTACCAGTTCTTCCAATCGGTTGATTCTCGGATCCGGTACATTCACTACTCCGATATTAGGTTCGATAGTACAAAACGGAAAGTTTGCACTTTGTGCTTTGGCATTTGACAAACAATTGAATAATGTTGATTTTCCAACATTTGGCAATCCTACAATTCCTGCTTTCATTATATTTTTATTTACTGTTGGAAAAAACCAACAAAATTTTATAATCGTTTTAAAAAGTTTGCAAATATACCGATTATAATGGAATTAGAGAACAGCAGTTTGTTAACATAATTCTAAACGTTTTATAAAATATCATTTTTCACTTCCTAAAGCTTAAAAACAAAAAATCAGGAAGACAAACTGAATTCGTCTCCCTGATTTTCATTTCTTTACAATGGATGGCTTTAAACTATTTGGTCACTCTTATAAGCGTTCTGCGGCTTTTTGCTCTTCCTTCTTCCTTACTGTTATCTCCAATCGGGAATTTTTCTCCGTAGCCGACAGCTCTTAAACGATTCTTGCTAATACCTTTTGATACCAGATAATCAACGGCTTCTTTTGCTCTTCTTTCAGATAGTTTTTGATTATATTCTGATGTGCCCAGCGTACTGGTGTGTCCTTCTACATCCACATTTAAATCGGGATTCTCATTTAGGAATTTCACTACTTTATCCAGACTGGCTTTATCTTGTGCACTTAATGCTGAAACCGCTTTTTTATAATAGAAAGTCATTTCAGGACAGCCTAAATTATCTTTTATGCCTGCAACTTTCGGACATTTATCTTCATCATCATTAACGCCATCTCCATCTCCATCCGGAATTGGGCAGCCTGCATATTTAGCTACACCAACAACCGTCGGACATTTGTCATTTTCATCGTTGATTCCATCACCGTCAGTATCCGGAACCGGGCATCCGTCATATTTAGGTGATCCGGCAACATTTGGACATTTATCTTTACTGTCAAAAACGCCATCACCATCCGTATCCTTGTCTGACACTACCGCAGCAGGAGCCGCAACCGGTCCGGTAGTTTCAAGTGACGGAGGATTTGTTTTCATGTCTTCCAGTGTTTTTGGAGCCGAACGGAATCCGATGGTGACTCCAACCTGCAAGCCACGATTATTGATATCCTCGACGATGTGTTTGGGATCCGGTGGATAAACAGGTACTGTAGCATTAGTACCGTGACTGTCATTAATATCAGTAAATCCGTAAATGTATCTTGCGTAAACTCCAATATTGCCTGTAATCCAATATTCTATCCCAAAAGTACCGGCTATATCTGTACCTTTCAGATTATTTTTCTGGTCTATTTTCTCCCGATTATCAGCTTCTGAATTTGAATTGATCAGAAAATCAAATTGCGGACCTGCAAAAACCGAGAATCTCCAGATAGGATTAAACTTAAATAAAAGCGGAACGGATAAATATTCAAGTCGTAACTTTCCTCCAAGATCAGGATCGGGATGCGACTGACTTATCTCTGAACCCATAATCGAATACAACAGCTCGGGCTGAATGGAAGTCTTCTTACTAATGGCATAATTATAATAGACGCCGCCAACGAAACCGGGCTTATAATCCGTTTCAAGACCATTTACTGAAGGATCATAATTAATGGTAGACCAATTCCCTCCTAATTTTACACCAAAAAAAGTGCGATCCGTAATTTGGGCATTAACCTGTGTTATACCGCTGATTAATACCATTAAAAAGGCAAGTTTTCTCATAATCTACATATTTGTTGTACAGTTCAAAGTTTTCATCATCTGTTGAAAAACGTATAACACGGCACATCATTATTTTCTTTTAAAACGCATCAGGGGCTTATTATCCATGTTGAAATTCAATGTTTTACTATCTTCTGAAACAGAATAGGAATTGATTTTCTGCAGGTTTTCCATATAAATACTTTCTCCTTTACCATCACCACACATCATTCTAGTCATGGCCATTGGTTCCTTAAAACTGATTTTATCTCCGTCGACGATCAGTTTACCGGAATAGGAATTACAGCTGCTGTTTCCCGAAACAACATTATCCTTTGTTATAAAATTGATGGTAGGCTTTTTGTCGTGATACAATTCGTTGAATAAGTTCTCTTGTCCTGAAATATAAATTAATTCCCAGGAGCCGTTAAGCTTTTCGAATTGATCTTCTTTGTGGTTTTTAATTTTGACCGAATTGCAGCTTATAAAAGAAAGACATAATGTAACTGCTGTAAATAGACACTTCCTCATAATGTTAAAAAATTAAATTTTACTAACTTAAAAGAAGGGGCTCTCTAGAGAAATTAACTGTTAAAAACATGTATCGAATTTACGAATTTAATTTCATTTATCTGTAAATCAGCATTATAAATCAACCCGCAAGGCGAAAACTCATTTTTTACCGATACTTAATCCGACGTAAGAAATTTAGCAGTAACTTTACAAAAACCATCAAATTGCTTTTTTTATGAAAAAAATAATCCTCTCCGTCTTTTTTATTGCGCTGACCTTTGCGGGCTGTAAAACAAAAACACAAACAAAAGTCAACGAATTAAAAGTAGCTTTAGAACCTAAAAGCGATACCAAAACATCAGGAAATGTCGTTTTTTCTGAAAAAGAAGGAAAAGTCACCTTCACTGCAACTATTTCCGGATTGACGCCCGGTGTTCACGCTATCCACATCCATGAGAAATCTGATTGTTCTGCGGCAGATGCAACTTCGGCTGGCGGACATTGGAACCCGACATTCAAAAAACACGGAAAATGGGGAGAAGGCGAATATCATAAAGGCGATATCGGGAATTTCACCGCAGATGAAAACGGAAACGGTAAAATAACTTTAACCACAGACGAATGGTGTATTGGCTGCGGTGACGCTACCAAAGATGTTTTAGGGAAAGCCATCATCGTTCATAAAGGCGCTGATGATTTTGTAACACAGCCAACTGGAAATGCCGGAGGTCGTGTGGCTTGTACCGCTATTATCCGATAAACAGTTTTAGGTCTTTACCGGTTTTTGGAATAGTATTTATTTTACCTATTCGCAAACAAATGATACTTAAGCAGATATTAAATGAATTAGAGAGTGTATTGCCCTAATTCATTTAATATCCGTGCTAAATCCAGCACTTATATTTTTAATTAGAAAATTCTAAAATCGAAGATGACTGGTAAAATCAAATATAATTTCTCGGAAAAAGTTTGGCAATATTCGTCTCCCGGAGGCTGGTATTTTGTTTCGCTACCAGAAAACATAGTAAAAGAAATCAGGGAAACTTTAAAATCAGAAGAAGAAGGTTGGGGAAGATTGAAAGCAGAAGCTGAAATTGGAAAAAGTCACTGGAAAACGGCTATTTGGTTTGATACTAAACGAAACACCTACCTACTCCCTCTAAAAGCCGATATTAGAAAAAAAGAAAATATTGAGGCCGGAACAATTGTAGACGTGATTGTTTCGCTTTGAAAAGGAATGGCAAGGAACAGACAATTAAAAAAACTAAACTATGAGAAAAGTAATTGCTGCCATAAATATGACGCTTGACGGGTTTTGTGACCACACGGCTATTATTCCGGATGACGAATTACACCAACATTATGCCGACCTGTTAAGCAACGGAGATACCGTTTTATACGGAAGGATAACTTACCAACTTATGGAATACTGGAAGTCGGTTGTGGAAAACCCAACAGGTAACAAATCAATTGACGAATTTGCGGTAATAATGGATAAAATCCCTAAAATTGTTTTTTCATACACGCTGAAAAATACAGAATGGAAAACTGCAAAACTGGCAAACCAAACCATTGAACAAGAAATTTCTGCACTAAAAAAACAATCCGGGAAGGATATTTTGATTGGCAGCCGGAGTTTAATTATACAATTATTAAAACTTAATTTAATAGACGAATTTCAACTTTGCGTTCATCCCGTTATTGCAGGAAGCGGTTTACCACTATTCGAAAATTTAACCGACAGAATAATTTTTAAACTTTTGAATACAAAAACCTTTGGTTCAGGTGCAGTCGTATTCTATTATGAGCCGACAAAACAATAGACAAAACTTTAAACCATGGCAAAACATAATTTACTTCGAATGGATAATGTTGGAATTGTGGTTGAATCTCTTGACGAAACCATTTCATTTTTCCTTGAACTTGGACTAACGCTGGAAGGAAGAGCAATGATTGAAGGCGAATGGGCCGGTCGTGTGACAGGGCTTGGTAATCAATCCGTAGAAATCGCAATGATGGTTACACCAGACGGAAACAGCCGATTGGAACTGTCGCGATTTATTAATCCGAAAGTAACAGAAGATCACCGCAATGCTCCGGTAAATTCTTTAGGCTATTTACGCGTTATGTTTGCTGTTGCAGATATAGACGATACACTCGACAGGCTTTACAAGCATGGCGCACAACTTGTCGAGGAAGTAGTTCAATATCAAGACTCTTACAGACTTTGCTATATTCGTGGCCCTGAAGGAATTTTAATCGGAATTGCTGAACCACTTAAATAAAAATAAACAACATAAAACTGCGGTTTTTTGCTAGCTGGTCCAAACTTGTATTGCTCCCTGCTAGCGCGAACATCTTGCCAGTGCTTTCATACTATTGTTGCCTACATATCATAGCCACCCGAATAAAAAAAATCACAATTAATTGAAAATCAAGTATATACGCAAGAGTATAATTGATTTTTTTCATTAAATTTGTTAAAAGTATTATGTTATGAATAATTTATTAAAAATAGTATGTTTGGTAAGTGGTGCTGTAGTGGCAGGTCTTATTATTAAAGAATCGCAAGAATCAGAAGAAGACAAATTCGCTGATTACCACAAGGGTTATGTTGATGGCTATAACGATGGTTATGATGAAGGCAGAAGCAGCTGATGATTCAAAAAGACACAAATGGCAGCATCATGTTTTCCCGCTAGCGCGAGCATCTTACTCGTGCTTTTACGCTGCATTTTTCTTTATCAGTTGAAGTGAAAGTAAGATTACCCAAATGAAAAATATATACTGATTGATGCGTTCCCATAATCCCATCATTGGTGTTGGCAAATTGGCTTCCAAATTCGAAGAACCCATACCTGTCAATATCCCGAATAACAGTAGCAGTCCAATGCTGATAATAGTATAAATGCGGAATTTTTTTCCAGATGCTGCAGCCCCGAATCCCATCATGCAGATAAACAGAAACACTGTTGCAATTGTCCATACGATATGCAGTGTGTCAGTTAATGACTTTGCACCAGCAGCAATTGCCTCTCGTGTATGCATAGGCGGCCAGTAAAGATTGAGGATGCTGTAACCAATAATTAATGCAGAGAGAATCTTTAGTTTTTTATTATTCCCGGATACATATAAAATTCCCCAGCCGAATGCCGCATAAAGCAGTGGATACAGTGTGCCCAGCAATACCCATAGAATTCTGGTTGGTGATCCTACTGCCGAAAGTTCACTAACGGTTAGCGAAAGCGATGAATATCCTGGATAATGCAATGGCACAAACAAATTCATGAATGTATACCATACTGATGAAAGTATGCCGCAAACCAATAAGATCTTAAACATTACCGGTGTATAGTTTCTTCCTGCAACAAGAGGAATGACGACAATGATACCAAGCAAAACCGGAATGCCCCACATCAAATGAAGCCAATGCAGTTCATGCAGAATAATGATCTCAACAACAAACCAAATGTACCAGCCGCAAAGGACAATGCAGGACCAAAGCCAGTCCGCTGGTTTTTTAAGAAGAATTTGGAAAAAAGCAGACAGACTAACGATACCCATGGAAAAAAGTATGATTCCCGGGATGAGAAAATCGGCAAAAGCACCACGCATTAAATCAACCGGCAATTCCATTAATTCACCGTTTGGCTTTGCAACAAGTAAGCTGCCGCCAACCAATCCGCCTAAACCTTCATAACCAAGCACGAATAGTAACACTATTCTTGTCCATAAAGGTTGCAATACAATGACAGGTTCTTTTTTTTCTTTCATAAGAAGTAATGTTGTTCCCATGTGACTACTCCGCTGCTTCGTCAGCATGTATAATCCGCGCTATCTGATCCTAAAACAGTTCCCAATTTTTTAATTCAAAACCCAAGTTAATTTACGTTTTTTAATTGACTTATAAATTACATTTTCCAACAGTTATTCCAGAGTTTGAAACGGGGTGACATGAAAATATAAATAGGTCAGACTCAAAGGACATTGAACAGCCGGATTATTCAGAACGATATGTTAAAGTCGACGAAGTATTAGTTAAATACATCTTAATGAGATATTTATATCAATTAGAAACTGATTAAAATCCGTAAATTTGGGTTCATCATAAAAGTTATTTAATATGAAAACGTATTCTTTAGTTCTTAAATTTGACCGATTCGATTTATTAAAATCCGACAAGCAAACCATAATTAATTTAATAGAGAAAAAGCCATTCATAATTGATTATTTTGGTGATCAATTAGACAGTATAGCTGATTATTTTGGTGATGAAATGCAAACTGAATTTGATAAATCGACCTATATCAATCTGTCGCTGCATCCAATATATGAACACCTTGATTTATATTGTCCCGACATTAAAAATACAATCGATGTAGTTACTGCTTTCGTTGATAACAGTGAGTCACTTGAAGTTTCTAAAGACGGTAAAGATATCGTTGTTTATTGCGGATAATGATTCCCGCCCAAGGGAGTTTAGTTCAGTTTACCTGAAAATAATTTAATACCTTCTTTTAAAAAACTGCCACTTTATACTATTTCAGTTTAACTTTGTTAATGTAAATAAGCAAAAGTGTAACTTTTAAAGTGGCATAAAGCGCAATGATCCGATAATTCAATGAGCGAAAAAAAGTTGTTGTATTTTAAAAATACCAGAGAATGGCGTGCGTGGCTGCATGAAAACTATAACAAGGCTGACGGAGTCTATCTCATTTTTTACAAAGTGGGAAGTCCTTACGAAAGCATGAGATGGGAAGAAGCAGTGCAAGTCGCCATTTGTTACGGATGGATCGATTCTACCGTCAAGCGGTTGGATGATGAAAAACGACAGCAGTTATTTACTCCGAGAAAGGACAAAAGCGTTTGGAGCAAAATAAACAAAGGCTATGTCGAAAAACTGATTGCAGAGAATTTAATGCACGAAAGCGGTTTGGCTAAAATTGAAACAGCCAAACAAAACGGCTCTTGGAATTCATTGGATCATGTAGAAGAAATCATCATTCCCGATGACCTTCAGAAGGCATTCGATTCGAATAAAACTGCCTTTGAAAATTACAGGAATTTCAGTTTCACCTATCGGAAAAGTTATCTGTATTGGCTGAACCATGCAAAACGGGAAGAAACCCGAAAAAAGAGGATTGAAGAGATTATAAAACTCTGTGCTGCCAATGTGAAATCAAGGCAATAATTATTTTCGGAAAACTTAACCTGAAGTTTGTATCCGATGCCGAAAAAGACATAGCTTTGTGGTATAATTTGGAGTAATGATAAACCCTTCAACAAACGGATGGATTGACAAGTTTTTTACAGAGCAAAAACCATTGCTCCTCCCCGTTGTTGTGTATTCTTCCGTCTTTTATACCAATGTTCGGAAAACCGGGTTTATTTATGGTTATACTGTCGATTTTGATGTTGAAAAACCTATATCCACTAAAGGATGGACTTCCGAAGAAATTACCAAGGTTGCTTTATTGAACACACTTTATGGCGTTTATGGTTTAATAACACACGATGGAAATCCGAAAACCTTTATAGAAGAGGCAATCAAATTCTACAAGCAGATGAACCCGGAAGGATTCAACCTGTTGAAAAAAATGCTGCCAGGTTCTTCGAACAGCCACAAACTGGAAGAAATGATTGATGAACGGGTTCAGACCAACGACAATATCATCAGTAAAAATTTCTCGCATATTTTAACCAATGCGCTTCTGTTTATGGACGTTTTGGCTTTCCGTCAATATCTTTTGCATCAGGAAATCCCGTTCAATTATGTAAAAAAACTGGAGGAGAAAATTATCAGCATTGTTTCTTTGGCCTTAAAAACAAAAGCCGTAAAATCCAATTATGATGATTTATTGATAAAACTTTTCGAATCATCTGTTCGCTATACCAAATTTTCCAAAGTCAACATTGAAAACATCGAAATGCTTCAACTCGACTATTTCACATCGGAAATTGAAAAAAATTATTTACTGGATATCGCCGGTATGGCCATGTGGAGTGATGATGTTCTTGAAAAAAGAGAAAGCGATTTCTTATACCGACTAGCGGAACTGCTTGAAATTAAAACCGAGTTTACCGCAAAGAGCATAGAATCCATAGATGCTTTTATTACAAAATACCAAAAAGAGATTCCGTATTTCAAATATTCCAATCCGGTAAAACATTTCTACGATCAGGCGACTCAAAATGTAACCGTTTTGATTACCCGCAATAAAAACCGTTTGATCAAAGAGATTTCACAAAGTGGCGAACTAATGGTTTTACTGGCTCATTCCACAAGAAGGGATTTGGATTCGAAGGAAAAGAAAAAAGTAAAAAAACAGCTTTTGGATATCTGTAAAACAATCCCGTCACTAACGATCTTTCTTCTGCCCGGTGGCGGATTACTGCTTCCGATATTAATAAAATTCATTCCTAAAATGCTGCCTTCCGCATTTAATGAAAATTTAGATTTGGATATTGAATAACAAAAGAGGCTGCCTTTTTGAGACAGCCTCTTTATTTTTTAGAATTTCAATTGATAAACATCGTCCAGTTTATCATTGGAGTCGATATTTACATTTAAATCTGTTACATAACCTGAATTCAATCCGTAAACCCAACCGTGAATTACCAATTCCTGTCCGGATTTCCATGCAGACTGCACAATTGATGTTTTTGCAAGATCAAAAACCTGCTCTTTTACGTTAAGTTCAACGAATTTATTGAAACGTTCACCTTCATCAAGAATAGAATCAAGATAACCACTGTGGTATCTGTAAACATCTTTGATATGGCGAATCCAGTTGTCGATAATTCCGATTGATTCATTGCCCATTGCTGCTTTCACTCCACCGCAACCATAATGACCACAAACGATTATATGCTTAATTTTCAAGGCATTTACCGCGTAATCCAATACACTTAACATATTCATGTCACTGTGGATAACCATATTGGCAATATTTCGGTGTACGAAAACCTCACCTGGTGCCGCACCGATTATCTCATTTGCAGGCACTCGGCTATCCGAACAACCAATCCATAACAACGGAGGGTTTTGCCCTTTTGATAAATCCTTAAAAAAGTCTTTATCAATTGCTAATTTTTCTTCAACCCACTTCTTGTTGTTGTCTAAAATCTTTTTATAAAAATCACTCATTACTATAAGTTTTACTTGTTATACTGATGATCAATTTAACGCGTAATTATTTTCGCGAATTTACATCAATTTGATTAATTATTATTTTTTAATTCGTTGTTAATCCTTCTATGACCTCTTTATGGGATGAAATGGATTTTTTTCTGTAATTCATTATTACATTATGTTCCATAAAAACATGGTTATTCTCATGTTTTGAATTTTCAAGCTCGTACGCTTCTTTAAAACCGATCAGCGAAACATCAATCCTTCTTTCGATCGCATTAATGCTTTTGAACTCTTTTATCAGGTCAATCACATCGTGAGCAATATATACCGTGTCTGAAGCATTGATAACTACTTTCGAATTTTCCGGTAGTTTATTCAACGTCGACTTGATAGCTGCTTTGTTCAAAAATGAAACCTCCTGGGCAAGATCTATATGAATGACATCGCCGTCTTCATATTCTTCTTTACGGAAATAATAAGCTCTTTGCAGATTTCCTTTTAGGACGAAGATGATACTTATCACCATTCCCAAAGCCACTCCCTTCAGTAAATCAAGGAAAACAACCGCTAAAAGTGTCGCAATAAAAGGTATAAACTGGTATTTTCCTTTTTCCCAAAAGTGCTTTATTGTTGCCGGCTTAGCCAATTTATAACCCACCACCAATAACACAGCCGCTAAAGTGGCCAACGGTATTTTATTCAACAGCATTGGAATAGCCAAGACACTCACCAATAACAATACACCGTGAACAATTGAGGACATTTTGGATTTTGCACCTGCATTTACATTAGCCGATGTACGAACAACCACTGAAGTCATCGGCAATCCGCCTAAAAGGGAACTCACCATATTACCAATCCCTTGAGCGCGAAGTTCAACATTGGTATCTGCATATCGTTTTAGTGTATCTAACCTTTCAGATGCTTCTATACAAAGTAAACTCTCAATAGACGCAACAATTGCGATGGTAAAAGCAACAATCCATACTTTAGGATTTGTTATTGCTGCAAAATCGGGAAGTACAAACATCGCCTTAAAATCATCCATAGAAGATGGAACCGGGAGTGAAACCAAATGCTCACTTTTAATTGCTAAAGAACTTCCGGTAGAAATAAAAATCTGATTCAGAATAATACCAACCAAAACAGCTACCAATGCACCTGGAATCAATTTGAATTTCTTTAAAAAAGGGATTTTGTCCCAAGAAATTAGGATTGCTAGTGACAGTATGGTGATTACTACAGAACCTAACTGAATATAATCCAAAGCTCCGAATAAAGAGGAAAATGTATTGGCACCATCCGCTTGAACAAAAGCCTCATCACCTTCAAAATCAGCATCATACCCAATGGCATGCGGAAGCTGTTTTAGTATAATGATGACACCAATACCTGCTAACATTCCTTCAATCACATTGGTTGGAAAATAATTTGAGATACTCCCGGCTTTTAAAAATCCTAACGCCAATTGAATCAAACCTGCCAGGAAAACCGCCAACAGAAAAATGTTGAATGCACCAAAATCAGTAATCGCGGTTAACACAATAGCCGTTAAACCCGCTGCTGGACCGGAAACACTTACATGGGATTTACTTAAATACCCTACAACGATTCCGCCTATAACACCCGAAATAATACCTGAAAAAAGTGGAGCGCCCGAAGCCATTGCAATACCTAAACACAATGGTAACGCCACAAGAAAAACAACCAGACCTGAAGGTATGTCAGATTTGAGGTTGCCAAAAATATTTGTTTTTTTTGTCATAACCCGATAAAATATAATACAATTAATACTTCAGATACTGAATAGTATCCGACTGATAATCAATTACGATTAAATTAAAATGTATTATACCTGTTCAGGTGGAGGAGAGAAAATCTCTTCAGAAGCATTATCGTGCTTCTGTTCGTTTTCACTATTAATGGCTACGGATTTAGTGTCCGTAAACGAAACCGGAATTTGAAGAATATCTTCAATGCTTGCCGGAATTTCTTTTATCTCTTTGTGAATTTCCTCTTCGGAAAATGAGTAAACAATGGACGTGTCTGCATCCCTTTCAATCAACCCAATAATTGTAGGGGTCGCCAAAAAGGTTACAAACAAAAAAAGTACTATGCTTACTAGAATTTTCACTCGGCTAAAATATAAATTAATAATCAGGTTAAAAATATATTGGGATTTTTTTAATACTTATAACCTGATTATATCATAGATGCAGACGTTTTAAATTTCTTCTTCCATCCAGGCTTTCAACATCCACATTGTTTTTTCCTGCTCTTTTATGAAGTCACTCATCATTGCACTGGTTCCTTCATCGTCAATTTCCGATGACTGCTTCAGAATAACGCGTTCGATTTTCAACAATTCAGACAAACATATGGTTATCAATCGAATAGCCTCTTCATCATTTGAAATATTTTTTCCAACTTCAATTTTTTTGTTGGCGATATAATCTTCAAATGTGTGTAATGGAGCGCCGCCCAGCGTTAAGATCCGCTCGGCAATCATGTCGATTTTAAGCTGACTGTCGTTGTATAACTCTTCAAATTTCAAATGCAGATCAAAGAATCTTTTACCGCGGATATTCCAGTGTAAACCTCTTAAATTCTGATAAAAAACCTGAAAATTGGCTAATAAAATATTCAATTCGGCAACCGATACCTGCGTTTCTTTCACCGGCAATCCCAAACTATTTGTTTTCATCATTATTATTTTTTTGATTAGTTTATTACAAAATTATTTAAAAATTTCACCCGTCGTAATATAAATTTAATTGATAGATTTTATATTTTTATCGAAAATATTTATCCGATGACCATTACCCAATTATATTATGTTTTAGCCGTTGCAGAACACAAGAATTTTACATTGGCTGCCGAAAAATGCTTCGTCACCCAACCCACATTGAGCATGCAGATTCAAAAACTGGAAGAGGAATTAGACATTCAGATTTTCGACAGAAGCAAAAAACCAATTCAATTAACTGAAATCGGTGCCAAAATAGTTCAACAGGCAAAAAATATTGTCAATGAATCCGACCGAATAAAAGATATCGTTGATCAGCAAAAAGGATATTTTGGAGGTGAATTTAAAATAGGTATCATTCCGACGGTTATGCCTACATTATTACCATTGTTTCTAAATAATTTCATCAAAAAATACCCAAAAATAAATTTGATTATTGAAGAACACAATACGGAAGAAATCATTAAAAGATTAAAAAGCGGCCATTTGGATGCTGCCATTGCCGCAACGCCATTGGAAGAAGAATCAATTAAGGAAATTGTTTTGTATTACGAGCCTTTTGTTGGATATTTCCCTGAAAACCATGCAAATAAATCAAAAGAAGAAATTAAGGTAGAAGATTTGGATTTGGAAAACATATTGCTATTACAAGATGGCCACTGTTTTAGGGATGGAATTCTGAATCTATGCAAAAATGCCAACTTAAAACGAGACAGTCATTTTCAATTAGAAAGCGGAAGTTTTGAGACTTTAATAAAGCTGGCCGATGAAGGTTTAGGAATAACGCTTCTGCCCTATTTGCACACATTGGATTTAAGTGAGAAAAACAAAATGAATCTTCGTCATTTTAAAGAACCGAAACCGGCAAGAGAAGTCAGTCTTATTTTTCCAAAAAACGAACTCAAAATACACATCATTGAAGCTTTGCGAAGTACAATTTCAGGAGTGGTTAAAGGCGCTATTGTCTTTCATAATGTGCAGATAATAAGTCCGCTGATAAAAAAATAAAAAGGAGCTGTAAAGCTCCTTTCATTTTGGGTTAAGTAGGTAGGGTTATAGTGAATTTTCGTCAATTACAATCAAACACGGTCGTAATTCAGGTCTTTCTGAAGTAAAATAGTTAAGCCATTTACTTAGTAACTCAATTTCATAAGGCAATAAATTTTTAATTGCTTTTTTTAACTCTTTCATAAAAAGCAACGGATCAAAGCTCACTCTTTCAAGCACGGACTTAGTGTAGTCATAAATCATTCGCGGCATAATCAAATTGTATTTTTATTGGTTAACAGGATAAAATTAAATAAATTAAAAATACCTACAAAGAAAAAAAGCAACAAATTATCGATTAAATGCAATAATTTTCGACAAAAGACGTGTTTTTCATCAAAAACAAGTTAAAATACTTACAATTTCATTATTTAATTATTCCTAAAAACAAAGAAAACATATTGAAAATTACTTAATAAGATTATTATTTTATTATCAAAACGTTAAATATAAAGTTAATTTATTATGACACTAAAACAGATGTAGTATGTTAAATATTAAAAACAGGTGATTAAAACTTCAACTTGTGACTAAACTTTCAAAATACTTAAACGAAATCCAACAAAAAAGGAGCCGAAGCTCCTTTTATTCATTTATGTAAACTAAACATTGCTGTAATTCTGGTTTTTCTTTTGTAAAGCTAATCAACCATTCCGTTAATTGCTCTAATTCATAAGGTAACAGTATTTTAATGGCTTTTTCTAATTCTTTACAAAACAATATTGGGTCAAAACTTACTCTTTCTAAGATAGATTTGGTGTAAGCATACATTGATCTTGACATAATTGCAACTAATATAATTAAATGGTTAATAGGATAAGAACTTATTAGTAAAATTATAAAAAAATTTTATTATTATTTAAGGTTAAATTAATTATTTATTAACATTAAATAAATATCACAATATTTTAACAAACTATCGTTTTTTAACAGCACGCAGCATTTCACGCTTGCCCGGAGGACCTTTTAACTTCTCAACTTTAAAACCAACCTCTAGCATTGCTCGCTTAATACTGCTTCTGCAGGCATAAGTAACCAGCACGCCATTTTCTTTCAAAGCATCAAACATTATTCTGAAAATTTCCACCGACCACAGCTCTGGCTGGTACTGAAATCCGAACGCATCAAAGTAAATCAAATCAAAGCAGTCCTTGTCGTTTATCTCATTAAAAAACTGTTTTCTTTTAGTTAATGTAAAGCTATCGGAAAGTATTATGTTCTTACCCCATTCGCTTGAATGCATCCTCTGAAATTCCGTATCATATTGAGTAGCATCCAATTGCGCAACATAATTCAGTTTCACAACTTCTTCCGGCAAAATCGGATAGGCTTCCACTCCAACATAATTAATGTTTTGATTGAATTTTTTGGCTTCCAGAAAAGTTATGAAAGCATTTAAACCGGTTCCAAAACCAATTTCTAAAATAACAACGGACTGTTCCTTAAAAAGTGACAGCCCGTTTTGTATGAATACATGTTTTGCTTCCTGAATAGCTCCGTGTCTGGAGTGATAGGTTTCCCCCCACTCTTCCATCAATAAGGACGAAGAACCATCTTCAGTCTGAATAATTTTTCGTTTCAACGTTATTCTATATAAAGTTTCTTAATTCTCGGAATTGGCCCGCCGCATTTTACCTCATGGCAGCTCAAACAAGCGTCAACACCATTATTGAAATGTTCTTTGGCATTTTTTGGGTCCTGATAAATAAGCTCTTGTGCTTTAATGAACTTTTTTGCCTGTTCTTTAAAGAAAGCGTCGTTTTCCTTTTCATCCGTCATCACAGCTTTATGAATCTCTAAAAAATGCTGCGGGAACTGCCCAATCGTATCTCCCTTTTTAATGCGATCCTTCAAAACCATGTTTTCCGCATACATTTGTTCCATCAAAATGGACATCTCAGACATCTCATACATTTTGAAATCCTTCTTTTCAGAAGTTTCCGTTTTAGTCTCGGCGTTAGTTTCCTCTTTTTTTACACACGAAAAAAGACAACCCGAAAGCACTAACAACAATAATACCTTTTTCATTATTTGGCAATTAAAACACCATCAGCTAAAAAAGAATAAGTTACTTTCGGCGTGGTAATACTATCTATGGCAGCCTGTGATTTACCGGCATCTTTGGCATAATGCTTCTGTTCATCAATTGTCTCAACGCTCACAAAAGCTTTTCCGTTAACAACAGCTTCCTGCTTACCGGCATTCATCGGAACAAAAAATGCATAATCTTTGAATTTAACGAAAGTTTCAGTCCCTTCAGCTAAATCCATAGACATCCAGCAACCTTTTTTCTGGCATACCTCTTTGATGTTGGATTTAAACTTAACATTAAGTGTGTCTCCTTCTTTCAGATCTTTAAACTTGGTAAACATCTCATCTTTTGTTAATGCCTCAGTATCAGTTATACTGTCACCAAAAACAGCATAATCTACTTTTTTTACTTCCGCAATTTTTTCTTCATTTTGTTTCTTATTACAACTTATAAAGGCAAGAGCAGAAAAAGCTAAAACGACAACTTTTTTCATGATATTTATATTTTCGACTTAATTTATAATTTTCAAAAGAAACAAATTAATATTGAACGACAAAATGCTCAATGTAGATTTTCTGTTTATTTGATTAAAAAATTGCTTTTTGACTACATTTTTTGAATTTTTAAAAACAAATTGGCAAATCCTTAATTAATTACACTATTTTTAATACAACATTCAAAAAGGTACATTTTTTTGTTAGTTTTGCAAAGACACAACAAGTTTATTAGTAATAATAAAATTACGATTTTACTAATAACCAACGTTTTAGTGTTTTTTAATATTAATTTTTATTCAGATGGAATTAACAGCTATCGACAATATTAAAATTGTTACGGCAAAAGAATCAAAAATAACTTCGGTTGATTTTGATAACTTAACTTTCGGAAATGTGTTCACAGACCATATGTTGGTTTGCGATTACGACAACGGCGAATGGGGACAACCTGAAATCAAACCTTACGAACCGTTTACCATGGACCCGTCTTCTCGTGTTTTTCACTATGGACAGGCTATTTTTGAAGGAATGAAAGCCTATAAAGACGAAAACAATGATGTTTGGCTGTACCGTCCTGATCAAAACTACGAAAGATTCAACAAATCGGCTGTACGTTTGGCAATGCCTGAAATTCCGGAAGAAATTTTTATTGACGGCCTGAAAAAGCTAATCGAAATTGAAAAAAATTGGGTTAAAAAAGGCAAAGGAAATTCGCTGTATATCAGACCGTTTATGATCGCTACAGGTCACGGTGTGGTAGCATCTCCTTCAAACCAATACCGTTTTTGTATAATTCTTTCTCCTGCAAGTGCTTATTACTCGGGAGAAGTGAAAGTGGTAATCGCTGATCATTATAGCCGTGCTGCTAACGGAGGAATCGGTGCTGCAAAAGCGGCAGGAAATTATTCGGCACAATTTTATCCGACGAAATTAGCTAACCAGGAAGGATTCCAGCAAATCATCTGGACAGACGATGCTACGCATACTATGTTGGAGGAAGCAGGAACCATGAACGTTTTCTTCAGAATTAATGATACTTTATACACCGCTCCTACAAGTGAAAGAATTCTTGATGGTGTTACACGAAAAAGTATTATTGATTTAGCAAAACGAGACGGAATCAATATCGAAGTTAGACCGGTTTTGGTTTCAGAAATCGTAGAAGCTGCTGAAAAAGGAACTTTAAAAGAAATTTTCGGAGCCGGTACTGCAGCAGTGGTAAGTCCTATTTCAGGGTTTTCATACCAAGGAACCTATTATGAATTGCCAAAAATGGAAAATTCATTCGCAGCTGAAATAAAAGATAAACTGACAAATATTCAATACAACCTGGCTGAAGATACTTTTGGCTGGACAGTAAAAGTTTAGTGGGCAGTCACAGTGGGCAGTCGCAGTTTAAAGTCTCAGTTTACAGATACTTCTGTCAACTGAGACTGAAAACTGAAAACTATCCTAAAATTGTCTCAAAATTAGGCTTAAAATAATTCGGGCCTTTCATTACTTTTCCGTCTTCGCGGTAAATCGGTTTGCCGTCTTCACCTAATTTACTCATATTACTGCGTTGGATTTCGTCGAAAACTTCTTCTATTTTATGTTGTAATCCGTGCTCCAGAATCGTTCCGCATAAAATATAAAGCATATCACCTAAAGCATCGGCAATTTCCACAACATCATTATTTTGGACTGCTTCCAGATATTCTTCATTTTCTTCTTTCATCAGATTAAAACGTAACATGTTTTTTTGTTCGCCTAAATCTCCTTTTGGCGATACATTTACCCCTAAACCAAAGGCTTCGTGAAATTTTTTTACTGCGTTGATTTGTTTCTGCATAGTCTTAAAAATTTATTCGGGAAATTAAATAAAAATAATTTTCAATAAACTAATTTTGCATAAACTTTCAAGATATGTTTTCAACAGGTCAACTGTATTTCGCTCTATTTTTTGTTATCGCATTTGTATCAGTAATGATTTATGTATATCGAAAAGATTTAGCACTACACAAAATCCACTACAAAGGCAGCTTATGGATTCTCTTTTTCTTCCTGCTTTTTATAGGAATTTTATTTATAATCAAATTAGTCCTAAAAGAATAAATATCCTTATATTTGGAAATTATCATAATTAGATCAAAATTATGCGAATTTTAAAGTACATATTCCTCCTTATACTCCTTGCTCTTATTGCCATTACAGTTTATATCGGCACCCAAAATGGTCAGTTTGATATTAAACGCAGTAAAGTTATTGCTATACCTCAACCAGTTTTGTATAACTATATTAATGACTATAAAAACTGGGAAGACTGGGGCCCTTGGACAGAAGAAGACAAATCCATTCAATATACCTATGCTGATAAAACTCACGGTTTAGGAGCGTCTTTCAGTTGGGTAGGAAAAGAAGGTGAAGGCCGTATGAAAACGATTAAAGTCATGGAAAACGACAGTATTTTTCAAAAAATTTATTTTGAAAACGGCGAACCAAATGACATCATCTGGGGATTTCAGAAATCAGGAAACGGTACTAAAGTGACCTGGCAAATGAAAGGAAAAATGGATTTCATGATGAAATTCTTCTCATTCTTTAAAGGCGGTGTAGAAAACATGATGGCTCCAATGTTCGAAAAAGGCCTGAATAACATCGACAACCTTTTGGTGGCAGAATTAAAGAACTACAACGTAAAAGTGGACGGCCTAACCCGAAAAGCTGGAGTTTATTACATTAAACAAACTGTAACCTGTAAGATTCCGTCTCTAAATAAAAACATGGCAATCATGTTCAGAAAGATTACAAAATTTGCCAAAGACAATAATATAACAGTTAATGGCTCTCCTTTTACTGTTTACTACAAATTTGACACTGCTAGCAGTATAGTAACCTTTTCTACCTGTTTACCAATTGCTGAAGAAATTTTCACTTCTGAAGGAAGCGACATTGAAGGCGGACGTTTTTATTCCTATTTAGCACTGAAAACCACACTTAAAGGCGATTACTCGCACAGCAAAGAAGCCTGGGATAAAGCATACGCTGAAATTGCGAAACACAAATGGATGGAAGATCGTTCCGGAAAATACATCGAAGTATATAAAACCGGTGTAAACCAAACAAGAAAGGCTTCACAATGGGTTACTGAAATTTACATTCCGATTGTTGAAAAAGCCAAACCAATAGAAATTCCGTCAGTACTAAAAGATTCTACTGCTGTACAATAAAAAAAGTCCCAAATTGGGACTTTTTCTTTTTATATTTCTGATTTTTTAATCTTTTAATAATTGCTTGATAACTGTTTCGGCCGCGTGCAAACCAAACAAAGCCGGCATCCAGCTGTTTGTCCCGAAGAACGATTTTTTGAAATTGCTCCCGTCTGTCATTTTTAAACTGCTTTGATCTGGTTTTTCAACAGAAAACACCGCTTTAACTCCACTGGAAATACCTTCTTTTTTCAATCGTTTGCGGATAACTTTAGCTAATGGGCAAACATCGGTTTTACTGATATCTTTCACAACCACCTTGCTGGCTAACATCTTTCCTCCTGCTCCCATATTACTGATAACGCGAACCCTTTTACGCTTGGCCGCTAATATCAGATTCAGCTTTGGTGTGATACTGTCGATACAATCCAAAACATAATCGTATTCCGGCGTAACCAATTCAAAAGCTCTTTCAGGTGATAAAAATTCCTGAATTCGGGTTAATTGCAATTCCGGGTTGATGTCCATTAAACGATCACCCACTATTTTCACTTTTGGTTGTCCAACAGTAGAATGCAAAGCTGGCAACTGACGGTTAACATTGGTAATATCTACCGTGTCTCCATCAACGATTGTCATTTTTCCGACACCCGCTCTGGCGATAAATTCTGCTGCGAAGGAACCTACTCCTCCCATTCCAACCACCAATACATTGGAATTCTTTAATTTTTCTAATCCTTCTTTTTTAAATAATAATTCGGCTCTTTCTGTCCATTCTGCCATTGTAAAACATTTTTGTGCAATGTGATTCCGGTCGAAAAACCGGTCTTCATTACGGGTTAAAAACTAACTTAAAATTATCCGTGATAATTTGTTCCACATCAGTGTTCTTTACTGATGTAGCTTTTATATATACATCCGTGATGCTTTCTTCAATTGTATCCGTTTCCATGAAAAAACGGTCGTTCGGAACCTGTTCAAAAACCGATGCCAATTCTGGATTACGAAGTAAATATTTACCAAACGACAAATAAAACCCATTATCCAAAAGCGATTTGGCTATCTGCCAGTTTTTGGAGAACCCATGAATAACCATCGGAACAGTTATTTTCAATCGTTTTTTGATTTCGATTACTTCCTGATACGCCGAAACGCAGTGCAAAATTACAGGCTTTTGGTATTTTTCAGCTATGAGCAATTGTTTTTCAAAAACTTCAGTCTGAATTTCAAGCGGTGTTTCAATCCGTTTATCCAAACCACATTCGCCTAATGCAAGGCAATTTTGAAGTTGGAGCTTTTCTTCTATAATCTGAATATTCTCTTCTACCTTATCCAAATCAATATACCAGGGATGAATTCCGATGGAAAAATATCTGACAGCATCGTCAAACGCATTCGGATACTGATTGACAATTTCCAGAACGTTTTCCTGATTGGTACTTTTATGAGTATGGATATTGTATTTCATTATGAAAAACTGAAAACTGCGACTAAAAACTTTGACTGTGATTGTGACTGCGACTGTAAACTGCGACTAAATACTACTAATCATGAAACTTCTTCACTCCCGCTCTGATTTCTACAAGAATGTCATTTTCTTTTGGAGGAATCGGGCACGAATAACCTTCGTTATAAGCACAATACGGATTGTAAGCCTTATTAAAATCCAATGTTATAGTTGAACTATCTGATGCTTCCAAATCGATATAACGACCACCTCCGTAGCTTTCAACACCACTCGTTAAATCGGTAAACGGTAAAAACAGGTAATTTTTGAATTTCTCCTGCTTTGATAAATCTATACTTTGGTACACATTAAGTTTGCATTCTTTTCCTTTTAAAATAAAATGCAATTCACCGTATTTCACATACAAAGGCGTTCTGCTGCCTGTAGTTTTCATTGCAAAAGGCTTTTCATTAGGGGTTTTCACCAATTTAGCTTCCACGCAGAAATTCATGTCAATCGGATAAAAATCAAGGTTCTTAAAATGCTCTAAATCCGATTTTTTAAGCGGACTTTCCTTTTCATCGGCATATTCTTTATTAAGTTGCAACTGATAGGCTTTAGCAGTATCATCGCTGCATTGCGCCGAAACAACCAATGGAAACAAAAAGATAAAAAGGAGCTTTTTCATTTTTTTAGATTTTTCACAAAAGTACTCAAAAATTACGTTTTAAAAATTCACATTCATTTAACAGTGAAACGGACAATAAGATTATAGCTTTGTAAATTACATTTTAAGCATGTTCCTACAACTTTTCTCACGATATATAAACAACTTTAAAGGCTTTTCAAGAGAAATCTGGATTCTGACTCTAATCACCTTCATCAATAGAGCCGGAACAATGGTGCTGCCGTTTTTATCCAAATACCTCAAAGAAGATTTGCATTTTTCATACAGTCAAGTGGGATGGGTTATGGTTTGTTTCGGATTAGGTTCTATGATTGGCTCCTGGCTGGGTGGTAAACTATCAGATAAAATTGGCTTCTATAAAATAATGATTTTCAGCTTATTTACGAGTGGATTATTATTTTTCGTTATTCAATATATTACCAGTTTCGTCGGACTTTGCATCAGCATGTTTTCAATTATGATTATTGCTGATATGTTCCGTCCGGCTATGTTTGTTTCCCTTGGTGCCTACGCCAAACCCGAAAACAGAACACGCGCTTTAACCTTGGTACGTTTAGCTGTAAATCTTGGTTTCGCAGCAGGTCCGGCATTGGGCGGATTGATTATCATGGGAATGGGCTACAAAGGTTTGTTTTGGGTAGATGGTAGTAGTTGTATTGTTTCTATATTGCTATTTGCCTTATTGGTAAAAGAGAAAAAGAAAGAAAAAGTGCATCTTGACCACTTTGAAAATTCGCAACCAAAATCTGTTTTTAAAGACAGGCCTTTCTGGATTTTTTTATTTATCTGTTTTTTATCAGCTATGGTTTTCTTTCAGCTGTTCACTACCCTACCGTTGTATCATCACGAACAGTTTGGGTTGACGGAATTCCAAACCGGATTACTGATGTCGTTCAACGGACTGATGGTGTTCTTTTTTGAAATGCCTATTGTGAGCTATGTGGAACGCAAACAGATTGACAAAGCGAAAGTCATCCTTTGGGGAGCCTTATGCATGGCAATCAGTTATTATCTCTTACTAATTAATATCTGGTCCGGAATTTTACTCATCAGTATTATTTTTGTGACATTTGGTGAAATGTTCGTCTTCCCTTTCTCCAATTCGTTGGCTATGAGCCGTGCGCCAAAAGGACACGAAGGACGTTATATGGCGCTCTATACGATGAGTTTCAGTTTAGCCCACATTATGAGTTCCAAAACCGGAATGGAGATTATTGACCGATTCGGGTATTCAGTTAACTGGTTTTTCATGGGAAACTGCGGTATCGTTGCATTAGTCTGTTGTCTTTGGTTACGAAAAATACTAAATGAAGAAAACTGATTTTTTTGTTGATAAACAAGACCTTACAATCTGCTTTCAAGGCATTTCGAAGAAACAAGCTTGATAAAAGTATAAATGTAGTTGTAAACTTGTCATAGGGTTGAAAGAATTTCAGGCCAATTGTTAGTCAGAGACAGTAGAAAAAAATAATCTTTTACTTACTTTAGCGTTCCTAACAAAAAAATATGGCTGATTTTATAATCCAAACCGAATCACTAAATTTTCAGTATTCGAAGTCTAAAAAAGTTTTAGAAAACATTTCGATTAATGTTCCAAAAGGTTCCATCTATGGTTTTTTGGGTCCTAATGGCGCTGGAAAATCCACTACAATGCGACTGCTCACGGGCATTATCCCCGAACAGGGAAGCACAATCAGGTTATTTAACCAACCGCTTCAGGAACAGATGCCATTTGTTTTCTCGAAGATTGGTTCATTGGTAGAGTCGCCGGCATTATATCTTCATTTGAGCGGAATCGATAATTTGAGATACGTTGCCAAACTTCGAAACATTCCTGAAGAAAAAATTCATGAAACTCTTGAGTTAGTAGATTTGACAAAAGATGGCAAACGTGCTGCCAAACAATATTCCTTGGGGATGAAACAACGGTTGGCAATTGCTATGGCTTTATTGGATGACCCCGAATTACTCTTACTCGACGAACCGGTGAACGGTTTAGATCCCAACGGCATCATTGATATCAGGAAATTACTTATCAGACTTAACAAGGAAAAAGGGGTTACCATTTTTGTTTCGAGTCATTTGTTGAGCGAAATTGAAAAAATGTGTACACATGTAGGGATCATCAATAAAGGAAAACTCTGTTTTGAAGGAACCATGCAACAACTTTCGAAAGAAGCCAATATGTGTAAAATTCAGATTACTGTTGATGATGCACATAAAAGGCTGTCCACCTTTGAAAACAGCTATACGAATGTAACGATGGTAACTCAGAATCAAATTACCTTAAGCCTTCAAAGCAAGGAGGAAATCCCTGATTTTATCAAAACTCTTGTAAACCAAAATATACCCCTGTATGAAGTTAAGATTTTAGATGGATTGGAAGAATGGTTTATGACATTAACTAACGAAAAAAATACGAATGAAAACTAATATATCGAACTTTATCACCGTACTGAAAGCCGAAAATATCAAAAGACGCGGCACCATGTTGTATTGGAGCAGTGCTATTCTTGGGATTATTTCGCCTTTGTTGTTTTTTACCATTTTGCTTTCCAGGCCAGACGAAGGGATTAAATCGCAGCTGCCGTTTAATTTCTATATGAAATTTATCGACAATACATTAGAGCCATTCGCCAATTTCTTTTTACCGCTGCTCATCATCATTACAGCGAGCCGAATAACACAATTGGATCATAAAAACGGAGGCTGGCAATTAATGGAAACCCAACCGGCCCAAAAGTTTTCGATTTATTTCTCAAAATTTCTAACGATACTTACGGCCACTTTAATTTCGATTGTTTCTTTCACTATCGTTGGTATATTATTGGCCTGGATATCCCATTTCATTATTGACGTTCCGAAAATGGCCATCATGGAATTTCCTTTTGTGGAAATTTTACACACAGTTTCAAGATTGTTTATGGCATCGCTGCTCATTACAGCATTACAGTTTACACTTTCTGTTTTGATTCCGAGCTTTATATGGTCCATTTTGATTGGATTTTTCGGGTTATTGTTAACCCTTTTCCTTCAGCCTTTCAACTTGATTCCAGATTGGTACCCATATGAAATTCTTTCAAAAATTGCATCCAAATCTGAAGGAAGTGATTTAGGTTACTGGTTTACTTTTACCGATTATTTAAGTTTGTCCATAAGTATTATTTTGCTTTACATAGGATTCCGATGGTACCAGCACAAAACTTTCAGGTTAGCATTCATAAAAACACCAAAAATGACAGGCCTGGCTATAGTGACTGTTTTCGGTGGCTTAACCTGTTGGCTTTTATGTTCGAATCAAATGCCTGATCATGACAAAACGGTATTTTGCGGTAAAATTGAAAGTAAAGAACAATTTCAGAACATTTATTTGAGAGACCTTACACTCGACGATACAATTGCCGTTATTCCAATCAAAAACAATGAATTCCATTATATTTTCAAAAACAATGTGATTACTGACAATTATGAGTTTATCATCGATGGAAAATATCACGGTAATGTATTTTTCGGAAAGAAGGACAGTATTTATATAGATGGAAAAACAGCTGAATCGGCATCTGAATTTAAACTAAAAGGTACCCGATTAGCCGAAAATCAAATGAGTTCAGACCCAAAAATGGAATGGAGCATGGTTACTTACTATTTGGAGCAAAACATTAACCTGGACCAACCCCAAATCATTATTGATGCCTTATATGATGGCTGGAAGGAAGCAATGGAAGCCTCCAATACATTTAAAACCGTTGACAATTACATTCCGAAAAACGATTATACCGAAAGAAAACAAAAACTGGTAACCACACACTACCTGAATTTGTGGAATAATTTTTTGAAAAAAAGAGCGGCATTGTACCCTAACGAAAAAACTACAGGCGGTAAATCTATTGCTGAAATACAAAGCAAACTGTCTCTGACAGATGAAAGCCTTTTAAGCTCATCAGAATATTTTGACTTGGTGAAAAACCAATTAATTGCGAAAGACCATCGGGATATTGATGAGGACACCAAAGCTATAATGGCGATTTCTAAACTCAAAAATGGTTCGTTTAAAGACAAAATGCTGTTTTGGCAAATCAAAAAAGTGATTGAAGAATCTTCCACTAGTGCAGAACGTAACCAATTTGTTGCCAAATACAATCCGTTAATTGCTAACACCTATTATCAACAAAAAATTAATAACTTCAACAGGATTGCAGAAAGTTTAGGAAAAGGCAAAACAGCGCCTTCGTTTGAAGCCACCTCACTTGATGGCAAAAAAGTTTCCCTTGCAGGATTAAAAGGCAAATATGTTCTTATAGATGTTTGGGCTACATGGTGCGGACCTTGCAGACAACAATCGCCTTTCTTTGAGAAATTTGCATTGAAATACAAAAAGGAAAACATCCAGTTTGTGGCACTCAATTCCGATACAAACCTGCAAGATTGGTTTATCGATGCAAAGAGTAAATCAAAAACGGTACTGCAATGGCATCTTGATGATTCGAAGCAATTTGCCAATAATTATAATTTAGAATATATCCCGAGATTCATACTTATTGATCCGAACGGAAATTTTGTCAATGCTAAATTGCCATTTCCAAATGATGCTTCCTTTGAAATTTTACTGCGAAAAGCATTGCATTTACCGGATGAAGGATAGTTTTGGCTGTAGGGAAAGATTAAAGTCAGAATAACAAAATCAGATCTTATAAAAATGCATCCTTTCTTTAGGATGCGTTTTTTTTGCTTTTTTCTACTATTCAAAAAGTTAATTAACACATTAAAAATCAACGTTTTAAATACTTTTACCAATTGTAAATCTGTTAATAAAACTATAAAATTCGTTGTTTAACTATTTTTATAGTTGCGTAACTAAAAATATAGTTGTACATTTGTTTTGTGCTTGAGAGAAATCTAAACCAGATGTTAGTCGGTTACGGTAGAAACATCTTCTGACTTACTGATGAAAGAATTCTCGAATAGTATAAATGCGTTAGATTTGATATTAAGAGGAGGACAGCCGGTGGCTGTCAGGTAAAAAATCTACACAGCTAATTAGCGTTAGGGATAGCAGCGGCATCCTGTTATTGTGAGATTGCCCCGCAAGCTCGCAATGACAGATACAGCGGATAGCCCGACCCTTGTGGTAACGCCCAACCAATTAAGAATAAATACATCATGCAAAAGTTAACCAACAAAGAAGAAGAAGTAATGCACATTTTGTGGAAGTTGAAAAAAGCTTTCGTGAAAGAGGTTTTAGCTGAAATTACAGAAGATCAGCCGCATTACAACACCTTGTCTACGATAATCCGTAATCTGGAAGAAAAGGGATATGTGGGGCACAATGCCTTCGGGAACACACACCAGTACTACCCTATCGTTTCCAAGGAAGACTACCGAAAAGGTTTTATGAACACTGCCATTGAAAATTATTTCAATAACTCCTATAAAAGTATGGTTTCCTTTTTTGCCAAGGAAGAGAAAATCAGCGCCAAAGAATTACGCGAAATTTTAGAAATGATCGAACAGAAAAAATAAAGCCTATGGAAGCTTTGGGAATTTATCTGCTGAAAGTAAGCGCCCTAATGGGGATTTTCTATCTTGCTTACTACATTTTCCTTCGAAAAGAAACGTTTTTCAATTCGAACCGCTGGTTTTTATTGGCCGGTTTGGTTACTTCAATGATTTTACCTTTTATAACCTATACCAAAATCATTTGGGTGGATCCGGCGCCGGTTTATGATTACAGCACGGTTGTACTTCCGCAAAATTACGTCCCGATACAGGAACCAACCTTTGAAATTAACTGGTTTTTAGTTTTGGCCACTCTTTACGGAATCGGAATTTTGGTTTTCCTTGTAAAATTCGCCATCGATTGTTTTGCTATAAAACAAATTATCGAGAAACCTAAATCCATCAAAAAAAGTGATTTCTATTTAATTGATACTGAAAAAGTCCAATCACCTTTTTCATTCTTCAATTACATTGTCTATAATTCGGCCCTGCTGAAAGAAGAAGAACTGGAGAACATTCTGTATCACGAAAAAGTACACAGTGCACAGAAACACTCTTTAGACATGCTTTTGGCGCAAATCTTCTGCATTGCTTTTTGGTTCAATCCGATTGTTTGGCTGTACAAAAAAGCCATCGCGCAAAACCTTGAGTTTATTGCCGATGCCGAAGCAACCAAAAATATAGAAGACGTTAAAAGTTATCAGAAAACCTTATTAAAAGTAACAATGCAGTCGCAATGCATTGCAATCACCAATCCATTTTATCAATCATTAATCAAAAAACGAATTGTCATGTTAAACAAAAATCAATCAGACAAGAAGAATTCCTGGAAGTATTTGGTTGTACTTCCGTTGCTGGCCTTTTTTATGTTCCAGTTCCAAATGCGTGTTTTGGCACAGGAGAAAGTACAGTCAAAATTTGAAAATCACGATACGCAACGTAAAACAGTTTCTGTAATTATCGACAAAGATGCTACCGATGCCGAAATTAAAAAAGATGTTGAAATGTTGAAAAAAGAGTCTGGTGTGACTTTAAAAGTTTCCAAAGTTAAGCGTAACAGCAAAGGAGAAATCATCGCTATCAAAGTAGACTACAAAGACAAAGACGGAAAAAAAGGGACTTCACAGGTAGCAGGCGATGAACCAATCCAACCAATCCATTTCTATAAAGAAGTAAATGAAAACGGTAAAGGCACTATCGGATTCGGTAAACCAAACAGAAGCGGGCGCGGCGAAGGCGTTGCCAAAGTAAAAAGAATCAAACACATTAGCGAAGACGGTGAAGAAGACGTTCAGGTAATCGTTGAAGGAGACGATGATTTTGGATGGACCCACAATTTCGATTTCGATTTTGATCATCCTTCTCCTCCTTCCCCACCCGATGCACCGGCTTTTGAAGACCTGCCTTCACCTCCAGATGCTCCAGAAGCACCCGGAGCACCAAGAGCGCCTAAAAACATGAAAAAAACCGTTGTTGTAAAACAAGACGGTAACAAAAAAGAAGTTTGGGTTAATGGTGAAAAAGTAACTGAAGAAATTGTTGGTGATATTGAAGCAGATAAGGTATATTTTTATGATAGTAAAGGCCCTAAAGGCGAAAAAGGTGAAAAAGGCGAAAAAGGAAGCAAAATAAGAATTCCTGATCAGGAAGTAGAAGTAATCCATGACGGCGACAAAAAAATCGTTATCGTAACCAAAGGGAAAGACGGAAAAACAAAAAGAACTGTCGAAACCATTGATGTCAAAAAGATAAATGATGATGTTAAAGCTGAAATGGAAAGAATGCGTCCTGAAATCGAAAAGGCTAAAAAAGAAGCCATGGAAGCAAGAAAACAAGGCATGGAAGCAAGAAAACAAGCTATGAAAGAGCGTGAAGAAGCCTTAAAAGCCAGAGAGAAAGCTTTAGAGGAAAGAGAGAAAGCTTTGGAAGAAGCTGAAAAAGCAAAAGAAGCGGCTAAAACCAGAAAATAAATAGTAATACAGCAAATCATCAATCATCATCACCCGAGGCGTAGCCGAACTGTTTGGAGCGCAGCGGAAAAAATCAAAATCAAAAAGACTGTCATGTTCATGGCAGTCTTTTTTTATTTAAACTTCTAAGGGAAGCTTTAACCAGAGCAATTAAATACTTTTAAACAGTTGCACCCTGATGATGTGCTCTTTCCCCGATT
>NZ_DATIDM010000198.1:0-9828 GCF_035456225.1 Flavobacterium sp. | reverse complement strand
TGTAACTCATTAAAAAACAACTCAATGAAAGAAGACGCTTACGATATAACAAAATAAATCAATAATCAAGTAATAAAAACCTGAAAAAATAACATTATTTTCGTGGTCCAAAAATTGAAAAAACGTGAAAAAAACATTACTTATACTTCTATTTTTATTTATTTCCATTCAGATACATTCACAGCGAAAAAACAACCAATCAGGAAAACATCACGAAACTCTTCTTTCCAAAAAAATTGAAGACTTACATGGAGTTCTATTAACCGATTCAGTACAAAGGAGTTTATTTTTCCAAAAAAGAGCAAAGGAATTACGTTTAAACAATTCAAAAAAAGCAAATTTAGTTGCGGCGCACCTATGCAGTAACAGTAATTTTGAAGAATTCGAAACGCAATCCGGGACAAATGTTTTAAAGAACTTTCTGTACACCACAGCAGATCCGTACAATCCTACGCAATGTGTTACACCAATTACAACGGCAAATCAATATATTCCTCAATATGACCCGGCCGCCCCTATATTGATGGCTGGTACAGTTCCATCAAATTATATAGACGAGTTCATTGGTGATATTGCTGCTTCAGATCAGTTTGCACTTAAAATCAATCATAAGGAGTCCGGTATCACTTCCGGTATTGTCCAAGGCAAACGTTTCAAAACCAACAATGAAAACGAACTCCTTTTCAATTATAAAGTGGTTTTACAGAGTATTGAAGAATCAGGACATACTGACGAGCAACCTTTTTTTAAAGCCCGAATAATTCGCAATAACGGTACAGTGGTTGACGAATTCTGTCTTATTGGAGATCCTGACAATTGTATCTTCACACAAGCTCCTAATTTCGAGGCTGGAAGTATTGTGCTGTACACCCAAAACTGGCAGTCGGGAAGTCTGGATATTTCATCAATTCCCAACAACGAAGAATTTACTGTTGAATTTACGGCAGCGCGTTGTGGTTTAGGCGGACATTTTGGTTACGCCTATCTTGAAGATTTGTGTTCACGACTTTCTAATGAAAATTTACAGGGAAGCATTGAACTAGATCCGCTTTATAAAATTTGTCCGACTTTACCACTTTCTGTTTGCGGACGTTTTACTATTCCTAATTCCGGTGGAGTTGCCGCGAATGTTGACAGCATTACGCTGAACGTTTATAATGATTCCAATGTAATTATTTACACCACAAGCACTACAACCTCACTTGATTTAAACAATAAAACTTTTTGTTTTCAAATCGACACAAGCAATCTGCCTAACATTACAACCGGAAATTATAATGTAGGCGTAACTATAAATTATGGACTAACGCAGACTAACTGTTCAGGCGCTAACTTCACTTCGGCTACAGACAGTGATGCCAATCCGGGTTGGGATATTGCATTTATGAACTGTACTGCCAATTGTAATTTCACTTTACAAACCGGAACGCTCAAAATGTGTGACACAAATGATGACGGAAAAGAATTTTTCAATCTGACTACTATTGATCCGCAATTAATTGGGGCACAAACAGGATTAACGTTGGCCTATTTCACTTCCGTCTCGGATGCCACAAATAACACCAATCCTATTGTTAATTTCAACAATTATGAAAGTTACACTTCAACGCTTTTCGCAAGAATAACTTCGGCAGATCCAAATTGTTTTAAAATAATTGCTTTTAGCCTTACCGTTAAAAACCCGGCGGCAAGAATTTCCGGAATCCTGAATGTTTGCAATGGAAGTACCACATTAACCGCTTCTCCAGGAGTGTCCTACTTATGGTCGAATGGAGCCACTACTCAAAGTACGTCGATAACAACCAACGGAACCCATAGTGTTTCTGTAACGGATGCTGACGGTTGCACAGCAGAAGCTTCAGTAAACATCATTCCTACCAACGTCGCCGTTTCACCAACCATCGCGGTTACACAGCCAACTTGTTTTGTAAATACAGGCACCATTCAGGTAACTTCTCCCGCTGCAGAATTCAGTTTTGACGGAGGCACCACATGGACAACAAATCCAACACTTTCAAATGTAGCTATAGGATCTTACAATATAAAAATCAAAACAATCAACAATTGTTATTCATACAATAGTTTGATTAACATCGTTCCTTTCGAATCCCCCTATCCTCATTACAGCAGCACCAATCCAACTAGCTGTGACGGAACAGGGAGTATCACCATCACAACAGTTGCGGCAGAATACAGTTTTGATGACGGTGTAACCTGGACGACAAATAATACGGCCTCTAATTTACCATTGGGTATTTATTTAATCCGAACTCGTGATGCAAACGGATGTATATCTGACTTCAACAATATCGTTTTAAGTGGCGAATTTTTACCTTCTCCCACCTATACATTTACTGCTCCGTATTGTTCGAATCCCGGAAGCATCACTATTACTCTCCCTGGAGATGAATTCAGTATAGACGGAGGAACAACATGGCAAACCTCTAATACGTTTGACAATCTTACGCCGGGCAGTTATGTAATTAAAGTACGAACTGCGCAAGGTTGTACTTCTCCAAATGTTTATGTTTATCTAACAAGATTTGAAAACACTTCGCCATCATACACTATTGACGAAGCCGGATGTGACAAATATGCCACTTTAACCATAACAACAACCGGAGATTATTACAGTTTCGATGGTGGAGCCACCTGGACAACCAATAACATATTAAGTAATTTAAATGGTGGTGCAAGTATAGCCATAAAAGTAAAAAAGGATCCAAACTGTGTGACTTATACAACGACGGCACATATCAACTCACAATATCACCCACTTCCTAGCCTAACGAGTTATGAAACCTTAATTTGCGACAATCAAAATAATGGAGATGAAAGGGTTAATTTGACGAACTTCAATTCAAATTTTATTGCAAATACAACCAATTGCACTTTTAAATACTATTTAACGGAAAATGGTGCCCAAACCCAGGATGTTTCAGAATTAATCACTAATGACACATCATACCTTCTCAATGAAGTTCAAAAAACACTTTATGTCCTGGTAACAGACGGTTTTGGTTGCTCAAATGTCACTCATTTAGATTTGACACTTATACGGACACCTGTCATTACCATTAAAGATTTTTACTATTTATGTGAACATTATTCTGTTTCTGTTACCGAGAATGCCCATTTTGACAGTTATTTATGGTCAAACGGAGCGACAACCCGCACAACAACTTTCACACAACCGGGTATTTACACATTAACCGTTACGGAAAATCATGGCCTGGTAACCTGCTCAACAACAAAAACTTTTGAAATAATTTTGTCCAACCCGGCAACAATTACGCATATTAATTTTAATGATTGGACTGTTGACGAGAATTTTATAGAAGTTATTGTTAACGGACTGGGCGAATACGAATACTCATTAGACAACATCAATTATCAGGACAGTAATATTTTCGACGATTTACATTGGGGAGAACACACTGTTTATGTAAGAGATAAACACGGATGTGGTACGGTAATCCATTATGTTTACTTATTGATTTATCCTAAATATTTCACTCCTAACGGAGATGGGTACAACGATTTTTGGAGAATTAAATTCTCTGAAAATGAACCTAACATCAAAATTCATATTTTTGATCGTTATGGCAAAGCTCTGAAAGAAATGGAAGCTAATTCACCGGGTTGGGATGGTACTTATTCTGGAGTACCACTTCCTTCCACAGATTATTGGTTCGTGGTAAAACGACAAAACGGCAAGGAATACAGGGGCCATTTCACTTTAAAACGATAAGGATAATATATTAAGGCAGTGTTAAACCGATTTTCCCTACATTTATTTTTGTTACTTTAGCAGAAATAAAACTTTGACTATGCCAACCGACTGTATCAGTTATCAGAATTCAGGATATTTTTCAAAACTCATTGTTGATTATTTGAATGAAGATGCTGAAGTACAGTCGTTTTACCATCGTTTCCCGACTTTGGAAAATTTCGGGCTTCAGGCTGCTGAAAAGGCAAACCGTTTTTCCGATGTACACCGAACTGTATTGGTTACTGCATTGGAAGAACAATATTCCGGTTTTACGATTTCGGAGGCGACCAAAGCAAGTATTGAGTTATTAAAGGACAATAAAACGCTGACTATAACTACCGGCCATCAGTTGAATCTGTTTACCGGTCCCCTTTATTTTCTCTATAAAATTGTCTCGGCCATTAATTTGTCCAAACAATTAAAAACATCTTATCCGGAATACAATTTCGTACCGGTTTATTGGATGGCTACGGAAGATCACGATTTTGAAGAAATCAACTATTTTCACTTCGGAGAAAAAAAAATCCAGTGGAACCGCGAAAGCAAAGGACCTGTTGGCAGACTTTCCACGGAAGGTCTTACAGCTATTTTCGAAGCGTTTTCAAAGGAATTAGGGGTTGGTGACAATGCATCCTATTTAAGGGAATTATTCAAAAATGCCTATTTGTCGCATTCCAACTTAACGGATGCTACCCGTTATCTGGCCAATGAGCTTTTTAAGGATCAAGGCCTGGTTATTGTCGACGGTGATGATGCCGAATTAAAAAAAATGTTCATCCCTTTTGTAAAAGAGGAATTGACCAAGCAGACTTCCTTTTCAAAAGTTACCGAAACAATTGCGAAACTCAAAGAGTATACGGTACAGGTAAATCCAAGGGAAATCAACTTATTTTACATTGAAGACACCTTGAGGGAACGTATTCTTTTTGAAGACGGAAAGTATAAAATCAACAACACCTCAATTACTTTTTCAAAAAGTGAGCTACTGAACAAACTGGAAAACAACCCTGAAAAGTTCAGCCCCAACGTAATTTTACGCCCTTTGTATCAGGAAGTGGTTCTTCCTAATATCTGTTATATTGGCGGAGGCGGAGAGTTAGCCTACTGGATGGAACTAAAATCCATGTTTGAAGCTAACGATATTTTGTTTCCGATACTTTTATTGCGTAATTCGGTTTTATTGGCCACGGAAAAGCAGTCGGTTAAAGCCGATAAATTAAACCTGCAATGGAGTCATTTATTCCGTAAGCAAGCCGAATTACTTAACCAAAAAACAGCCGAGTTTTCCAATTTCAATCTGGATTTTTCCGAACAAAAAGAATTCCTTAAACGTCAGTTTGAAAAACTGAACGATATCGCAGCAAATACAGACAAATCGTTTATAGGAGCAGTAAAAGCACAGGAAATCAAACAAATTAAAGGTTTGGAAAATCTGGAAAAAAGACTTTTAAAAGCCGAAAAAAGAAACCACAAGGATCAGTTACAACGTATAGCAGAACTTCAAAACGAACTTTTCCCAGGTCAAAGTCTTCAGGAACGAAAAGCCAATTTCTCCGAATTCTATCTTGAAAACGGTTCGGAACTTATTTTGAAAATTCTCGACAACCTTAATCCGCTTTCGAATACTTTCCAGATTATTACCTTATAATACTATAAGTTTTTTCTTTCGTTTATTGCATTTCATCGATTTTATCTACATAACACCTATATTTATAACAAAAAATAATAATATAGTTAAAAAATTGTTATTTTTGCACCCAAATTTAAAAACCAGAACTACCAAATGAAAAAGAATTACATTATCCTTAGTATGCTTGCGCTTGCACTTTTTTTATGTTCTTTTTACACTACCAGTGTTGTAAATCCTAAAATGGTTTTTGTAGAAGGTGGAAAATTTAAGATGCTGCCAAATGCTTTTGTAAAATCAGATACAAAAGAAAAGAAAGAAGATTACGAACTTACCGTTTCCTCATTTGAAATCAGTCAATATGAAATAACGGTTGCTAACTGGAGAGATTATACAGCTGCAAATAAAATTGCTATGCCTGCAAGGCCAAGTTGGGGATGGCATGACGACAACCCAATTACCAATATTACATGGAAACAGGCTATTCAGTACTGTAACTGGTTGAGCAGAGAAAACAACTTAAAACCGGCCTATACTAAAACCGGTGATAAATACACTTGTGATTTTAAAGCCAATGGATACCGTCTTCCAACCGATGCGGAATGGGTTTATGCTGCAAAAGGCGGAAATAAATCCAAAAACTACAAATATGCAGGTGGAAATGATTTGGAATCTGTAGCCTGGTATGCTAAAAACAGTGAAAAAGAGCCCCACTCTTTTGGAACAAAACTGCCAAACGAATTGGGAATTTTTGACATGAGTGGAAACGCTTGGGAATGGTGTTGGGATTTCTATAGCCCTATCCATTATAAGATTGACTCAAAAGTTGATCCTGTAGGCCCGGAAAGAGGTGAAAAAAGATGTGTTAGAGGTGGCTCATGGGATTCTAGCAAATTAGAATATCTTGACCCAACTTACCAATTGAACTGGAATCCAAATTCAACAAATGAATTCTTCGGATTAAGAATCGTAAGAACAGTTACAAAATAATTTTCTGTTAACAGAATTGTTTTTCAGTAATAAAACAGTAATTTTGCGCCCAAATTAAATAAAAAAACAAACAAAATGGCGACTAACAGAACTTTTACAATGATTAAGCCTGATGCTGTTGAAAAAGGACACATCGGTGGAATTTTAAATATGATTACTGAAGGTGGTTTCAGAATCGTTTCTATGAAACTAACGCAGTTAACTGTAGCTGATGCTCAGAAATTTTACGCTGTACACAGCGAAAGACCTTTCTACGGAGAATTAGTAGAATTCATGTCAAGAGGTCCAATTGTTGCTGCTATCTTGGAAAAAGATAATGCTGTAGAAGATTTCAGAACTTTAATCGGGGCTACAAACCCTGCTGAAGCTGCTGAAGGTACTATCCGTAAAAGATATGCTACTTCTATCGGTGAGAATGCAGTTCACGGTTCTGACAGTGATGAAAATGCTGGTATTGAATCAGATTTCCACTTTGCAGGAAGAGAGCAATTCTAATTTTTTTTCAGAAAATAGAACAAAGAGAAAAGAATAAAAGACTCTTAAAATAGAAAATCCCGGTTCAGACGAATCGGGATTTTTTGTTTAACCAAACTCTAATATCCTACGCTAATAGAAGTAAAAAAAAGATTGGAAAAAGAATTCCCGCTAAAGCAAGCTTCCAGCCCCTTTGTCTGAAAGTATTCTTTCCCGCTTTGATCATCATGGCTCCTGTTACGGCGATGGTTATAAGCGATAATCCAAAAATATCAGAATAATAGATCCACCAATTGGAAGTATTCTTATGCAGCTTCATCGCATGGCTTATAAGAGGCGTTTTCTTAAAGGAAATTATTTCCCCTTTTCCGGATTCCATCTCAATTTCCACATCGGTATTTTCATAAGAAAGTTTCAATTGGCCTTTCTTAATATTATGTCTGCGAAATTTGTCTTCCACCCCAAGTTCTTTACCCAAATTCTCGGCAAACTTCTCACTAATTTTGTCTTCCGAAGGAAGTTTTACTGTTACTGCTTTCGTTTCAACAGTATATTTTTCCGGATGCCAAATGTCTCTGTGGTTCATCAAAACACCTGAAAAAGCGAAGGAAATTATCAATCCTAAATAGAAATACCCAAAATCACGGTGAATGGTTCTGATGTTCTTGTCTCTTTTTTTCATCCTTACTAAAATTTATATTTTACAGTTGCTATCACCTGACGTGGTGCTATTGGATTCACACTGTAATTCTCATGAACCGTATAATTTAACTCGTTGGTAATATTGGAAAGTCGGCACAGGATTGAAAATTGTCTCCAGGCATATCCGGCAGATAAATCGATAGTAACATAACCGTCAAGCGGAATAGTTCGGTCGGGAACTGTCTGTCCAACAGTATTATTCCATCCGCCGATTCTTTCCCCGATATAATTGGCCATACTTCCTACTGAAAGTCCTTTGAATTTTCCATCCGGAATAGTATATAAAAGCCCCATAGTAGCTGTATTCGAAGGAGTTCTTACCAGTCGATCACCTTCAATGTAACTTCCTATCAAACCGCTTGTTTTGGTGTAACGCATATCATTATAACTGTACCCTGCGGTAATAATTAAACCATCAATTGGTCTGGCTGTCATGCCTACTTCAATTCCTTTACTTGTTGTTTCTCCATTTAAGGTTTTAACATTCGAATCGGTATTATTGGTTCCGTCTGCTTTAAATTCAGCCATTTGTGCCAAATTATTATTTACGATCTGATACAAAGTTACATTGGTTGATAAAATCCCTTTCCAAAACTCATTTTTAACCCCTACTTCAAATTGGTCAATGATTGATGGTTCCAGCGTATTATTGTAAATATCGAAACCTGAATTAGGTGTAAACGAATTAGCATAGCTCGCAAAAAGTGAAGTGTTCTTAATTGGTTGATATACCAACCCAACTTTCGGTGAAAAAGCGGCATCAATACGTTTTGCATCTTTTTTAGGATTTGGGTCATCTTCAGGTCCGTACTCAATAATATCGCCCGTTTTTTTCTCATTGTAGTTCGTTGCCTGAGATTCTTGCCAAGACCAACGCATACCGGCCAAAACTTTAATTTTGCTTGTTAAAGAAACTAAATCTTGCGCATAACCACCAAAACGGGTAGTTTCAGTTCTTACGATTTTTGAATTTCTTGAGCCTGGAATATCATACTGATTTTGATACGTTGACGGATCATATATATTTACAGTTCCGTTAGGGCCGTAGGGATTGGTTGCCGTATCAGGGTCGTAATTCGTCCTGTCAAAAACATAAGTATAAGCTTCAGCGAATGTGTAATCCCAATCCACTCCGGTAGACAACTGATGTTTTACCGTGCCTGTATTAAAGGTTCCCTGAAGATTAAATTGTTGTGCGCCAATAAACTCTTCATTGTTATTTTTACCTAATGGTCTTTTAAAATTTCCATCGGCATCCGGCTGAATACGCTCTGTACCTTCTGACGTTCTTCCATAATCCTGTAATGAAGTATTGGAACTGAATTTCCAGTTTTTACGAAATTTATAACTGATTTGCCCCGTAAAGGAAGCTTGAGTCGTTACCCCATTAGACCATGTTGCTCCCAAATAAGAGTTACGGGGTATATCAACTATTTCTCTTCCGATTGCTCCCGTACCAAAATCCGGTGTCCAATAATCCTTTAAATAATCCCCTTGCAATAAAATATAGGTTTTCGTTCCTGCTTTAAAGAGAAACGACGGATTTACATAAAAACGTTCTCTTTTTACAACATCCCTGAAACTTTCGGCATTTTCATAGGAACCTATGAATCGGTAGGCGATTGATGAATTCAACGGACCATAAAAGTCGACGGTTGGTTTGTAATAGCCATAGCTCCCCGCCTGAAACGAAACCGATCCTCCCCTGTTAAAAACAGGCGTCTTGGTAACCATATTAAGAATACCTCCGGGTGCAACGTTTCCGAATAACAAAGCAGAACTTCCCATAAGGGCTTCGACTTGCTCTAAAGAAGCCACTTCGGGCATTGATCCTGCAGTGTAACGGAAACCATTTTTAAACATATTGTTAGCCGTCATGTCATACCCTCTTGACCAAAACGATTCTTGAGCACCACCACGAGCCGATCCTACATATACCCCATTAATATTTTTAGTGACATCACTAAGTCGGGTAACTTGCTGTTGTTCCAGTGTTTTGCTACTGATTACCTGAACACTCTGTGGCAAATCAATCGCTTTGATACCTGCTTTACCATTGGCTAACGTTCGATTTATCACACTACCCGACACGATTACTTCAGACAAAGTATTAGTGGCCTCGGTTAAAGTGATTTTTTGTACAACTGTAGTTTCCTTTGCTTTAACAGTCACATTAACCGTTGCATTTATAAATCCAACATGAGAAAAAATCAGGGTATACTTTCCGGGCTTTACATTTGGAATACTGAAAGTACCTTCATGA
>NZ_DATIDM010000197.1:0-29291 GCF_035456225.1 Flavobacterium sp. | reverse complement strand
TAATTATATTATTGATTATCAGCGATATATATGCTTAAAAATATTGTTTTAAAGTCTTTTTTGTAAAAAAAATATTTGCCAGGAGGAAATATTGGTCATATGAGCGCATTATTTTCAGAGGAAATAAAAATATTAATAGTTTACTACAACTTACTTTTTCAAATAGTTTTTTATTGTTGTGATAAGGCTTATGCGACTTTTTTCGGTATCGCCAATCAAAAAGCCGTAAGGTTTTAAAGGTTCAATATGATCACAAATGATTTTTAGTATGGCGGTTATGGGAATGGCGAGAATGACTCCTGGTATTCCCCAAAGCAATTCTCCTAATACAAGTGCTATTATGGTAAAAAGCGAATTTATACGTACCTGGGGACCAACGATTATTGGTTCTAAAAAGAATCCCTGAATGAACTGGATTGTACCATAAACAAGTACGATTCCACCCAACAAAGGAAAACTCGCTCCATGCAATGCAGAAACTAATACGGTAAGGGTAGTGCCGGTTATGTTTCCGATGAAGGGAACGATTTCAAGTACACCGCAGAGTATGGCAAAGAAAATGGCATTTTTAACGCCAAGAAGGCTGAAGCCGATTCCGTACATCACCCATAAACACATAATCATTTTGGAAAGTCCGACTAAATACTGCTGTGCAATGTGCGATGAACTGTAAATAACTTTTTCAATTTCATTTTGGTGTGAAGGATTGGCCAATTGCAGGATAAAGTTTTTAATATGAGTCCGATAATACAGTAATAACAGAAAGTAGACTAATGTCAGAACAAAGTTCGTTACTAAATAGGCCAGTGATCCGATAATCAGTACTATGATGTTAGCCAAGGATTGTTGTTCTTTTTTAAGGAGAACTATCTGATCTTCAATAGTAATGCCCATGCGATTTAAAATGTTTTCCTGAACATAATCTCCGGCTTCAAAGATTTTCTGTTTTACCAAATCAATATCTGTTATTACTTCGGATATTTTCCAGGAAAAAATCGATATAAAGCCTGTAATGATTAAAAGTAATAGAATAAGACACAAAAAAACAGCTAATCCTTTTGACAGTTTCTTCTTTTCTATCCATTTGCAGACAGGCAAAAAGAGTGTTGCCAAAAGACCACCGATAAGTAGGGGCATGAGGAAATCTTTTGCGAAATACAAGCCAGTAACCACTAAAACAAACAGTAGTATTTTTTGCGTAATGGATTTGCTGTCAATCGTCATAAACTGATTTTTTTGCGTTGAAAATCAGTGGTTTATATGGCATTTGCTGAATGGTTTATCAGTATAAATTTAATGATTTATAACAAGACTATGGGGGGAAATAAGGGAAAAGTTACATTTTTACTTTTTTGATGCGGTTTCTTATTTCTTTTTTGGATTGAAAATGATGTCATTTTTTCAGATACGACGTCCGAAGTTTTACTGTGTTCAGTTTAAGTTATTGATTTTCAGTAAGTTTTTTTTATTTAGATGAATCTGAAGTAATTTAAGACTGAAACTTCTTTTGTATATTTGTTAGGATGAAAGTAGTTAAAAAGAGATAACATCAGCTACCTTTAAAAAAGCCCCGGAACGTTAGTAGTCAACAAAAAGCAAAAAACAGAAACCAGATAGAGAGTTGTTAATCAGAAGATTGTATTTAAAAAATGAATCCAACTGTCTACACGAGGTATTTGTAACACTATCAAACCGTTATGCAGATGAACAGAATCGTTATGTTATTTCTTTTATGTTTGTTGTTCTCGAGTTGTGAATCACAAACAACCAAAAAAACAAATGCTGATTTTAAAATTCAGAACACTATATCTGAAGGAAGCAGTAGTACTCATTTGTTCATTCCGTACAATCTGAATCAGCCGGACAAGAAGTATGAGTTGCCGGCCATACTGGAAGAAGTTTCCGGACTTACCGATATTGATTCATCTCATGTAGCCTGTGTACAGGATGAAATCGGAACAGTATTTATTTATAATTTTCTTAAAAACGCCATTGTTGCCAAACACAAATTTGACAGTCTTGGCGATTTTGAAGGGTTAACTTTTACAGGGAAGTCACTCTTTATCTTGAGAAGCGACGGACGTTTAACCGAATGGAGAAATTTTGATCCCAAAACTGGAGCAGGAGAAATTTTTCATTCGGAATTACCACTTCTAACAACAAATAATGAAGGACTTTGCTTTGACAGCAGAAATAATCGTCTTCTGATAGCTGCCAAAAACAAACCCGTGAACCATGCATACAAGTCCGAAAGATTCATATATGAATTTGATTTGGATAAAAACAAGCTGAACAGCAATCCTGTATACAGTATCAATACGGTTGATTTAGAGGCTGTAGCTAAAAAATACAACATTGTCCAGCAAAACAAAACGACTTCAGGAAAACTCAAACCTTTCAATTTCAGGCCTTCAAGTTTGGCTATACATCCTTTTACTTCAGATATCTATATCATTTCCGCAGCCGACAGACTACTTCTTGTAATTAATGAAAATGGAAAAATAGAGAGTATGGAAAGACTCAAAGAAGACCTATTTACAAAAGCAGAAGGAATAACTTTCCTGAAAGATGGAACCATGATTATTACAAATGAAGCGGCTGGTTTCGTTCCGACGTTATTGCTATTCAACCCTATCAAATAACTTTAATGGCAGAAGGCAAATAAGTTAAATTATCAGAATCAATAACAAAATTATTGTTTTTGAAATTTAAAAAAGTAATTTTAAACCCAAATGAAATCACAGTGATAAATAAATAAACTTATTGTCTGTGGTGAATGAAGAGCAGCATATCAATTAAATAATCATTGACAACAACCATTTGAATATGAAATCATTACTAAAGGCATTTCTTTTGTTTACAGCTTTGTTTTTTACTTCCAATGCAGCTGTGGCGCAACAAAAAAGCAGTCAAAAAGCAATTATTAAAACCGTTTTATATTGTGATCATTGCAAAGAATGCGAAACCTGTGGACTGAAGTTCAAAACGGAAATGCTTAAAATAAAAGGTCTGAAAATGTATGAACTTGATGATAAAGCAATGACATTTACAGTCTATTACAATTCGAAGAAAACGGATTTACAGACAATAAAATTGGCTATAAGTAAATTAGGTTATGATGCCGATGAAGTTAAAGCTGACCCACAGGCGTATGAAAATCTGGACGGATGTTGTAAGGCTTCTTGATAAATTCATTTCGTTAACTGAATCAGGTAACAAATGTTACGGTCGCTCAAGTAAATAATTAATTAATTTGGGCTGCAGTTTAACTTCAGATTAATTATGAAGCACATAAAACTTGGTTTAAAAGAGAATTGGAAACAGTTTACCATTTTAGTCATCGTCAATGCCTTTGTGGGAGGGATGATTGGGATGGAACGTACCATTTTTCCGCAATTTGCCAATATTGAGTTCGGAGTAGCTTCTAAAACTGCTCTACTTTCTTTCATTACAGCCTTTGGAATAACAAAAGCTTTTACAAACTATTTTACCGGCAGATTAGCTAACAGATTCGGAAGAAAAAATTTGTTGCTTTTCGGATGGTTTTTAGCAATTCCGATTCCTTTCCTGCTCATTTATGCCCAAAGTTGGAGTTGGGTTATTTTCGCCAATATGTTGTTGGGTGTCAGCCAGGGTTTAACCTGGAGCAGTACTGTGGTAATGAAAATAGATCTTGTAGGCGAAAAAGACCGAGGTTTCGCAATGGGACTGAATGAATTTGCCGGTTATTTTGCTCTGGGCTTAATTGCTTTTCTTTCCGGTTACGTGGCAAACAGATACGGTGTTTCTCCTTATCCTTTTTATATTGGGATTTTTATTTCAGTTGTTGGTTTTATGCTGACTTTCTTTTGGGTAAAGGACACCCGATTATTTGTACACAAGGAAAGCGTTTCAGATACTAAAGAACATTTGGATAATGTTTTTCTGGAAACGACCTTCAAAAATAAAACGCTCAGCGCCGTAACACAGGCTGGTTTGGTAAGCAACCTGAACGACGGAATGATTTGGGGTTTGTTTCCGATTGTATTACTCTCCTTGGGATACAACACAGAAAATATAGGGATTCTGACTGCCATTTATCCAACCATCTGGGGAATAGGTCAGCTTTTTACAGGAAAAATGTCCGACGTATATTCAAAAAAAGCAATGCTGTTTTGGGGAATGTTGTTACAGGGGGTAGCGGTTTTAGCCATTCCTTTCAGTGAAAGCTTTTTTCAGTTAGCGGTTATTTCTGCAATTTTAGGTTTTGGGACGGCTTTGGTTTATCCAACCTTTTTGGCAACCATAGCACAGGCTACGAGTCCGAAACAAAGGGCAGAATGTATTGGAACCTTTCGTTTATGGAGGGATTTGGGATATGCATTCGGAGCTTTTATTTCAGGAATAACTGCAGATATGTTCGGAGTAGAATATGCCATTTTCCTTATTGGAGGACTAACTGTTATTTCTTCGTTGATAATCAAATTTCGAATGCGGGAAGTTAGGACAACAGCTAAAGAATTTATCCCGGTTAAAATGTTGGAAAGGTGAGGATGCTATATTTGTTTTAAGTGAAAAAGGCATAAATTAAATTCTTTGTTTTTCTTTTTTTTTTAAAAAAAAAATCTTACTATTTTAGTAGTAATCTATTATTAATCAATAACATTAAATTCATGGGATCATTTTTAATTACAAAGAGAGCAAACGGTGAATTTCAGTTTGTTTTAAAAGCAGGAAACGGACAGGTTATTTTAGCCAGTGAGGGGTATACTACAAAAGCAGCTTGTGAAAACGGAATCGAATCGGTTAAGAAAAACTCGCAGGATGATGGTCGTTTTGATCGTTTGGAATCTAAAAACGGGAAACCCTACTTTAATTTAAAAGCCTCGAATGGGCAAATCATTGGGAGCAGTGAAATGTATGAATCGGTTGCCGCTCGTGAAAACGGAATCGAATCCGTAATGAAAAATGCTCCGACTGCTGATGTAAAAGAAGATTTGTAAACGAAGTAGCATAAAATAAAAAAAGCTCCAATTTAAATTGGAGCTTTTTTTATTACTTTCCGTCTTTGTCGACAACTGGTCTGTTTTCACTATTGGCTAGTTTCCAGGCTAAGGCAAAAGCCAGTTTAGCTCGTTTGGCTAACAAATCGTATTCGATCTTATCCGGAGTATCTGTAGATTTATGATAATCATCGTGAATTCCGTTGAAAAAGAAAATAGCCGGAATTCCTTTTTTAGCAAAGTTATAATGGTCTGAACGATAATAAATCTGTTCCGGATCGTTTCTGTCGTTGTATTTGTAATCTAAACGAAGGTTTACGGTTTCTTTGTTTGCTTCTTCGTTCATACGGTGTAAATCTGAACTTAAACGATCAGAACCAATTACATAGATATAATTGTTATCATTCGGGTTTAAATTGTCGCGACGGCCAATCATATCAATATTGATGTCTGTAATAGTGTTTTCAATCGGAAACAAAGGATTCTCGGAATAATACCTCGAGCCGTGAAGTCCGTGTTCTTCTCCTGTTACATGAAGGAACAAAATCGAACGTTTTGGTCCGTGTCCTGCTTTTTTAGCTTCCATAAATGCTTTTGCGATTTCAATTAAAGCAACTGTACCGGATCCGTCATCATCAGCGCCATTGTAAACATCGCCATTTTTCATTCCCACATGATCATAATGAGCCGAAATAATCAATATTTCGTTCGGTTTTTCAGAACCTTCAATAAAAGCCCATATGTTTTCAGAATCATTCAGTTTCGGTCCGAATCCTTTTTTCATGAATTCCGAAGGTACTTTTTGGTAATAACTATCAGCTCCTTTCGGATAAGGAACACCCATTTTTTTGTACTGATTTATAATATATTCTCCGGCTTTCTTCTGTCCGGGTTCTCCTGTATTTCTGCCTTCCATTTCATCGGAAGCAATAACGAAAAGGTTTTTCTTTAAGTTTTCGGAACTTATAGAATTTATATAAGTATCACGTGAATTTTTAGTAGGTTCGGCCAGTTTCTGCTGTGAGGTACAGCTCATAAAACTTAGCGTAAGTGCAAAACTTAGAATGAGTATCTTTTTCATAGAAGTTGTATTTCTCAAATTAGTAGCTAAAAAGTATATTTTGTTTCAAAAAAAATACATTATTTAATGAATACTGATGAAAGTATAGAAGCCATATAATGCAAGGATGACCCAAAATGTTGTGAAATTTATAAAAAATAAGGCAGTACTTTTTAAAAAAGAAATTATTTTACTTTCCTCATAAAGTCGCTTATGCGCTTTGTAAAAATAAATTACGGGCCAGATCAGATAAGCGATGAACAAAAGTCCCTGTGTTATGTCTGCCACGGCCCAGTCACTTAAGCTTAATAACCATTGAATGACCATGAAAAAACTTGTCAGTAAAAGAAGGAATGAAAAATAATGAAGTGTGAAGATTCCATGGTCGAAATAGAACCAACGTTTTTTTCCGTGGATTACCCACAGCCAGAAAGCAAAAAAGGGCATATAGAGAAAGAGCAGTTTTGGAAGATTACGGAAAAAAAGGGCCATTGTTTTTTGGAAGGCTTCCTGCATCGTATTGTGTTCGGCAATCATGACCAGTCTTTTGGTGAACCAGTATTGCAGTTTGGTCATCCTTTTGTTTTCAGGAAGGGAATTCTGAACCGAATCAAGCTCGCGGACTGATGAACAGCCAGGCATCCATCCATATTCATCATTTTTTTCAATTAATTTTTCAGCACTGTTTGAAATCACTTTATCACCGCTGTTTGAAATCACTTTTTCATCGACAGGGGCTTTTGTGGAATAGTTGATATTGATTCCTTTTTCTGAAGATCTTCCTTTTGGAGGTGTTTCTTTAAAGGTAACCGGGGCATCTTTATCTTTAACGTTCATATTGTCAAAATTGATAAAGAAACTGGTGATGAAGAAGGTAATGAAACTTATAAAAATATAGAGCTTTACGGGAACCACATATCTTTTTCTTCTCCCGGAAAGGTATTCCTTCGTTAATCGGCCGGGTTGAAACAACAGGTATTTTATGGTTTCCCAAAAACTGCTGTCATAATGAACAAGGTCTTCAAGGGTATGCGTAAAAAGGTAATGGAATGACTTTCGGGTCTCTGTATTTTCCTGTCCGCATAGAGGACAAAAACGATCTTCTACGTAAGTACCGCAGTTCGAACAGGTTTTGTCTTCGCGAAGTGTTCCTTTACTCATGGCAGAAAATGGTTTACCGTAAATAAAGTTAAGAAAAAAAAATTAAAGAAGTACTTTTCTTATTTTTTTGATTTCAACTTATCTGTCTGATTTTAAACAAGAAAGCATTTGAAATCCTGCTATATAGAAACGTCCCTGAAAAAAAATGTATCCGGATGATGAAGATTAAAAAGATTTGTACTGATTTTCTATTCTTATTTTAAAAAAATTAACCACGAATTCACTAATTAATTCGTACAAATTAGTGAATTCGTGGCTAAAATTTATTTGAATGTTAGTGTTCTGACGTTAGCACCAAAACGAGGCTTGTGGTTCTTTAGAAGTTCGGACTGAGATTGTATTTTTTATAGAAACTGTCAAGCACTTCAAGTACTTCATCTTCAGTATCGACGACTTTAATCAGATCCAGGTCTTCTATACTGGCATTTTTTTCTTCATCAATCATCACGTTTTTAATCCATTCCAACAGTCCGGACCAAAAACTTCTTCCAACCAATATGATAGGGAATTTGCCTATTTTCTTGGTTTGAATCAGGGTAACCGCTTCAAAAAACTCATCTAAAGTTCCAAAACCTCCCGGCATTACAACAAAGCCCTGAGAATATTTTACGAACATTACTTTACGAACAAAAAAGTAATCAAAATTTAAGTTCTTGTCTTTGTCTATATACGGGTTGTGATGTTGTTCAAACGGCAAATCGATGTTTAAACCTACCGAAGTTCCGTTCCCCAAATGGGCTCCTTTGTTTCCGGCTTCCATAATTCCGGGACCGCCACCGGTAATGACACCATAACCTGCCTGACTGATTTTATAAGCAATCTTTTCAGCTAAAATGTAATATTTCGTGTCCGGTTGTGTCCTGGCCGAACCAAATATGGTTACACAGGGACCAATGCGCCCCATGGATTCATAACCGTTAACGAACTCCGACATGATTTTAAAAATAGCCCATGAGTCGTTTGCGCGTATCTCGTTCCAGGTCTTTTTTTTAAATTTATCCTGGATTCTGTCTTCATCATTTAAAAAATCGTCTTTCATCATCTTCTCCGTTGAGTAAAAGTTAGTTTTACTAATGTAGCTCTTTTTTCAGGAATTGCGCGGTATAACTTCTTTTATTTTTTATGATTTCCTCCGGAGTTCCTTTGGCAATCAATTCTCCACCGCCTTTTCCACCTTCATAGCCGATATCAATGATGAAATCGGCGAGTTTAATCACATCCATGTTGTGTTCTATGATTAAAACGGTGTTCCCTTTGTCTACCAGTTTGTTAATCACATCCATCAGCACTCGGATGTCTTCAAAATGCAATCCTGTGGTTGGTTCATCAAGAATGTAAAAAGTGTTTCCGGTATCTTTTTTAGACAATTCGGTAGCCAGTTTGATTCGTTGGGCTTCACCACCGGAAAGCGTTGTACTTTGTTGTCCGAGGGTTATATAGCCTAATCCGACGTCCTGTATCGTTTTGATTTTACGATAGATTTTTGGAATGTTTTCAAAGAACGGAACCGCTTCATCCACAGTCATTTCCAATACATCCGAAATCGATTTTCCTTTATAGCGGATTTCCAGCGTCTCCCTGTTAAAACGCTTGCCCTGACAGGTTTCGCACTCCACATAAACATCAGGAAGAAAACTCATTTCAATGGTTCTAACGCCCGAGCCTTCACAGGTTTCGCAACGCCCGCCGGATACATTGAAACTGAAACGTCCTGGTTTGTAACCGCGAATCATGGCTTCAGGGGTTTGGGTATACAGACTTCTGATTTCTGAAAAAACATCGGTATAGGTAGCCGGATTGGAACGTGGTGTACGTCCGATCGGACTTTGATCGATGTCGATTACCTTGTCTATATATTCCAGTCCTTCAATTGTTTTATAAGGCTGCGGTTTTTTAACAGCATTAAAGAAGTGTGTATTCAGGATCGGATAAAGGGTTTCATTAATCAATGTGGATTTTCCGCTTCCTGAAACTCCGGTAACGCAAATGAGTTTTCCCAAAGGAAATTCTACCGAAACATTTTTCAGGTTATTTCCAGTGGCTCCAGATAATTTCAATAGGTTTCCATTGCCTTCTCGACGTTTTTTCGGAACCGAAATTTCCATTTGTCCGTTCAGGAATTGTGCTGTAATGGTGTTTTCTTTGAGTAATTCGGCAGGTGTTCCTATACTGATGATTTCACCTCCAAAACGTCCTGCTTTCGGACCAATATCAATAACATAATCAGCGCGTTCAATCATGTCTTTATCGTGCTCCACTACAATAACAGAGTTTCCGATATCACGCAATTGCTCCAGCGAATGAATCAGTTTTTCATTATCGCGCTGGTGTAAGCCAATACTGGGCTCGTCCAGGATATAAAGTACGCCGACTAACTGTGAGCCAATCTGGGTTGCCAATCGGATACGTTGTGCTTCACCGCCCGAAAGTGATTTTGAACTTCGGTGCAATGCAAGGTAGTTCAGCCCCACATCCACCAAAAACTGAAGTCTGGCTTTAATTTCCTTAACTACTTCAGCAGCAATAACTTTTTGTTTTTCGGATAAATTAGCATCCAGATCTTTAAACCATCCGCTTAATTCATCAATATCCATTGAGGATAAATCGCCAATGTTTTTTTCGTTTATTTTAAAATATAAGGATTCTTTTCGAAGACGGGTTCCATGGCATTCCGGACATTCGATTTCATCCATGAATTCTTTCGCCCAACGTTTTATGGAAGCCGAACCGCTTTCATCGTACTGGTTTTTGATGAAATTGGAAATGCCTTCAAAATCGATTTTATAATCTTTCGTAATTCCCATGACCTTTGAAACCACCGAGAATTTCTCGTTTCCGCCGTTTAAAATCATGTCCATCGCATCAGCGGGAATGGCTTCGATAGGATCTGTTAGTTTGAACCCGAATTTCTCACCGATGATTTCCAATTGTTTGAAAATCCATGTGCTTTTCTGTTCGCCTAAAGGAGCAAATCCACCTTGTTTAATGGATAATTTGGGATTGGGAATAATTTTGTAAAGATTGATTTCATTAACGGTTCCCAACCCATTACAATGCGGGCATGCGCCTTTTGGAGAGTTGAATGAGAAATTGTTCGGTTCCGGATTCGGATAGGAGATTCCTGTGGTCGGACACATTAAATTTCTACTGAAATAACGCACTTCCTGACTTTCTTGCTCAATTATCATCATAATTCCGTCTCCATGGTACATGGCCGTTTTGATGCTTTCCGTAAGGCGTTTGTCCATGTCTTCAGTCGAATCAATTGCCATTCGGTCGATAACCGTTTCGATATCGTGGGTTTTGTAGCGGTCGACTTTCATTCCGAATTCCAAATCGCGGATTTCTCCGTCCACACGTACTTTTACAAACCCTTGTTTTGAAATTTGCTCAAACAATTCACGGTAATGTCCTTTACGTGAGCGGATTATCGGAGCCAATATGTTGATGCGTTTTCCGTTGAAGTTCTCAAAAATAAGTTCCTTAATCTGATCATCGGAATAGGAAACCATTTTTTCACCCGTGTTGTAACTGTAAGCTTCACCGGCTCTGGCGAACAACAATCGAAGGAAATCGTAAATTTCGGTTATGGTTCCAACAGTAGAACGCGGACTTTTGCTGGTAGTTTTCTGCTCAATTGCAATTACTGGGGAAAGTCCGTCTATTTTGTCAACGTCCGGTCGCTCCAAACCACCCAAAAATTGGCGTGCATAAGCCGAAAATGTTTCAATGTAACGGCGTTGTCCTTCGGCATAAATGGTATCAAAAGCCAATGACGATTTCCCGGAACCCGAAAGCCCCGTAATCACCACCAATTTTTCACGCGGAATGACAACATCAATGTTTTTAAGATTATGAGCGCGGGCGCCGATAACTTCAATAGTATCCTCGGTATTAAGCATAATTTATTTTATAATTGTGCAAAACGCAAAGGTACGGTTTTAGAGCGAAACTACAGAACGGAACCAAAAAGGTTTTGTATTGAAAACGATAAGTTTTGTTGTCGGCCAAAAGTTATTCTATTCGGAAGGATTTCAGCTTTTCACGATACGTGTCCAGAATGTCGACTTTGGTAACATAACCCAGACATTTGTTGTCTTTTAATACAAATAAAAGCGCAGCATTAGTAGTCTCGAATTTTTCCATGACCGTTTCCATGACTTCATCATAGGAAATGATTGCTTCCGGTCTTTGGATAATATCGCTTAACAAGGTGTATTTTACCTGAAAAGCGTTAAAAATGATGGGACGGATTGCATCAAAATGGATCACACCAACAAAAGAATCCTGCTCATTAACTACCGGAAAAACGGATTGTTTTGTTTGAGAAAGCAAATTCACCACATCTTCAAGTTTAGCGGAAGAGGAAATCGTTGCGAAATCCGTTTGCGTCAGTTTTGATAAATCGATAGACGAGAGGGTGTTTTTGTCTTTATCGCTGGTAAAAACGGTTCCGGTATCAGCCAGGTTTTTAATGTCCATGGAATGGCCTTCCAATTTTTTTGAAATGATAAAACTGATGGAAGAAACAATTAAAAGCGGAACTATTAAACCATAACCTCCTGTGATTTCAGCAATAAGAAAGATTGCGGTTAAAGGCGAATGGAATAATCCGCTTAACACTCCGGCCATTCCTACTACAGAAAAATTGCTGATGGGTAAATCGCGGTCGATTCCGGTAAGGCGGAAAAATTGGGCTACAAAAAAACCAAGATAAGAACCTACAAAAAGGGAAGGAGCAAAGTTACCTCCATTCCCGCCACTGCCCAATGTCAGTCCGGTTGCGATTGATTTTATCATTAAGGTTGAACCGATGAAGAACAACAGGATCCATTGGTTTGATTTGTATTCGTCGAGTATGGTATTTTCCAGTAAGATTCCCGGATCCGAAGATGAAAGTGCTTTAATACTCTCGTATCCTTCGCCAAATAATGTCGGGAAAAAGAAAATAAGAATGGCTAAAACAGAAGCACCAAATAAGGCTTTTTTATAAATGGATGACTTGAATCTGACGAAAAAGTGTTCTACTTTCCTAAAACTTCGGGCGTGGTAAACCGACACCAGACCGGCTAAAATCCCTAAAATGATGTAATAGGGGATGTTATGATAATCGAAGGTAAGCTGACTTTTGAAACTCAACAAGATGCCTTCTTTTAAAACCACTGTTGATACCAAAGCGCCAGTTGCGGCCGAAATCATGATGGGTATGAAAGCGGTAACACTCATATCGGTTAAAATCACTTCAATGGCAAACAGAACTCCGGCGATAGGAGCGTTGAAAGCAGCTCCAATTCCTGCCGCCACTCCGCAGGCCAATAAAAGGGTCCGATCTTTGTAATTCAGGCGGTATTTTTGGGCATAATTCGATCCGAAAGCCGCTCCGGTAATGGTAATTGGTGATTCCAGTCCGGCCGAACCTCCCATACCAACGGTTAAGGAACTGGTTATAATCTGAGCATACATTTGCTTTTTGGGCATGATTCCCGATTTATTGGCAACTGCAATCATGATTTGTGAAGTGCCTTTTTCGATGCTTCCGTCCAGAAATTTTTTAACAACAAAAACGGTCAGTAAAATACCTGCGATGGGAAGAATACTGTTTGAATAAGGTAAGTGAAGAATTCCGTCAATGTAATTTGCAAACCGGAAAACCGAGTGGGCAAATGTTTTCAGAACAATTACAGCCAAAGCTGAAGAAATCCCTACCAACACACAGGAAAAATACAAAAACTGTCGGCTGCTTAAAACTGATTTCAGTAAAAACAGAAAAGCTTCAAGGTGCTTTAATAGTTTGCGTAACAGCAAAATAAAAGGAGAAACTTCTTTTTCAGTCATTGGTCATTTTTTGGTATTTCAAACAGGCAAACAGCTAAAATACGCTATTTTTATCATAAAATTGTTTTGAGAAAACTATAAATTACGCATTGCTTCCCTTTTGCTGAACGGCTTTAAGTCGGTTTTGTTTACAAATTCAGTAACACCTTTCGGGTTGAACCGGCTATAATCGCGTAAGGCCCAGCCAATGGCTTTCTGAATGAAAAACTCCTTAGAATCTTTGTGTTGTTCGCAGATTGAAAACAGTAATCCGGCATCGGTTTTCGCTTTGTAATCCAATTGGAAAAGGATGGCAGAACGGTTGAGCCACATAATATCGGAAGAGGAAAATTTCGACACGATCTTTTGTCTTTCTTCCGGAAACAGTTCAAGGTAATTTCCCAACATGAATTTGGCAATTGTATCAACGCTGTCCCACCACGAATGAGTGATGATCATTTTTTCGATTATTGTAATATCGTCTTTGATATAGTTCTTTTTGAGCTCTTTTATCAGAATTTCGATGGCGCAATAATGAAACTCCCGTTCGTTTTTTGAAAACAATTCCTCAGCAATGGCTCTGCTATTTTGCCTGATTTCTTCTTTGTGGGTCTTCCAGAGTTCTTTCAGGATTTCTCTTCGTGGTGTGGTTTTGATTCCGAAAAAAGGAAAATTGTTTTTCATGTAAGCTTCCATTGGTGCAGCCGTTGCGGTAGATGCGTTTTCACGGAAAGCTTTTTCCAGTTCAAGTATGAAATTCATTATAAAATAGCCATTTTTTGTTGCGCATGAGCGCGTAATTCTTCAAAAAAAGCGGTGAATTCAGATTCGAATTCGGTGTAGTATTGTTCCAGTTCTTTCACGGCATTCTGCATGGAAACCCTGTTTTTGGTGCGGTGGTCCATCTGAAATAAAATCATGCCAATGCCTTCTACGGTGGCATAACTCGCCAGCCAGTTTCGGGCAATCATATAAGGCATCATTTTTTGGGTTTTTGAATTAAGCCAGTCATAATTTACCCGAAGTGATTCATAAAAACGTTCCGCATAAGTCTCAAGGTTTTCATTCGAATAGTTCGCCCAGTTTTTAGCGAGAAAATGATCGTAGAAGATGTCCATAATCACACCGGAATAATGTCCGTATCCTTCATGCAGCCGGTGTTTGCTCTGACGGAAAACAGGATGTGCATCGGTAAAAGTATCAATGGCACGATGCAGTAAAATGCCTTTCTGCACATCCGGCGGATATTGTTCGTAGTCATGGCCCCGAATACCGTCTGCAATAAAATTTCCGATTTTTATCAGATCATTTTCGCCCGAAAGATAGATATGTGCTAAAAAGTTCATTTAACAAGGTACTAAAATGGTTAAAGAACTGAGGCAGTTGTAAATATAAAGAAACTTATTTGATTATATTGCTTTTTTTGCAAGGCTTTAAGATTTTGAGAGGTTAAGGTTCTAAAAAAGATTTATCAGTATAAAGAAGCATACTTAATGGGTTGTTTTTTTAAAAAAAACTTTGCACCTCAATGCCTCAATGCCTCAGTACCTTTTATATATTTGTAATTCGTAATTTAAAATCCGTAATTAATACTATGACTTTAATAAAATCCATTTCAGGAATCCGTGGAACCATTGGGGGAAAAGTGGGAGATAACCTTACACCGGTTGATGCCGTGAAATTTGCCTCGGCTTATGGAACATTCTTAAAACAAAATGTTGATTCTTCTTTACGTCCGGATAACAAACTTAAAGTGGTAATCGGTCGTGATGCCCGTATTTCAGGGCCTATGATTCATAATCTGGTTGTAAATACGCTTATCGGTCTCGGAATTGATGTAATCGATTTAGGTTTGTCGACAACACCAACAGTAGAAGTGGCGGTTCCTTTGGAAGGTGCAGACGGCGGAATTATCCTAACGGCTTCCCATAACCCAAAACAATGGAATGCTTTGAAGTTATTGAATGCAAGGGGTGAATTTTTAAATGGTGCCGATGGTGCTAAAATCCTGGAAATTGCCGAAGCAGAAGCTTTTGATTTTTCGGATGTGGACAGTTTAGGAACAATAACCGAAAATGATGCCTACATGGATATTCATATCGATGAGGTGCTGAATTTACCTTTAGTGGATGCTGAAGCAGTTGCTAAAAGAAAATTCAAAGTCGTTGTTGATGGTGTGAATTCTTCGGGCGGAATCATAATCCCGAAATTACTGGAGCTAATGGGCGTGGAAGTGGTAAAATTATACTGCGAACCAAACGGTCATTTTCCTCATAATCCGGAGCCTTTAAAAGAACATTTGGGTGATATCTGTAAATTGGTCGTAGAAGAAAAAGCCGATTTCGGAATTGTTGTAGATCCTGATGTAGACCGTTTGGCATTTATTTCCAATGACGGAGAAATGTTTGGCGAAGAATATACTTTGGTAGCCGTTGCCGATTATTTATTGAGCAAAACTCCGGGGAATACGGTTTCCAATATGTCTTCTTCAAGAGCTTTAAGGGATATTACAGAAAAACATAACGGAAGTTATCAGGCAAGTGCCGTAGGCGAGGTGAACGTAGTGGAACTGATGAAAGCATCCAATGCGATTATAGGTGGTGAAGGTAATGGCGGAATCATTTATCCGGAAAGTCATTACGGACGCGATAGTTTGGTAGGTACGGCATTATTCCTGACGCATTTGGCAAATATGGAAATGACGGTTGCCGAGTTAAGAGCTTCTTATCCACAATATTTCATGAGCAAAAACAAAATTGAGCTTACGCCGCAAATTGATGTGGATGCCGTTTTGAAAGCCATGACTGAAAAATATGCTTCTGAAAATATTTCAACAATAGACGGAGTGAAAATCGATTTCCCAACGGAATGGGTACACTTGAGAAAATCCAACACCGAGCCGATTATCCGAATTTATACGGAAGCACCAACGCAAAATGCTGCAGATGTTTTAGCGGAACGTTTTGTTAGTGAGCTGAAGCAGATTGCCGGGATATAATCTGAACCTATTTCAGTACCGATATAAAAAGAAACCCTGAGTAAGCGCTCAGGGTTTTTTGTTTTCGGAATTGAATTTTATTTTCTATTTCTTATTTCTTGGATCGTCGGCAGGATTAACATAGGTTATTCCCCAAGGCCCCATTCCGTGTATTTGCACGATAGTTTCCTCTTTAGTAAATGCAAAATGGTGAGTTCCCATAATCATTACTGCAAATCCGCCTGTTGGAATCTCTTTTGCGGTTTTTTTATCAAATTTATCCCCAAGTCCCATATAAAAAGATCCTTTTATGACAGTAACATGTTCGTCTGCAGGGTGCCAATGCGGCATTATCATGTAATTGGCCGGAATTTTAACGCGCATGGTAAATAATGCTGCCGCTTTTGGGTCGCCTTCTATTACCGCTATTTTAGCGCCAGGAGGGAAAGCTGGAGGAGCGTCTGACCATTTAATGTCATTGGGCATAACCATGATATGTTCAACAGGCATTTTCACGTCTTGCGCTTGAAGCTTAAGAACTACGCTGAAGATACTCAACAATATCAAAACAGCAATTTTTTGCGTTGTTTTCATTTTTCCATTTTTATTTTTTGTAATTCTAATTAATTTAAAAATACATTCACTTCCAGCATAATAAGTGTATGAATGGTGTGCGAAAATGGAGCTAAAAACCAACTGGTTTCCGACCTGTAAAGTTAAGGATAAAACTTGATTTAACTTGAAAATCAGTTGTTTAATGCTGATGTTTAAGTTTGATAAATGAAAAAAACATTAAAAAGAATTCAGGATATTATTTAGGTTTACGTTTTTTACCCTCTGTTTTTTTTTGGAAATGGCTTCCGTGAAGAAATTATTCGGCATCGTTTTCATTGATATGAGAATATGTACAATCAATATCATCCTATGCGGATTTATAATTGGAATTTGTACTTTTGAAAACCATTAAAAAACAAAGAATGAAAATCGTTATTTCTCCGGCTAAGTCATTGGATTTTGAAAAAGAATTGCCAACAAGTCAATTTACCGAATCGTGCTTTTTAAAAGAGGCTAATTCGGTACATAAAGTGTTGAAGAAAAAGAAACCAAAGCAGCTTATGGAATTAATGGATATTTCGGATAAGCTGGCCGATTTGAACTGGCAGCGCAACCAGGAATGGGCAACACCTTTTACCCCCGAAAATGCACGTCCGGCAGTTTACGCTTTTAATGGGGATGTTTATCACGGTCTGGATGTTTACAACCTTCCTATTGAAAAATTTGATGTTTTACAGACAAAACTCCGCATACTTTCCGGTTTGTACGGCCTTCTGAAGCCTTTGGATTTAATTCAGCCCTACCGTCTGGAAATGGGTACGCACATGCCAATCGGAAAAAACAAAAACCTGTATGAATTCTGGAAGACGAAAATCACCAAAGAACTGAATAAGGACCTGAAAAAAGATGATTTGTTCCTTAACCTTGCCAGTAATGAATATTTTTCGGCAGTCGATGTAAAAGCTTTAAAAGTGCCTGTAATTACTCCTGAATTTAAGGATTATAAAGACGGTAAACTAAAAATGATAAGCTTCTTTGCAAAGAAAGCCAGGGGAATGATGGTGCGCTACATCATTGATACAAATGCAGAAACCCTTCAGGACTTGAAAGGATTCAATTATGAAGGGTATAAGTTTGATGAAAATCTAAGTAAAGGAAATACGTTGGTTTTTACTCGATAATTATCCTAAATGTAAATATTCCTCATAGTCGCGGAAAGTTTCTCGTGTCATTTTTCTTTGATCCCTTGCGATTTCGCGCAGTGCTTCCACGCCTTTACGGGCACAACGTTTAACTCTTGCCAATCTTGAAGAGAATTCCATAAGCTTATTTGCGTCGGAAGGAGGAAGTTTTTCACGAAGTTCGTTTACAAATTCGGAAAATTCATTCATAACATAACTGTTTTCTTCATACTCTGCCTGTAAGTCTATTAAAAACTCATCAATTTCCTTTTCGATGTCGTGACAATTATGTTCACTTTTCGCTAAAAATTCTTTTAGAATTCTTCTGTCCCCGTTAGTAAAGATGCCCATGATGAATGTAATTTTGATTAATAATTTGTAAACGACTGATTGACAACGAAATGAATTTTAATTGAAGTTTAAAATTAGGTTAAATTATAGTCGTTTTTTTTGCAAATCGATTAAATGAAGAAAAAAACGACCAAACGAAAAACAAATAAAAAAACTCTGAACAATTACTGTTCAGAGTTTCCTAATCAAATAACAACTATGTTTAAATTAATGAACATTCGACATATCTACTTTTCCGCCTCCTCGCTTGATTAACAGTACAAACGGGATACAGATCAGGAACATGATGCCTAAATAAAGGAAGACATCCATATAGGAAAGTACGGTGCTTTGCTGCATTACCGACATTTCAATGGCTTTATGAGCTTTGTCCAACGATTCGCTTGCGCTGAAGCCTTTCGACATGAAACCCATTTGCAGCTGCTGAATTCGTTGCTGAACTTCAAATTTTGTAGAATCCAGATGGGCGATGAGGTTTACACGGTGGCTTTGCGTAAAACGGGAAATAAACGTTGTGATAATGGCAATTCCGAAGGAACCTCCCAACTGTCGCATCATTCCAGTGAAAGCGGCACCTTCTCCGATTTGTCTTCCGTGTAATGTTGACAGGGCCAAAGTGGTAATAGGTACGAAAAGAAGACCAAGTCCCATTCCGCGCAAAATTAATGGCCAGAACATGTGTTCCGATCCTGTATCGGGCGTCATTATGCTGTACATCCAAAAAGTAAATCCGAAGAAAATCATGAATCCTATAGCTACCAGATAAGCCTGTGGAACTCCTTTTTGAATCATTTTTCCGATAATCGGCATCATGATTCCCGTCATGATTGAACTCGGGATCAGTAATAAGCCTGCGTCAGTGGCTGTCCATCCCAACATAGCCTGGGTATAAATCGGGATTATGAAGGTTGATCCATACAATCCGAAACCTAAAATAAAGCACATTATGGTTCCGATGCGGAGATTTTGGTCCTGAAGCACCCGAAGGTTTACAATTGGGTATTTATATGTGAGCTGTCGCCAGATGAATAAAATCAATCCGAAAAATGAAACTATTGAAAGGATGACTATTGTGATATCTTCGAACCAATCGTCCTGTTGACCGTGTTCCAAAACAAATTGCAAAGATCCGATGAAGGAAGCCAAAAATATGATTCCCCACCAATCGACCTGATTAGCTTTTAGTTTTTCGCCGTATTTCGGACTCTTCACGAAAGAAAGCGTCAAAATGGTCGCAATGATTCCCAACGGTATGTTGATGTAGAAAATATAAGGCCATGAAAAATTATCCACCAGATATCCTCCAAGAGGCGGCCCTAACGTTGGTCCCACAATTACACCCATTCCGTAAATTGCCTGTGCCATTCCGCGTTTTGCGGCCGGATAGCTTTCGGTGATAATGGTTTGTGCGGTTACCAAAAGGGCACCACCACCCATTCCCTGAATGAATCGGAAAAATACCAGTTCCCAAATGTTAGACGCATTTCCGCAAAGGAAAGATGAAACGGTAAAGATGATAATGGAAGCCGCAAAATAATTTCTCCTTCCGAATTGCTGCGAAAGCCAGCTCGTCATCGGAATGATGATTACATTGGCAATGGCATAAGCGGTAATCACCCAGGCAACATCGGTCAGCGTAGCTCCCAAAGTACCTTTCATGTCGTTCAGGGCTACATTTACGATAGTAGTATCTACAATTTCCAACAGCGCACAAAGTACTGCCGTAATTGTGATGATGACTCTTCGAAAGCCATATTCTACTAAATCTTCTGCTTGTGTTGTCATATTATTTTACGTGAACATCTACTTCCACATTCATTCCCGGACGTAATAATTTTACTTTTTCGGCATTGTTGTTTGCGGATAATTTTATTTTAACCGGTAAGCGCTGAATCGTTTTAACGAAGTTACCTGTTGCATTGTCCGGAGGTAAAATTGAAAATTTGGATCCGGTTGCAGGAGAGAATGAATTTACTTCACCTTCAAAATCAGTATCAGGATAAGCGTCTACTTTTAAAGTCACTTTTTGCCCGATTCTCATTTTGTTCAATTGCGTTTCTTTGAAATTGGCAATAACCCAAGTATCTGTACTGTTTACAATATAAAATAAAGACTGACCCGGCTGTATCATTTGACCGGCCTGTACATCTACGCTTGAAACCTGACCGTCTACAGAAGCTGTTATTACGGTATAACTTAAGTTAAGTATCGCAGCATCCAAAACCGATTGGGCACGTTTTACGTTGGCGTTTGCCACACCGATTTGTTTATTAGCTACATTGGTTTTTGAAACTACAGCTTCACGCTGGTGTGCACTGGCATTACGTTGCTGTTGAAGGATTTCAACTTGTTTCTCGGCTTCCTGCTTGGCTGCCAAAGCCTGTTCATACTGCTGTTTTGTAATGGAATGATTCTTATACAGATTCGAATAGCGTTCAAAATCATTGGTAGCTCTTCCCAAACGAATTTTAGCTGCTTCTATGCTTCCCAAATTAGATTGAATTGTAGCTTCTGAAATTGAAATGTTTGCCGCAGTGGCACTTACATCTGCTTTTGAAACCTCAAGGGAATTTTCGGCTACGGCCAACGCTGCTTTAGCTTCATCAACTTTAACCAAAAAGTCTTTGTTGTCGATTACCAAAAGGGTGTCGCCTTTTTTTACAAAGTCATTGTCTTTGATGTAAACTTTTGATACGTAACCTGCCACTCGCGGTATGATAGGATTCATGTTTTGTTCGATCTGGGCGTCATCGGTTTCTTCGTGTGCCTGACCATGCATGTATTTGAAAGTACCATATACACCTCCAAGAATAACTAAAGAGCTGATAATTAGTATAAATTTTTTATTTGCTGGTTTCTTTTCCATTTCCATGATAAGTGTAATTTGTTTATTTTTTGGTTGATGTTGATGAGGTTAGTTTGCCGGAAGCCGCCAAGACTTCATAATATTTCTGAATGATATCGGCTCTTGAAGAGGATTCGTTGATTTTTGAAAGCAATTGCTGTACGTCTGCCTCTAATAATTCGTCAGTATCGGCCAAACCGTTGTCGTGTTTGTCTTTTACGATTCTGAAATTTTCAGCGGCCTGTACAACGGCTTCTTCGAAAACTTTGTTTTGTTTTTGAGCTAAAAGGTAATTTTCATTGGCCTGCTGAATCTGGATTTTTGCCTGATCGGTCATTATCTCCAATGATTCTTGTGTTTCTTTTGCTTTGCTTTTAGCGGCTTTGACATCTTTTCCGTTTTTGAAAAGGGAAGACAGGTCGTAAGAAAGTGCGGCACCGAAGTTCATAGCATTGGTCACGGTGAGTGTGTTTTGCAAATCAAAACCAATGTAGCCCCCCGATAACGACAAAGTAGGCAGGTAGTTCCCTTTTGCTATTTTAACGTTTGTTTCGGCGGCCTTTTGCTGCATTCGAATTGCATTTAAATCGTTTCTGCCGGAAATATCGTTAGAAGGTGTATCAAAAGATGTTTGCTTCTTAAAAGTGTCAGAATCGGGATTTATTTTTGTTTCTTCGGGCAATTTCAAAAGCGTTACCAGTTGGTAATTTACCGTACTCTTATTTTTTCGTGCTTCTTCAAGGGCAATCTGATAATTGGAAACCTGTAATTGTGCTCTTAATAAGTCGTTTCGCGCTATCAGTCCGTTTTCTTCCATCGCTTTAAAATCGACAACACGCTGTTCGGCTCTTTTGATGTTTTCCTGAATCATTTTTTCATTTTCCTGTGCTTTATACAGCGTTACGTAGAGTTTTACGGCCTGTAGGGCAACATCTTCTTTGGTTTGCTTTGAATAGAATTGTTCCGCTTCGTACAGACTTTTTGAGGCTTTAATGCTGTTTTGGATTTTAAAACCGGCGAATACAGGAAGTGATGCCGATGCATTGCCTAAAATAAGCTGGTGCACATCGGGGGTAGTTCCGCCTTGAGATGGATCTCCCATTTTGAAATCCACATCGGCATTGGTAAGGCGCTGCAATTGTCCGTTGATTTTTACATCGGGATATTGCTTGTTTTTAACCGTCTGCATCTCGAATTCTTTCGTGGACACTTTGGTGTCAGCTAATTTGGCTTCGTTGCTCTGTGAAGTTGCCATCTGAATAGCATCTTCAAGCGTCATGTTTTTTTTCTCCTGCGCCACTGCGGAAGAAATGCCAAGCAAGAAGAAAATTCCCAGCCTGATAGTATTACTTTTCATAGATTAAAAGGGCTTTTATTGTTTTTTGTATGTGATTTACCACTTCAGTTTTTATGTAGTTGTCGTACTCCTCCTCCGAGTTTAAATGCAGCAGATCGGAATAAAAAGGTTTATTCATCTGAAAATGAAAATAAGTTCCCATTATCGTTGGAGGGATTAAAGTCGCATTTATATTTTTGGCGAACAGTCCCTGCGTTTGACCTTCCTCAATAATGTTTTCCAAAATCTGAAGGTTGTATTTCTTTACCTCGTTGAAAGCTTCGCAGTTGATTTCCCTTTTCTTGGATGAGATTTCAAAATGAATGATTTGGTACATTCCTTTATTGGCATGAACTCTTTTTATGTATAGTTCAATAAGGCGGTCGATTTTCTCAAAAGGGGTAAGGTCTTCACGGGACAAGTTTTCCATCTGCAGACGCAAGTCCGAAATACGATAAATAAGTAACGCTTCTAAAAGCTTTTCTTTTGAACCGAAATAGTACGAAATCATCGCAATATTGATGTTGGCAATTTTGGCAATATCACGAATCGAAGTTCCGTCAAAACCATGTTCCGAAAACAGCTTTTCTGTTACGTGAAGAATCTCAATTTGCTTATCATTAAAATCGGTCATTTTCTTTGATTTTAAATTACGACGCAAAATTAAACGCTTGTTTAAATTAAACGTTTGTTTAAATGTGATTTAACTTTTTTTTAACAATTTAAATTTGATTGATTTTTTGATGATTTTTGGTAGAGTAGGTGAGTAAAAATTATGTTGTCTTAATCCTTTTTTTGATTGAATAATTTGTGTAGTTTTATCGAATGAAAAATTGACTAAAAAAAGAGTCGAATGGAAAGATAAACCACTTTTTAAGCCTTTGAAAAGTGGTTTTTTTATGTATAAATAAAATCTATAGTAAATATTTAAATATTTAATATCCAGTATTTTATAATTGTTATGTTAAATGAATTATTTAGTTAAATTTTCAATACTTAGTATTTCGTTGTTTTTGAGTTAATTTATAGGCGAATTTCCGAGAACGACTCCTTTTTGATGTTTTGTTGCTTCTGAAAATATTTCTTTTTTGAGATTTAGATGCGGATAATTTTATGTTTTTTCAGCTGTTTTTTGTCTATTTTCTGAAGAGGTTTTGTCGTGTTTTTCTAAAAGAATTTTGACTTACTTCACTACTCAAACCAATCTTCTTTCAGATGGAAATTTCTGTAATTTTAGTTTTTTTCGAATGAATTTTTCAGGATTTTGGAAGAAATTAACGAAGTGTTTTTTACTGTTTTTTTGGTTGAAAATCGCTTAAAAAGCATCTTTGAAAACCTTAAAATGAGGGTCCGAAATGATGGGTTTTTTAATGTTGATTTGAGTGTTTTTTTATATAATTCTTTCTACTCCAAACTATAAAATCGGATTAAAATATCGAATAATAAGGAGCTGAATTTTGATCGTTTTTTGATGTTTTTCGAATTGTTTAATAAGCAATTTTGAGGGTATTTTGGCTTCCAAAACGATAGTTGAATTCTCTTGAATTGTTTGTTTGGTCACCTGTATATCGCAAAAAAATGAGGTGAATTTTTATCATGTCGACACTACTTTTTCGAGTTTTTCAGTTGTGAAAACCGTATCGTTGAGGTTGGAAAATCCGGGTGTAAAACAAGTGGAAAGTAACTTCTTTTCTTCCAAAAATCTGATGGTTGTTCTATCCGATTTTTAATGTTTTGTGCCTGCGTTAGGAATGGGAACGGCATCCTTTTTATGGTCGTTGAGGCTCTCGAAATGACCGTAAAAAGATACAGTGTACAGCCCGACCCTTGTGGTAACGCCCAAGATAATCGTCAAAAAGTCGGAATAAGTATTCAGATTCCTGTCGCTCCGCCCTGATAAATTGACGGTTTATTCCCCTAAATTTTTAAATATTAATGGTTGTCATCTACGAATTCACCCAATTCTCAAGGATCTTTTTTCCGTTCGGGGTAAGAACGCTTTCGGGATGGTATTGTACCCCGCGAACATCCAAGGTTTTGTGGCGGAGTGACATGATTTCTCCGTTTTCATCGGTTGAGGTAATTTCAAGTGCATCCGGAAAATCAACTGAATTTACTACCCATGAATGGTAGCGCCCGACTTCAATTTCATTGGGTAAGCCTTGATATAGGGTTTCATCGGGAACGGTAATTTTAACTTTGGTTGAAACGCCGTGGTATACTTTTTCAAGATTGGTTAAACTTCCGCCAAAAACTTCGGCAATGGCCTGCTGACCGAGGCAAACGCCAAGTATGCTTTTAGTGGTGGCATAGTTTTTTATGACTTCTTTTAATAATCCGGCTTCATCTGGTATTCCGGGTCCTGGGGAAAGCAAGATTTTATCGAAGTCTTTCAGTTCATCAATATAGAATTCATCGTTTCGGAAAACAGTGACATTGCAGTTCAGATCTTCCAGATAATGAACCAGATTATAGGTAAAACTATCGTAATTATCGATGACTACTATTTTTTTCATTTTTATTGACTTCCTGTATTTTGCTTTAATAATCTTAATGTGCTCTGGTTTCAGCTCCGGTCAGCTAGTGTGGTTGATGATTTTTACTCAAAAACGTCCGAATCCTAATAGCGTTGTTAAAGTTACCATCAAAATCCATAAATCCAAATGGTATTTTCATTCATATTCTGATTGATGATTTCAATGGTTTGAGGTGAGTATTTATAAAAAAAGGCCATCCATTACGGACAGCCTTTCTGTTTATTGTTTTTTGAAATTAGATTGCTAAAGTCACATTCAATTCAAATTCATCATAGATAGCTTTGTCACCAATACCTTCGAAGAAAGATTTTGAACCGTATTTGATATCATATTTAGTTCTGTCGATCATTAATTTAGTAGTAGCTTGGTTACCAGCAACAACCATATCAAAAGTGATTGGGTTTGTGATTCCTTTGATTGTTAAATCAGCCGTAACAGTATAAGTGTCTTTTCCTTTTGCTGCAATAGTTTTGAAAACTAATTTTGAAGTAGCGAATTTTTCAGATCCGAAGAAATCATCATTTTTTAAGTGACCTTCTAATTTTTCTTTTCCTTGACCTGATGGCATATCAGTTACATTGATAGAAGTCATATCCACTGTGAAGTTACCTCCAGCTAATTTTTTTCCTTTGAATACTAAAGCACCATCTTTAAGAGCAATAGTTCCTTCGTGCTGGCCGGTTACTTTTTTACCAACCCACGCAATGTTACTTTTTGATACGTCTACTTTTTTTGTTGTTTGAGCTGTAGCTGTCAATGTTCCTAAAGCTACTACTAATGCCAATGCAATTGATTTTAATTGTTTCATGATTTTAATTGTTTTTGTTAATTGATTTATGTTTATTGATTTATGTTTATTGATTTATGTTTATTGATTAGTATTTATAATTATAAATTAATGAATAATTCTTTTTTCGATTTACGAACTTTCACATTATGCTGCGTTGCATCTTCTTCATGGCGGTAACCAACGGTGGCAATTAGTGACGCATTCAGTCCTAACGCATTCAGTCCGAGTATTTCGTTTACTTTTTCTGCTTCGAATCCTTCCATTGGTGTAGCATCAATCTGAAGTTCGGCTGCGGCATTCAGTAAATTCCCAAGTGCAAGATACGTTTGTTTTGAAGTCCAGTTGTTCTTTACATCATTTGGTAAAGATATAATTTTAGATTTCATAAAATCGCCGTAACCTGCCAGGTTTTCAGCCGGAATTCCTCTGGTTTCCGCTATGTTGGCAATATACTTATCTATTTCCTTTTCACCTAAATTTATCATATTGGCAAAAATAAACAGATGAGAGGCTTCCGTAATTTGGGTTTGTCCCCAAGCCACCGGTTGTAATTTCGCTCTTAATTCGGGGTTTTCAACAATGATTACTTTATAAGGTTGCAAACCGTAAGAAGAAGAACTTAACCGAATTGCTTCTCTTAATATTTCTAAATCGTGTTCCGATATTTTTTTGGAAGCATCAAATTTTTTCGTGGCATAACGCCAGTTTTGATGTTTTATAAAATTGCTCATATTTAAATTGTTCTGTATTTTTCTAATAAATTATTTAATTGCTCGAGTTCCTCCTGTGTCAGATTTTTAGAAAAGAGCTGCTCGTGGTTTTCTACTTTCGGATCCAGTTCGGTTAACAATTGCATTCCTTTTTTGGTAATGGTAACTTCCATTTTTCGTCGGTTTACAGGACATACTTCGCGGGTTACCAAATCTTTTAGAAGAAGTTTGTCGACCAATCGGGTAGTGTTACTGGTTTTGGCTAACATTCGTTCCTGAATGTCACACATATTCACAGCTTTTTCATTCTGTCCTCTTAAAATTCGCAATACATTATATTGTTCGCCAGACAAATCATAAGGTTTGAGTACTTCTGAAAATTTGTCGGAAACGATATTTTGCGTGTAGAAGATATTAAGCACGGTCTTTTTAGCCGTAGTTAATTCTTTTGTCGATTTTATGATTTCTTCGATTTTCATACGATGATTAATTTGTCGATACAAATGTAGTAATGTTTTTAATTGTATATACAAATGTGTTGCTAAATTTTTGTTAATATTATAAAAGAAGGTATCCATGTGCTAATCTTATACTAATCTTGTGATATTAAATTAATTATTTGAAAAAAAATATGGAAACGTATGTAAAATGTTAAATTTTTATTAATATTGCGTTCCGTAAACCTGACTTAACTAAAACCAACTTAAACGAATGAAAATCAATTACTTATTTACAATCTGTCTGACAGCATTGTTTTTAGAAGGGGCTTCTGCTCAAGACGTAAATAAATACGACGGGGAGACAGCCTACCAAAAGAGCCTTACTCTGGGAGCTCCATCCACAAGAGAGTATGCAATAGCCCAATTCGGAAAATTGTATAAACTGGAAAAAGGAAATTCCTATCAGACCATCAGAACTACTTCTGATGTAACAGGAATGACTCACGAAAGGATTCAACAGTATTATAAAGGTGTTAAGATTGAGTTTGGTACGTTGATTATACATTCCCGAGACGGACAAGCTGTTTCTGTGAACGGGGAGTTGTATAATGCTTCACAGACTTCATTAGTACCGGGAATTTCTCCTGAAATAGGATTGCAAAAAGCAATTGATGCAACAGGTGCAAGAAAATACGTTTGGGACGATCAGGAGCAAGCTGCTTTTGTTGACTATGCAAAACCGGAGGGTGAATTAGTTCTTTTTCCAATCGTTAAAACAGGAGTTGTAAAATTAGCCTATAAATACGACATCTACGCAATGGAGCCTATTTCTCGTGAAGAGGTTTTTGTTGATGCTGTTACAGGAGGAATTTTATTCAGAAATCCTATTATTAAGCATGCTCATGGCCTGATTTCAAATCAAGAGATAAAAGCATATTCAGACGAAATCGAGGCTATTACTGTAGGTAAAAAATCGATGTTGGTTTCAGCTTCTGCAGATACAAAGTATAGCGGAAACAGAACCATTGAAACCTCTCTGAACACAACTTCAAACAAATATGTTCTTGAAGATATGACAAGAGGTAATGGTATTGTGACTTATAATAGTGCAAGAACCAATACGATGCCATCAACTCATTTTGAGGACAATGATAACAACTGGACAGCTGCAGAATATAATAATACCAATAAAGACAATGCAGCATTGGATGCACATTGGGGGGCAATGAAAACATATGATTTCTGGAAGAATACTTTTAACAGAAACAGTTTTGATGATAATAACGGGCAAATCAAAAGTTACGTTCATTTTGATGATGTTCCGGGAGGTGCCGGTTGGTTTAATGCTCAATGGACAGGAAGCGTGATGCGCTATGGCGATGGAAGTGGAAACCCATTAACATCAGTCGATGTAATTGGTCATGAAATTGGTCATGGTGTTTGTCAATATACTGCTAATTTGGCTTATCAAAACCAATCAGGAGCCATGAATGAAGGGTTTTCAGATATCTGGGGCGCATGTATTGAGCAATATGCAAAATTTGGAAACTTGAATGCAGGTCAGGATACTGCTTCTCCAGGGACTTTGGCAGTATGGAAAATTGGTGAAGAATTGTCTGCTACTCCATTGCGTTCTATGAGTTATCCTAACACAAGAAGTAATCCGGATACTTACAAAGGAACTTATTATTCTACAACAGCTGATGATGGAAACTGTACACCGGGTTCTGGTAATGACAATTGTGGAGTACACAATAATAGTGGAGTTTTCAACCATTGGTTTTATATATTAACGGCTGGAAAAGCAGGTACGAATAACGCTCCTATACTTACGCGTGATACCTACAATGTAACGGGTATTGGAATGACAAAATCTTCCCAGATTGCATATTATGCAGAAAGAGATTATCTAACTTCAAACGCTACTTTTACAGACGCAAGAAATGCAACTCTTGCTGTAGCAACTTCATTATATTGCACGAGCAGTCCTGAAGTTATAGCGGTTACTGATGCATGGATGGCTGTGAATGTTGGTAGTGCTTACGTTGGACAAACCAACGATATTGCCCTTAAAACTATTACAGGTTCATCAAGTATTGCTTGTGGGGCACCTTATTCTGCATCGATTGTATTTGAAAATGCTGGTTCGGCGGCAATTTCATCTGTAACAGTTTCATATAATGTTGACGGTGGTGCCAATACAACAAATACTTGGACTGGAAATTTACCTAACTGTTCCTCTGTTAACTATCCTATTTCAGTAAGCGGATTAACTCGCGGAACGCATTCTTTAAACGTAACTACCACTGTTACAAGTGATGGTAATGCAGCTAATAATACAAAAACTGTTATACTAACGGTAAATGACAATGGTACAGTAGGTGTGGTTAATACTTTTAATGCAACTACGGATGCTTTGGTTTCAGTTGATGAATCAGGAAAAACCAATACAATTTGGGAAAGAGGTACATCAGCAAAAACTAAATTGAGCAATACAGTAGCCGGATCACAGGTTTATGCGACTAAATTATCTGGAAATTATCTTGACAATA
>NZ_DATIDM010000196.1:0-13778 GCF_035456225.1 Flavobacterium sp. | reverse complement strand
ATAGAAAATCTGACTGCATTAGAATACAATAAAAAAAGGTGGAAACTATATAGGCATGAACATAATTGTATTCAGGAAGAAGATACAGAATATTTTCAATTTGAGGAAAGACTTGCAGATCAACTAATCCTAACAAATATTTTAACCAAAAAACAAGGATGATTTTTCATTTTTACTATATTAGCACACCTAACAAATAACCTAAAAAAATGAAAAAAAGAATCTTACTTTTAACTGCTGTCTTAAGCGGACTGTTTTTATCGTGCTCTTCCGATGATTCCAACAGTGGAGGAAACAACACTCCAGATACAAATTTTACAATTCCGTTAGCCACTGACAAATATTGGACTTATGATGTTGCTGAAGAAGGAATGGATGATACCAGAGATTCATTATATATTTCCGGCGACGTTATCATTGAAGGAAATACTTATAAAAAATTCCAGACCAAAGACGATGTGTCTACCGGATTTTACTCTTCTTCTTTAAGAAATAACGGTGTCAGAGAATTAGACCATAAATTATTGTTATCGGGTAATTTATCATTAGCAGACGGACAAGAATTACCAATCGGATTAGATCTGTCGGTGGTTGACTTTATCATTTTCAAGAAAAATGCAACTTTAGATGAAGTTCTTTCAACTAAAACAGGTTCATTTCAGCAGACTGTAGAAGGATTTCCTCTAACGATAAACTATACTTTACAGTCCAAAGGAGGAGAAGTTATGCCAAGTTTCACTACTCCAAGAGGTGAAACTTATACAAACGTAAGAACTTCAAAAATCATTTTGAATGTGAAGATAACCACTGTAATGTCCGGCGTATCGATTGTAGTTTTAGACTCGCAGGATGTTGTAAAATCTACACAATATTTAGCTGATGGTATTGGAGTAGCTTATTCTAAAACAATTACTAATTATTCAATAAATCAACTTGTCGCCAATCAACTTGGCATTCCTGCATCAAATACAAGTACACAAGAAGAATTTTTAGATACATACAATTAATTTAAAAAAACGACGTTTGTGAGATAACTGAAAAAACAAACTTCAAATCTATTTAGAATAATTATCTTTCAAAAAGGGGAGATTTTATTCGCAAAAACAAATTACTTATGAAGAAATTAATTTTATCCGCTGTGATGTTAATGGGGTTATCCTATGCGGCGGAAGCACAAAAATTAAAAAATGCAATTGGTTTACGTTTAGGAAACAACGACGGATTTGGTGCCGAAGTATCTTATCAAAGATGGGTATCCACTAAAAACCGCCTTGAATTTGATTTCGGATGGAATGATTCAGACCATTATGATGCCGTAAAATTAACCGGAGTTTATCAATGGGTATGGAACATCGAAAATGGTTTCAAATGGTATGCGGGTCCAGGAATTGGTATTGGCGTATGGAATAGCAATGATTATCATCACGATCACGGCCATGATGATGATTATTATCATGATCACGATGATTCCGGAATGTTCTTAATCGCTACAGGTGACATCGGTATTGAATATAACTTTGATTTTCCACTTCAACTTTCATTTGATTTCCGTCCTGAAATCTATGTAAGCAACGAATATGCAGATGTAAGAGATGACCATTTTGGTGGTGATTTCGGCTTAAGTGCCAGATACCGTTTCTAAAATTATTATCAAAAAAGAGAAGGGCTGTTTCAAGAAACAGCCCTTTTTTATTTAAACTTTGTTATTGCCCGTTGGTATAAATCTTCATAGATAGGCATGATATTCATGATGTCGAATTCTTTGGCTAATTCAAATGCATTTCTCTTAAATTTAAACAGCTCGGAATCATCTTTTAATATTGATATGGCATTTTTCGCCATGGATTCCACATCACCTACATCACTCAAATAACCTGAAAATCCTTGCTTGTTAACTTCCGGAAGACCGCCCGAATTACTTGAAATCACAGGAACTCCACAGGCCATGGCTTCTAAAGCAGCCAAACCAAAGCTTTCCGTTTCAGAAGGCAGTAAAAAAAGATCTGTAAAACCTAAAATCTTATCAATTTCATTACTGTTTCCAAAGAAAATTACTTTGTCATCGATTTTTAAGTCCTCACACATTTGCTCGGCAGCTTCGCGCTCCGGCCCTTCTCCAACCATCATTAACTTTGACGGAATCTGCTTTTGGATTTCATAAAACACTTTAATTACATCCGGAATACGCTTAACTTTTCTAAAATTAGATATGTGAGTGATAATTTTCTGATCCTTGTCTGCCATCACAGTACGGTCGCAATCTAAAGGAAGAATTCCTGGTTCATTTCCTATTTCAATGAAATTCGGAATTACTTCAATTTCCCTTTTAATGTCGAATAATCTGTACGTTTCGTCTTTCAGGCTTTGTGAAACCGATGTAACATAATCCGATTTATTGATACTGAAAGTCACTGCCGGTTTGTAAAACGGATGATTCCCCACCAAAGTGATGTCGGTTCCATGTAAAGTGGTTATCATCGGAATTTTTATCCCTTCGCTTTTCAACATCTGTTTGGCCATATAACCGGCATACGCATGGGGAATCGCATAATGAACGTGCAAAACTTCTATTTTATGAAGCTTAACCATATCTACTAATTTACTGGACAAAGCCAATTCATAAGGCTGAAAATGAAACAGAGGATATTCTGGCACGTTCACTTCATGATAATGTATATTTGGATTTAAAAGTGCCAAACGGACTGGCTGACTGTACGTTATAAAATGGACTTCATGACCACGACGGGCAAGTTCCAGTCCTAATTCTGTAGCAACAACACCACTACCGCCAAAGGTCGGGTAACATACGATTGCAATCTTCATTTTTTTGTTTTAAGTGGACACTAATTTAAAGCAAAAAAGTAAGGCAAACCCTTACTTTTAGATAATATTAACTTTGTCTTGAACTTTGATTTAAAACCGCTTCATATTTCGAAATCCAGTCTTCAACGCTCATTTTTTGGAATAATTCTCCCAATAATTCAAACGGGATCTGATCCATTTTTTTAAATCGGATACAACTCTTACCCATATCCAATTTTGTTTTGGCATGTTTCGGATATTCGGAAGTAAACCAATCCAATAAATTTTTATCAGTATACATTCCCATATGATAAACCGCCACAAAATTCTTTTGAGAAGCAATATTCAAAAAAGGAAGAGGAGTCTCAGGTTTACAATGATAACCATTTGGATAAATTGAATGGGGTACTACATAACCTAACATCCCATACCCCATAGTTTCATGAAAACCTTTTGGCAAATTATTCAAAATTACGGAGCGAAGTTTCTCTACCGCAACCTTGCGGTCTTCCGGCAATGAATCTATATATTCCTGGGGTGTTTTTGCTATTGATTGCATGAAATTGAATTTTTATCTAATGTAAAAAATTTATTTTACAATCGATTCATAAATTACTTTCTGAATATCTTCCCGGATGTTTCCTTTTGATAATTTATTTTCTGCAGCACTGGGGAATGTTCTGTTGGATAAGAAAACATAAACCAAATCTTCTTTTGGATCCGCCCATGCAATGGCACCTGTAAACCCGGTATGTCCGAAACTTGTCATCGAAGTACAACCACATGTTGGGCCTTCTCCGCTTAACTGTGGTTTATCGAAGCCCAACCCCCGACGGTTTCCGGTGCTGCAATAAACACAGGTATTGAAAACATCAAATGTCTTATCCGAGAAATACTCCTTATCACCATAATGTCCTTTTTGCAGATACATTTGCATCATTTTAGCCACATCCATCGAATTGGAGAACAATCCGGCATGACCTCCCACTCCGCCCTGCATGGCAGCTGCCATATCGTGAACATATCCCTGAACTTTAGTGTATCGGAAGTAATTATCCATTTCTGTCGGAGGAATGACACTAACATCCATTTTTCTTAATGGATTATAGGTCATTGTACTCATTCCTATAGAATTATAAAAATTATTCTGACTTAACTGATCCAATGGGTGACGCATTGCTTTTTCAAGATACTCTTTTAAGATAATAAAAGTAAAATCGCTGTATTTGTATTCTTTTTTAGGTAATAATTTACTTTCGGCGATACGTTTCATGATAGTATCATTGTAGGTTCTTCTCAAAAATAAATTTTCTGAAACCTGCAATGGGAATTCGGCAGAATATGTTTTTCTGTAATATTCTTTAGACGGGTGTTTGGTGCTGTCCAATGTTGACTGATAAAAAGGAATCCAAGCCTGTAACCCCGCCTGATGCGCCAATAATTCTTTCAGATGAATATTCTTTTTATCTGTTTTTTCGAATATCGGAAGCATATCTCCCAATTTCGTTTCCATAGTAATCTTATGCCTATCGTAAAGCAACATCAGATTTGGTAATGTGGAAAGGATTTTTGTCAACGAAGCAACATCATAAACATCCTGATTGGTTACTTTAGTCTTTTTAGTATAATCCTGATATCCGAATGATTTCTGATAAATTACTTTTCCTTTTCGTGCCACTAAAACCTGCATTCCCGGAGTCATCTTTCCGTCAATCGCTTTTTGTGCCAATATATCAATTTTAGAAAGGATTTTAGGATTCATCCCAACACGTTGCGGAGTGGAAAAAGACAAAATATTATTGTTTTTAACCGTCTTTAATCCATCCCCTACCTTAAAGAAATTGTTGATGGAAACCGGAATTTTACCTTTTGCTTCCGTGGCTCCAAAAATGATTTCACCGGCAACTGTTTGTGCAATGTCGTTATTCTGGTAAGCCAAAACCACGTTTTTTATATTTCCGAAATTATAAATCGGCAATAACGTATAAGGTTTTGCAAAAACAGCTAGAGTCACATTATTATATCTTGAAATCGAATCCAGAATTACAAGCTCATTAGCTTCGAAATTGTGTTTTTTCCAAGCTCCGTCAGCTTTATGAAAACCGACAATCACTTTCGAATATCCTTTAAGTTCCTTTAAAAGTAAATGAATACTATCCGGATAAACCTCGGTAACAGGAGCATACGTTTTTAACGAATTCAAAAATGCCTGATTCTTATCATCACCCAACTTAATGTAGGCGATTTTTTCATTCTCAACCTTCTTGATAGGAAAATGATTCTCTTCCTTCTTTAAAACCGTTACAGCATTTTCATATAATTCATAATTCAAATCCTCATATTCCGGAGCATTCAAATCTTCATACAAATTATTTAAATCAATCGGTTTATAATTACCTAAACCAGATTTAAATTTATACTTCAGAATCTTTTTAACCGAATGTTCCAGACGCTCATCACTAATCAGCGAATCACAGTAATAAGCCTTGCAGAACTTCTCCACGGCCACAGGAACATTTTCAGCGAAAAGCAAAATATCATTTCCTGCTAAAAAGGCTTCAAGGTCAATATCTCCAGGCTGTTTGAAGTTACTGGCACCTTTCATGTTCAGTGCATCTGTAAAGATCAAACCATTAAAGCCTAATTCCTTCTGTAATAAATCAGTAACTACATTATGAGAGATGGAAGTCGGATATCCTTCTCTTGATTCAAGGGCCGGTACGTTCAGGTGAGCGACCATAACACTCGCTAATCCTTCTTTAAAAAGCTTTTTGTACGGATAAAATTCTACTTCATTCAGGCGTTCTTTTGAAAAAGTAACGGAAGGCAACGTGTGATGTGAATCCGTTGCAGTATCACCATGCCCCGGAAAATGTTTACCCGTGGCAAATACGCCTTCACTCTGAATTCCTTTCATTAAAGCCAAAGCCTTGTTGGTTACATTCTCTTTATTTTCTCCGAATGAGCGATTTCCGATGATCGGATTGCTTGGATTGGTATTGATATCCAAAACCGGGGCAAAATTGAACTGAAGCCCAAGTCGTTTGGTTTGTTTGGCCATTTGCTTACCCATTTTTTCAATGAGTTTTAAATCCTGAACGGCACCTAAAGTCATATTCCACGGATAACGGTAAGTAGAATCCAGACGCATGCTTAACCCCCATTCTGCATCAATACCCACAAAAAGCGGTATTTTAGACTTTGACTGATATTTGTTCGTCAATTTAGCCTGACGTACTGGTCCGCCCTGAAAGAAAATGACACCTCCTACTTTATAATCTTCAACAAGCTTTTCAATGGATTTTACATGTTCGGCATCCTTATTGGAATAAGCAGCAACCATGAAAAGCTGCCCTACTTTTTCTTCAAAAGTAAGCTGATTGTAAATACTGTCAACCCAAACCTTTTCCCTGGCCAAAGAATGGTCATTGAAATAAATTTCGTCCTGGGCAAAGGCAAACTGGCTTATAAAAACTATTATGAAAAGGAAATATCTCATTTAAAAACACTTGGAAATTAAAAATCGTTGGAAAGCTTATTAAAAAAATCGGTTGTGCCAACTCTCTTTTGCCGGAACTTCCCAAAAATCCTGCCATTCTCCAATCGTATTTACTAAATTATTGAAAACGATGGTGTTTTCGGAAACCGCTTTTTCTTTTGCCATTTTTTTGAAATCGATTAACGGCTTATAAGCAATGTGATCTCCTAACTTGAAAGTAACATTCATTTTGTCCAATAAATCGACTTCATATTTTTTTTCCAGACTTTGGATAAAACTAACGGAAGCATCAATAGAACATCCTGTTGCTGCCCTAATCGTCTGATCGATAGCTAACACAATGAAACGATTGTATCTTGTTACGAAAGAAGCATGAAGTCCGCTACCATGAGCGGTCCATTCTTCAATAAAGTTTTTTAAGGAAGATTCAATTTCTGCTAATTCTTCTTCAGAAAATTTCCTGTTTGACTGATAAATCCAAATTTTTGATTCTTCGGGAAGTGTATTAAAATCTACGTACATAATTTTAAAGTAAACTACAAAAATAACCTTTTAGAATTAGAATGCAGAAATCTTAAATTAATTTTAATAAAAAAACCATTGCAGTATGAGATGCAATGGTTTTTCGCCACAATTATAACTAACCCCTATTTTATCTTGAATCTATTAATCTCTAATGCTGACAACAATCCATTTTGATGCAGCACCGTCATAAACCATGTCCACAAGTCCGACTCCGGAAGTTGTTGTTGTTGTACCAGTAGTATCAATTTGGTTTGCTGCTGCCGATGATGGTGCCAAACCATTTATCCTCATATTTGCCGTAGACGCATTATACAGAATAATGTGTCTCCCATTTGTTCCTCCAGAAATCCCGCTGATCTCAAAGTTATTTGTTGGGCCGGGATTGGTTAACCTTATAATAACAACACCCGCATTGACACTATTCAACTGCAAATCCCAATTATTATACACTGAATTTGATGAAGTGTGTGTTAAAGGCACTGAAGCAACTTTAAAGATAGAGTTATCAGCTTCTTTAGCATTTAACACATTACCAACTAGGGATAAATTTTGTCCCACTGCAACATCTGCCACTATACCCGATGCACAGGTCCCCGTCAATTTCGTCGTAGTGGTTGTGTTGTTTGTATCAGTTATCCTCATCGTACCTTGCACATGCAATGTTGACAACGGATTAGTCGTTCCTATTCCCACTTGGGAATACCCAATTTGTACAAACAGTAGTATAGCCACACACACTGTTTGTGTTACGTAATTTTTTTTCATGACCCCTTGTTTCTAATTGTATGTCTAAATTAGTTTTTGAAATCATGACAAATAAATTAATCCGATTAACTGTTATAAAAACTGATTAAAAACACCCAAATCGACAAAAGCAAAAATAAATCGACGAAAAAAATTAACAATAAAAAAACAGCAAAAAAGCCACAAAGAAATTTGTGGCTTTTACTATTTTAAAAAAGATAAAATCTTATAAATCCTGCGCATTGGCAATCAATTCGGCCACATCCATTACTTTGATTGAACCTTCTTTTTCTTTAAATTTGATACCGTCAGTTAACATCGTATTACAGAACGGACAACCCGCTGCAATGATATCCGGTTGTGTTTCCAATGCATCTTCCGTACGCTCAACATTGATGTCTTTATCTCCTTTTTCAGGCTCTTTGAACATTTGAGCACCTCCTGCTCCACAACATAAACCATTTCTTTTTGAACGTTTCATTTCTACTAACTCGGCATCCAATTTTTGGATTAAATCGCGTGGAGCTTCATAAACGTTGTTTGCACGACCTAAATAACAAGGATCGTGGAACGTAATTCTCTTTCCTTTGAACTGACCTCCTTCAATCGATAAACGACCTTCGTCTAACAATGATTTTAAGAATTCAGTGTGATGAACCACTTCGTATTTTCCACCTAATTCAGGGTATTCATTTTTAATGGTATTAAAGCAATGCGGACAAGCCGTTACGATTTTTTTAATCTCATATGCGTTCATCACTTCTATATTGGTCATCGCCTGCATCTGAAACAAAAATTCATTTCCTGCTCTTTTGGCCGGATCTCCAGTACAGCTTTCTTCTGTGCCTAAAACAGCAAACGAAACATTAGCCTGATTCAAAAGTTTTACAAATGCCTTTGTGATTTTCTTTGCTCTATCATCAAAACTTCCCGAACAACCAACCCAAAACAACACATCCGGTTGCTTACCTTGAGCCATCATTTCGGCCATTGTAGGCACTACTATATTTGCTGACATATTTCTTTATATTAGCTGCAAAGTTGCTGATTAGCAAGTTGCAAAGTTTAATAATGAATTCTAATTTATTTTAATTATGCTTCGTCTTTCCAGTTCAAACGATCCATTTGGTTGTATTGCCATGGCGCACCGTTGTTTTCGATGTTGGTCATCATAGCATTTAATTCTGTCGGTGCAGCACTTTGCTCCATTACCAAATAACGTCTCATGTCCATAATAATGGAAAGCGGACTGATATTTACCGGACACTCTTCCACACATGCATTACAAGACGTACAAGCCCAAAGTTCTTCCGGAGTGATATAATCGTTCAGTAATGATTTTCCATCCGGAACAAAAACACCTTTATTAGTATCGATGTTTCTACCCACTTCTTCTAAACGGTCACGGGTATCCATCATAATCTTACGAGGTGATAATTTCTTACCAGTCTGATTAGCCGGACAAGAAGAGGTACATCTACCACATTCAGTACAAGTGTAGGCGTTTAACAACTGAACCCAGTTTAAATCCTGAACATCGCTGGCACCAAACTTAACGTGGGCTGCTTCAGCATCCGGAGCCGGAACTGCAAATGGGTCGGCATTCGGATCCATCATCATTTTAACCTCATTTGTAACTGATTCAAGATTATCAAACTGTCCCTGTGGTTTTAAATTAGCGAAATATGTATTCGGGAACGCCAATAAAATGTGTAAATGTTTCGAAAAATATAAATAGTTCAGGAAAACTAAAATCCCTGCAATATGAAGCCACCAAGCTCCTTTTTCAAGCATATGAACCAAACTTTCAGACATTCCGTTGAACATTGGCGCTATATGTTGAGAAATTGGAAACGCTGAAGATCCAATACTTTCGTATCCTGGAACACTTAATGTCTGTAAATGCAAATCGGCAGCATTCATGAACAGGAACAAGCACATCAACACGGTTTCAAAATATAATATATAATTGGCGTCATTTCTAGGCCATCCATTTAAATCACCGTGAATGAAACGTTTAAGCCTTACTACATTACGTCGCATCCAAAAAGTTACAACGGCTACAATCACCAACAATGCCAACACTTCGAATGAAGCAATCAGGAAGCTGTAAAAGCCACCCATAAATGAAAATACACGATGTGTCCCGAAAAGACCATCAATTACAATTTCAAGTACTTCAATATTGATGATGACAAATCCTAAATAAACTAAAATATGAAGGAAACCGGCAACCGGTCTGCGTACCATTTTTGACTGCCCTAAAGCAATCATTGCCATATTTTTCCAACGCTCTGAAGGATTATCTGTTCGATTTACATCTTGTCCGAGTTTAATATTACGGATAAGTTTTTTGATATTTCCGGCAAAATATCCGCCTCCTAAAACAAGAAGCACCGCAAACAATATATTGTCTAAATAACTCATAGGCTTTGTTTATATGGTTCTATTTTTTAGGTTGTTCTTCTGTAGGTGCAACATACGGTTTCTCTTTCTTGCCGAACATTGAAACATTTACATAACGTGTTGGGTGCAAACGTACATCCTGTAGTAATAGTTCCAATTCTTTAGAGGCTTTTGTCAGGTTATTATACATAGCGTCGTCTTTCATGAGTTTACCCATCGTTCCTTTACCGGACTCCATATCGGCAACCATTTTATTGACATTAACCAATGTTTTTTCAAGATTTTCAACTGTTTCTCCCAACTTGGCTTTTTCAAGATCTTCTGAAATTTTAGCAAAATTACTTGTTGTCTTGTCCAAATTAGCTACAGCCGTTCCAAGTTTTTCCCTGTTATCGGTAACTATTTTACCCATATTTCCAGACATAGCAGTTAGATTAGCCATCGTTTCATTTAACTGGGCAATTGTTTCTTTAAGATTTGTTTTGGTTCTGGCATCAAGAATTTCATTGATGTTTATTACCAATTTATCGGCGTTGGCAAGAACATTATCTAGTTTTTCCTGTATGGGAGCTAAATTTTTCTCCAAAGAAGCCGTTAGACCTAATACTATATTAGGTTGCAGATAATCTCCTGATTTTGCATAATTAGTGTCCTTAAAATTAGGATTGATTGCAATTTGCTTTCCTCCGATAAAACCTGGCTCATAAATACTTGCCGTGCTAGATTTTGATATTGGAAGATCGTTATCCATTTGAATTTCCACCAACAATTTCCCTGTTTTCGGCTGAATCGTAATAGCACTTACTTTTCCAACCGTAAGACCATTAATTGTAACAGCTGCCGCAGGATTTAACCCTTCAACATTATCATATAAAACATAAAATTTTCTGGACGTGTCAAATAGGTTCTTTCCTTTTAAAAAACTGTATCCCCAAAAGAATAACAATATGGAACCAATGACTAAAATTGCGGTTTTTACTTCTCTAGAAATTTTCAAAATCAATTATTTTTTAACAAAATTAAAACAAAATAGTTTAGAATGGTTTTATATTACCGTAAAGCTTCGTTTATTGAAACTTTCTGACCATTTTTATAGGCTACAATAAAAGCAGAATTATATCCTTTCGCTTTGGCTTCTTCCAATAATTTTTTCGATTCGTTGTAATCATTTGTATTTCCGTAGAAGTATTTGACGATATTTCCATCATCTTCCATAGAAATAGTATTCAAACCATTAAAATTACTTGGCACCAAGTCCATTTTTTTTGTACTGGCTGAAATCTGAATCTTAAAAACCGTTCCGCTTTCGATTCCCGATTTTGTATCTTTTACTTTAGAGGTATCAACTTTTTGAGGTGCCTTTTCAATGGTTTTTGGTCGTTCTATCGGCACATATTCCTCGGTTCCCGGAACAAAATACTCATTTTTGTAATCCAGAATTGCTTTAGCGATAGATTGTGCTATTTGCTCCTGCCCTTCATCGGAACTTAAAAAAGCGCCTTCTTCTTTATTGGACACAAATCCCATCTCTATCAGTACACGAGGCATGTAAATTTTTCTCAACACAAGGAAACCCGCCTGTTTCACGCCACGGCTCTTTCTGTTAAGTCCTTCTTCAAAACCTTCCTGAATACCCGCTGCAAGCTCAATACTCTGATCAAGATATTCTTCCTGAATTACGGTCATGCCAATTACAGATTCTGGAGAATTAGGATCATAACCATCATATTTGATTTTATAGTCTTTCTCCAGAGTAACCACCTCATTCTCTTTTTTGGCCACTTCCAGGTTAGCCGCATTTCTGGTAACCCCCATTACATAGGTTTCAGTTCCGCTGGCCACCTGATTTTTATTTGCGTTACAATGTATGGACACAAAAATGTCTGCTTTAGATTTATTAGCAATATCAGCACGCTCATCCAAAGGAATGAAAACATCGGTTTGACGGGTATAAATCACTTGAGTCCCCAAATCGGCTTCCAGAATTTTACCAACTTTCAGAACAACATTCAGTGCGTTATTCTTTTCTACATAACCGTGATAAGTTGCTCCAAAATCATTCCCTCCGTGACCCGCATCAAGAACAACTCTGAATCTTGCATTATTTTGCGCCTGGCTTACTCCTGAAGCAAGAACCAAAGCCATAAAAGTCATTTTAAAAAACACATTCATTTTCATGCTCCTTTTTTATTATTTAATTTCATTGTCCGAGACAATAAAAGCCGTATCGTATCCTTTCTTTTTAGCCTCCGCTAACAATTTTTCACAATCGGAAATAGTATCAACATTACCGTAAAAATATTTATAATACCCTTTCTCGAATATTCTGCTTACATTTTTCAATCCTTTAAAATTTGAAGGATTGGTGTCTAACTTCGTTTTACTTGTTCCTATCTGAACTTTATAATTTTTATTTTTAGTCTTTTGGACTGATGCAGTTTCCTCCGACTTAGTTTCTTGTTTCTCTGAAACCGTTTCTGCTCTGCTATCAGATACAGAACCCGAAAAATGCTCTTCCTTATATTGTAAGATCGATTGGGCGATTACTCTTGCCATTTCATTTTTACCCTGCTCTGAACCCAAATATTTTGCCTCTTTTTTGTTAGAAATAAAACCAAGTTCTATAAGGACACCCGGCATACAAGTAGCGTCCAGTACCCATAACGGCTGTTGATGTACGCCTTTGTTTTTTCTGTTTAGCTTTTTTTCAAATTTATTCTGAATAAAGCTTGCCAGATCAATGCTCGATTTCAATGACTCTTCCTGCAAAAGTTTAAGTCCTATAAGGGTTTCAGGATTATTCGGATTAAATCCTTTATAGTTCTTTTTATAATTCGCCTCCTGAAAGATAACGGAATTCTCTGTTTTGGCAATCTCAAGATTGGTAGACTTACGCGAAAGTCCCATAACAAGAGTCAATGAACCATATGGCGTTGACGAATTATTTGAGTTACAATGTACGGAAACAAACAAATCGGCCTTTGCTTTGTTAGCCTTGTCTGCTCTTTCCCTTAATTCAACAAAAACATCTTTTTTTCTTGAATACAGCACCTCTATATCTTTATTCTCGCTTAAAATTTCCCCGATACGCAATACTACATCAAGAGCTACTTCTTTCTCCCTCAATCCGTTTTTAATAGCCCCATGGTCTTTACCTCCATGTCCGGCATCCAAAACAACCTTAAATTTAGATTGTGAGAATAAAAAACCGGGCACCAACAGTACGAATAAATATAAATATGCTTTAACTTTATTTGGCATATACGAACTAATAATTCCGAATGATTATAATTTTACTAAATGCTTAATTTTGACGAAAAATATATGTAAGTTTGACCCGTCAAAAATTGAGCCACATTTTTACAAAAATAGTATTAAAAGCGTTGCGTACAAACTTATTTCATATCGTTTTATTATCAATTTTCCTAACACTTGGAAATTTTGAACTTCAAGCTCAGGAAAATCCTTCCAAATCAATTTCTGTACCTGCTGCAAAACAGAAAGATAGCCTAAATTTAGGGCTGAATGATGTCATTAAACCGATCGACTCGGTTAAAAACGACACCATCAAAAAAAAGAAGCCTCTTTTGGAAGGAATCGTTAAACGTAAAGCAAAGAATTACGAAAAAATCGATCAGAAAAAGAAGGAACTGACGCTTTATAATGAGGCCGAACTATTATATAAAGACATTGAACTTAAAGCAGGAGTCATCGTCCTTAACTACGAAAAAGACGAAGTTTATGCCGGAAGAATCAAGGATTCGACCGGAAAATATACTCAGTTGCCTAAATTTAAACAAGG
>NZ_DATIDM010000195.1:0-18856 GCF_035456225.1 Flavobacterium sp. | reverse complement strand
AGGTTGCGGTTTTTTAGCCATCTTTTTAGCCACCCAAAGAAAAAACCCTTAACTATCTTATTGATAATCAAGGGTTTAATTTTTTTAAAGTGGTGCCTCCAGGAATCGAACCAGGGACACATGGATTTTCAGTCCATTGCTCTACCAACTGAGCTAAGGCACCATTATGTCTGCTTTCGTTAAGCGTGTACTGCTTGCTGATTGCGAGTGCAAATATAGAGTGATTTTTCATTTATCCAAAACAATTTTTTAAAAAAATCAATTTGTATCTTTGTTTTTACAATCCGAAAAATATGCTTTTAGCCATTGATGTGGGAAACACCCGAATTAAAGTTGCTGTCTTTGAGAAACATAACATTTTGTTTCAGGATGTTTTTTTGAGAGAAGAGGCATCAAAAAAAATTGAAAATATTTTCAAAAAAAATTCAAAAATTACAGAATCGGTGCTTTCGTCGGTCGGCAAACTCGATGTTGAGGTGGTTGATTTGCTAAAAAAACATTCCGATTTGAATGTGATTTCTTCCGAAAGCCGTTTTCCTTTTAAAAATAATTATGAAACGCCAAAGACTTTAGGTATCGACAGGATGGTTCTTGCGTCCGGAGCTACATTAATGTATCCGAATCAAAACAGATTAGTGATTGATGCTGGTACCTGTATTACCTATGATTTTGTAACAGCTGATGATGTTTATCTGGGAGGGGCAATTTCACCGGGGTTGCGATTGCGTTATGAGGCTTTACATAATTATACGGCAAAATTACCGTTATTGGAACTGGAACAACCGATTCATTATATCGGAAATTCCACCAAACAGGCAATACATTCTGGAGTAGTGAACGGAATTTTAAATGAAATTGATGGATTTGTAGGTCAATACCGCCAACAATATCAAGTTTTAACAATAATTTTAACAGGAGGAGATGCTGATTTTTTGGCTAAAAACATAAAAAGCACCATATTTGCCAATCCAAATTTTCTTTTGGAAAGTTTGAGCCATATACACCATTATAAAATCGAAAATGATTAAAAAGATAATTTTAGGCATTAGTTTGCTTTTTTCCACTGCGCTTTTGGCTCAGGAAAGTGTGTCTTCCCCCAGTTCTTTTTACGGAATAGGAGATGCCAAGTTTAAAGGAACAAATGAAAATAGAGCGATGGGTAGTGTTGGGGTACTTGTGGACAGTATCCATATTAATTTACAAAATCCGGCGTCTTATTCTTTTTTGAAATACACTGCATTAACACTTGGTGGTACAACTACCAAAACTACTTTTAAGACCGATTCCGCGGAAGAAACAGCCAACAGAACAGCGATAGACTATCTTGCTATAGGTTTGCCTTTGGGTAAAGCAGCAGTTGGTTTTGGTTTGGTTCCTTATACCTCGGTAGGCTATAATGTTGTGAATATAGACACGACTGCAGGCGATACACGTACAAAAACATATCAAGGTGAGGGAGGAATCAATAAGGTTTTCCTTGGAGGAGGATATAGGATTTCACCTAAATTGAGTGTCGGATTGGATCTTCAATATAATTTTGGAACGATTGAAACAAATTCGGTTGTATTCATAACAGAGCCGGAAGTTCCGCTGGGATCAAGAACCAAAAACAAGACCATTTACAGTGGATTTGGAGTGACGGCTGGGGTGTATTATCAGACCAAATTGCAGAATAAACTGGAGTGGGCCAGTAGTTTAACATATACACCGCCAAGTAAAATGAGTGCAGAAACCTCAAGAAATGTAGCGACTGTAACTTATGGAGTATCGGGTATTGAATATGTTGATTCAAATGTGAATGTTGAAGTGCCGGATGCGAAATTAAAAATGCCTACTAAAGTTGCTTTGGGAACAGCGTTTGGTAGAAGTAAAAAATGGTTTGTTGGAACCGAATTGACATTCCAGGACAGTAATGATTTAGGTAGTCTGGGTAATTTGCCGAATGTCGATTATGAGAGTTCGACCCGATTTGCTATAGGTGGATATTATATCCCTAAGTATAATTCGTTCAGAAGTTATTTTGAACGTATGGTTTACCGTGCCGGATTCCGATATGAAAATACGGGACTTGTTCTTAATGGTAAAACAATTAATGATACGGCAGTCAGTTTAGGATTCGGTTTTCCGGTTGGTGCCAATGTGTCAAATATCAATATCGGGCTTGAGTATGGTAAGAAAGGTACAACAAGTAACGGTCTGATTCAGGAAAATTATTTTTCCATTAATGTTGGATTATCGTTGAGCGATCGTTGGTTTGTTAAGCCTAAATACGAATAATCAAATTCAGCTGATGAAGAGGAATTTTCTTAAAAATAGCACAATTATAATGGTCACGGCATTTGTCGTGACTGTGTTTTTTTCGTGCGAAAGCAATTTTAAGGAAGTACGCCGAATAAATTCAGTGGCATTTTCGCCTTCGGGAGAAGCGGATAACGTAGATTTGAAATATACTGATTCCGGAAAGATCAAAGCAGTTCTGGTTAGTCCTAAAATGTTGGATTATTCCAATGCGAAATATCCTTTTACTGAATTTCCCAAAGGTGTTCATGTAACGTTGTACGATGATCAGCAAAGAAAAAGTTTTGTTGATGCAGATTATGCTGTTACCTACGCAAGAACAGATATTATTGATTTACAGGGCAATGTGCGGATTACATCCAGCGATGGTAAATTGCTGCAAACAGAACAGTTGTACTACGATCAGAAAAACGAATGGTTTTTTACCGAAAAGCAATTTAAATATACAGACGAGGCCGGAGGATATCTGGAAGGCCCTGGGGTAGATTTCAGCAGGGATTTCAAAGTCTTTAACATGCAGAACAGTAGAGGAGAAGTAACTAAATTAGAATAGAAATGAAGATTTTACACTACATACATTATATATATCTTTTAATGGCAGTACTGTTTATTTATGATGGGATTGTCAGATTGCAAAACAATGAAAATGCGCTATTGATGTTTCTTTTTGCTGCGGCAGCCGTGTTCATGTTTTTCTTTAGAAGGCGTTTTTCGCAAAAAATTAAAAATAACAACAAATAATTCGAATTTAAGGGGTAAAAAAATTTGGATACTATTTTATTATTTAATAGATAATTGTATTTTCGCCCACTGAATAAAAAATTTAACTAAATAAGAAATGGCAGTTTTATCAAAAATTAGACAACGTTCAATATTGCTTATCGGAGTGATTGGATTTTGTTTATTGGCATTTGTGGTTGGTGATGTTATCCAAAACGGAGGCTTTAATCAAACCTCAAGAAACGTAGGGAGCGTAAACGGAGAGGATATTTCGGCTCAGTAATTTTTACAAAAAGTTTCCATGGCAGAGAAAAACGGCCAGGGAATTAGCAATACTCAAGCGGCAAATGGCGTTTGGGAGCAAGAAGTAAAAAGAATTCTTTTAGAAGGTGAGTATGAGAAGTTAGGTTTAAAAATTGGGAAAGACCAATTGTTAAATGTAATGAAGCAAAATCCGAATTTTGCTCAAAATCCTCAATTTTTAAATTCTGCCGGAATTTTTGACGTTAATAAATTCAATGAATATTTAGCAACGATAAAAGGCTCTCAGCCTGAGCAATGGAATGCTTGGTTGGATTTCGAAAAACAGGTAGAGCAAATGGCTACAGAGCAAATGTATACTACTATGGTAAAATCAGGTTTGACAACTACAAAACTTGAGGCCAAAGCTGCTTATGCTGTAGAGAATGATAAAGTTGATTTTGATTATGTAACTGTTGCTTATGCTACTATCAAAGACGATCAGGTAAAAGTTTCTGATTCTGAAATCATGGATTACATGAAAAAGAACGAGAAGAAATACAAATCTGAAAATTCAAGAGATATTGAGTTCGTTTTCATCGAAAATAAACCTTCTGCAGCTGATGAAGCAGAAATGAAAACTACCATCAACGGTTTATTGTCAGGAAGAATCGTTTATAACGACAAAACCGGTAAAAATGACACATTGCCTGGATTTAAAGCTGCTGTTAATGTAGAAGAATTCGTAAATGCAAATTCAGATATTAAATTCGATTCGACTTACGTTGCTAAAAAAGACCTGCCATTAGAAAATCAGGAGCAGTTATTTAATTTGCCTCAAGGTGAAGTTTTCGGACCATATATTCACAATGGTTATTACTGCTTGTCTAAAATGTTAGGCAGACAATCTGGTTCTTCTGCAAAAGCTAGCCACATCTTACTTTCTTATGAAGGAAGCAAGGCACCAGCAGCTGTGAAGCGTACTAAAGAAGAAGCTAAAGCTAAAGCGGATGAATTATTGGCTCAGGTTAAAGCTAATCCGGGAAGTTTCCCAATGTTGGCTATGATGAATACTGATGATACTGGTTCTAAACAAACTGGTGGTGTTTACGATAATATTTCAAAAGGTCAAATGGTAAAACCTTTTAATGATTACTTATTCAACAATCCTGTTGGGGCAATGGCAGTTGTTGAAACAGAATTTGGATACCATGTAATGAGAGTTGATGCTAAATACGATGCAGTTCGTTTGGCTACTGTTGCCAGAAAAATTGAACCGTCTGAATCAACTGCGGATCAGATTTATACAACAGCGACTAAATTCGAAGCTGATGCTAACGAGAAAGATTTCGAAGCTGTAGCGAAAGAAGCTAAATTAACAGTTACCCCTGCAACAGTAAGAGGTATAGATGAATATCTTCCGCAAGTAGGAGCTCAAAGATCTGTTGTTACCTGGGCATTCAATAAAGAAACCAAAGAAGGTGATGTTAAGAAGTTTGACAATATGCAAGGACACATTATTGCAAGAGTTAAAGCTAAAAACGAAACCGGTCTTATGTCTGTTGAACAAGCAAGAGCAGGAGTTGAGCCTATCTTGAAAAATAAAAAGAAAGCAGAGTTGATTAAAGCTAAAATGACAGGCGCTACTTTAGAAGCTGTTGCTCAAAAATCTGGTGCTAGTGTTTTAAATGCTGCAGGTTTAACACTTACTGCTGCTTCTATTCCAAACGTTGGTTATGAGCCTAAAGTAGTTGGTAAAGCATTTGGATTGGGTGCTGGTAAGACTTCAAAATTGATTGATGGTGAAATGGGAGTTTATATGATCAGAACAAAAGCAGTTGCAAAAGCACCGGCTTTGCCAGACTATACTCCTTATGTGACTAAAATCAAATCACAAAATCAAGGTTCGGTTTCAGGAAGAGTTGTTATGGCTCTTAAGAGTGCAGCTGAAATTGAAGATAACAGAGTTGATTTCCAATAAGAATCAAATGAATATGAATAAAAAACGCTCCTTTTTGGGAGCGTTTTTTATTTTATCATATCCTCATAAGGAACTATAATTGTATAGCCTTTTGTTTTAAAGTATGGCGAAGGATTTTCTTCTGAAACAGCCAGGACGAAATCGCCGCCCCAAGCGCCTAAACTCTTTATAGTTCCGGTAAAGTCTGGGAAAAAAGCTTCTTTTACTGTTTGCATCTCCAGAACGTGTGACATGATAATTTCATGCAGATTAAGCGCTTCTGAAAATGTAATAAGGTTATTAGTGTTTAAGATGATGTTTGTAATCGCATTTATCTTTTCAATAATTTCTGTAACATGATGTTGTTTCTTGTAGTAGGACTGTATAGCTTCTTTACTGTTTTGTTTCTTATTCAGATACACGAAATAAAGATTCTTTGTGAAAGCGGGATTGAATGAAACCGTTTCAATTAAAGGGGTTTCATTTTCGAGATGATATATGATTGGTGTATCATTTTGAGCGCAGGCAATGTCATATCCGCTTCCCCCAAAACTTTTTCGCAGAAGTTCAAAGGCATCAATTTCGAGCCACATTGCAATGTTGTTTATCAATGTAGATGAAGTTCCCAAACCCCAAAATCGAGGGAATGTTAATTCTGTAATTATCTTGTAACCTTCCGAATTATTTATGAAATTATTGTTTTGAATATAGGCCTGATGAAGGATTTCGATCAGGGTATTCTTTATTCCCTGGGTGGAATCAAAATGGGTTTTATTTTTTATGTCCGAAAAGTGAATAACATCTTCAAACCATACAGACCGGTCAGCATCAAAACTTTTCCAGAGAATTACCTGATCTTTTCCGGGACTGATGCGAAGATATTGCCCAAATTTTGTCGGCAACGCCAAAGCTTTTGCCCCGTCAAGGACAGCATATTCACCTGTAATCAAAAGTTTGCCGTTACTGTAAAATGTTTTTTCCAAAGTTCTTTATTTTCGGATTTCTTCCAGATATGCCACCACTGCCGAATGTGAGACTGTGTGGTTCTCAAAATGCTTGGTCACTAATTTTCTTTCAGCATCGTTTGCATTGAACTGATTCAAAATGTTCATCAGGTGCATTTTCATATGGCCCTGCTGAATACCGGTTGTAGTTAATGAACGTAATGCAGCAAAATTCTGGGCAAGACCTGCGACTGCTACGATCTGCATTAATTCGTGTGCAGACGGGTTCTCCAGCATTTCCATCGACATTTTTACCAACGGATGTAAATTCGTTAGTCCGCCAACGGTTCCTAAAGCCAGCGGGATTTCCATCCAAAACGTAAAAACACCGTTTTCAACTTTAGCATGAGATAGACTGGAATAACGTCCGTTTCTGGAAGCATAGGCATGGACACCGGCTTCTACGGCTCTGAAATCGTTTCCGGTTGCCAAAACAACAGCGTCAATTCCGTTCATGATGCCTTTGTTGTGGGTAACGGCTCTGAAAGGTTCTACTTCAGCTATATTTACGGCGCGGATAAATTTTTCGGCAAATTCTTCTTGAGAGATATGTTTGTCTTCTTTTAATTCGGAAACAAGGCAGGAAACTTCGGCTCTGACAATACAGTTAGGAACGTAGTTTGATAAAATGCTCATCACAATCTGAATGTTTTTCTCTTCCTCAGTCAGTAAAGGGCTTTTTTGAGCCTCATCTTTCAGTGTTTTTGCAAATTGTTCCAAACAGGAATTGATGAAATTCGCACCCATACTGTCTTTGGTTTCAAAAGTAGCATGTAACTGATAATAGTTTTCTAAATCAGCGGTTTTGTCGCGGAGTTCGATGTCTATGATACCTCCTCCGCGTTTTTGCATATTTTTGGTTATGCTTTCCGTTTCGCTGAAAAATTTAGGTCTGATTTCGTTGATAAACTGTTTCAGCGTTTCTTTATTTCCAACGTATATAAAGTGTACCTGTCCAATTTTTTCTGAGTTGATGACGGTCGCTTTGAAACCTCCCCGGTGTGACCAGAATTTTGCGGCTTTAGAAGCAGCTGCGACAACAGAACTCTCTTCAATAGCCATTGGGATGGTATAGTTTTTTCCGTTGATCAGGAAATTCGGGGCTATCCCAAGAGGCAAGTAAAAATTGGTTATCGTATTTTCAATGAATTCATCATGCAGCTTTTGTAAATCGGCATCGGAATTCCAATATTTTTTTATGGTTTTTACTGCCTCATCCGGATTTGAAAAGTGTGCATTTGCAATCCAGTTTATTTTTTCGTCTTTCGATAATTTCGAAAATCCGCTAACCGCTTTCGTCATTTTATTTCTGTTGAATACATTTGAGTGCAAAGATACATTTTCGGAAATTATAATTTAACTTTTCAGCTGTTTCGTGCCTCTTAAAAGAGCTTGTTCCAGTACTTTTTTCTCAATTGGTTTGGTTACGTAATCATTCATCCCTATAGATTTTGACAGTTCCTTCTCGCCTTCAATAATCCCTGCCGTCAGTGCAATAATGATGCATTCCTGGTCTTTTTTTCGTATTTCCTGGGTGGCTTCATAACCATTCATTAAAGGCATTTGAATATCCATTAATATAATTTCCGGATGATTAAGTTCAAACTGTTTCACAGCTTCTAACCCGTTTACGGCCTCAAAAATTATCGCATTCGGTATTATTTTCTGTATCAGCGTTTTCGAAAGCAGCATATTGATCTTATTGTCTTCCACGATCAGTACTTTATAAACATCATCTATGATAACCGCTTTAGCGTCTTTTTCCTTATGAGGTTGTTTTTCATCTTTTTCAAAATTGTTGATTTCGTTTAAAACATGCTGTAAAACATGTATTTTCACCGGTTTTACTATTGGTTTTACAATTGTTTTGATAGGAAGATCAATTTCTGTAGCGTTAGAATTCTGCATCAGAATTATTGGTTTATCGAATTTGGAAAGTTCAATAAGTCCTTCTTTTCCAATTAGTTCATAATCTGCAAAAAACAAATCTACTTCCGAGAGGTATTTGTATGCATTCTGATAGTTTTTATTGGTGAGCGTTTCTATGGAATAATGGTTCATCATTCGGCTAATGACTTGCGCATTACTTTCATTATCATCAATCAATAAAACTTTGTCTATTTTGTTGTTTTCGAGTTCTTTAAGGCTTCCGCATGGTTTTGCGTTTACGTCCAGATCAAAGAAAAATATGGTTCCGCCACCTGGTCGGTCTTCAATTTTCAGTCCGCTGTTCATCAATCGCAGCAAACTTTCAGAAATAGGAATACCAAGTCCCGTTCCGCCGTATTTTCGGGTTGTTGAGTTGTCTTCCTGTGAAAATGCTTCGAATATTTTTTTCTTGTTTTCCGGTCGTATTCCAATGCCTGTGTCTTTGACCATGAACTTCATTCGGGTTCGGTCATCTTCTAAAGTCTGATACTTAATTTCAAGTTCTATTTCACCTTCCTGTGTAAATTTAATTGCATTGGACAATAAGTTGATCAGGATTTGTTTTAACCTGATTTCATCAATCCAGATAAGACATGGCATGCTTTCATCTATATTGATGATCAGATCCAGTTTCTTTTCGTGTGCCGAATATTTAACCATATCGACAATCTGGTTGATGAGATCATGCAAATTGGTTTTTGTGATGTAAAGTTCAAGTTTTCCGGCCTCGATTTTAGAAAGGTCTAAAATGTCATTAACAATTTCCAACAAAGCATCGGCCGATTGATTGACCGTTACCATATATTGTTTCTGTACAGAATTCAGATCGGATTTCAATAGCAGATTGCTAAAACCGATAATACCGTTCAGAGGCGTTCGTATTTCATGACTCATGTTGGCCAGGAATTGGGTTTTGGCCTTATTGGCCGCTTGAGCAATTTCCTTTTCCTTGATGGCATCCTGCATTTTTCTGCGTTCGGTGGTTTCGATTATAACGCCTTCCAGATACGAAATTTCACTGTCACCGGCAATTGCTTCTCCATATTCTTCTATCCAAACGACTTCGCCGTTTTTCCTGATAAGGCGGCAGGAGATATGGAAAGCAACCCCTTCTTTTATGGCTTTTTCGATGTCGAAACGAACTTGTTTTCTTTCGTCCGGATGGTATAAGTCATATAAGTCAATGTTGCCTTCAAAGAATTCCTCTTTGGAATAGCCTGTTAATTTTTCAATCTCATCGTTTAAGAATATCTTGGTTCTCTCGGGATTATATTTAACAAGATACACCGTGGCAGGGATGTTATTTGCCAATAAGCGGAATTTTTCTTCACTCTCCTTTATGGCTCTTTCATTATTGATTCTTTCAATAGTGGATGCGAAATTGTTTGTGAAAGTCTGAAGGATATTGATTTCATCTGTCGTCCATTTTCTTTCTTTAGTGCAATCGTCAAAACCAATAAAACCATAAAAAGTATTTTTGATGAACAGTGGCAGGATCAGGAAAGATTTTATCTTGAAATCATCCATTATGCGTCTGATTTCTTCCTCTTCCATATCGCTTACAACTTTTTGAAAAGGTTTGTTTTCAAGAAGTTGAGAGGCAAAATCAGGGTAGTCCGAAAGCGGGAAATTTTGAAATGCACTAGTGTCTGCTTTGTTAAAACTTTCATTTCGAATCCATTCGAGGCGTTGGCTTATTCGATTGTTTTTTGCGTCATTTTCAAAATAGTACATGCGATCAGACTTTGTAGCCTCACCGATATATCCCATTGCTTCCTCGAAAATTTCGTTCAGGCTGTTGCTTTTCAATAATTTTTCGGTTGTTTTGGAAATGGATGATAAGACCTCGCTTTTGTATACAATTAGTTCTTCAGCACTTTTTCTTTTCAGTGTTTCGATGGCTAAAGCGATAACGTCTGAAACAGTTCGAGCGAAATTAATTTCATCACTGGTCCAGTTTCTGATTTCTCCGGTATTCTCATAACAGGTCACTCCTTTTAATTCTCCGGAAACATAAATAGGGAAGTCAAGCAGGGACTTAACATCATAAGTTTTAAAATAGCTGTCCTTTAGTTCGAGAGTTTCCGGGCTGGAGTCAACATCCGAAGATACTATGAAAGGCGTGGTTTCTATGGCGTCAAAATAAATTGGGAAATCGGCCTTTTTCATGGAAGCACCGCTAGAAAAACAGTCGCCGTCCTTTTCGTAAAGACAGAACAGGTTAATGCTTTCTTCGGTTTTATTCCATAGGCTGACCCTGCTTATTTCGAGCGCAATTGCGGCTTCTTTGATGATATGTCGGATCAGGCTTTCCTGGTTTGGATGCGTCAGGAAGTTTAGTGTTGAGAGTTGGTTCAGCGTTTGGTTTAACAAGTGGTTTTTTTTCTGACGCAGACTTTCTTCAATCTCGATTTTTTTCAATTTCGTAATGTCCCTGACAATAGCGGAGTAGCCAATTGTTTTTCCGTGTTCATTTTTTTTGACAGTTACTTTCTGAGAAACCCACATTTCTTCACCGTTGCTTTTTAAGATAGGGAATTCAATGATGTCGAAATCGTTTTGGATTTCACTTTGTTTAATGTAGAAATCTTCAATTTTTTTTGCGTGTTCGGGTTTGATGAGGCTTGAGAAATGTTTTCCGATAAAGAATTCCATCGGATACCCTAATGATTTTTCGGCAAATTGATTTACAAAGGTGAAATGTCCTTTTTTATCCACCTCGAAGATGATATCGGAAGCAAACTGAACCAGATTTCGGTATTGTTCTTCTACTATTATTTTACCTGTAATGTCCTGTCCGTTAGCTACAAAAAGATTATCGCTGTATTTTTGGTCCGTCCATTGGATGTATTTGTAGTCCCCGTTTTTGCATTTCAGTTTTCGGGTGTAAATGGAATCGGGTACATAAATGTCATTATAGTCAATATCCTGGAATCCGGTATCTTCGGTTAATTTCCAGAAATTTTCCCCCATAACTTCTTCAGGAGTGTAGCCTAAAATCTTCTGGATTGATTTTCCGCAAAAAGTCAACTTTCCTTTTCTGTCTGTCGCGATGGTCAACGAGTTGGAGTTGTTGATTATGCTATTCGAAAACAGTACTTTATCATTGTTGTTCAATATCGATATGCGTCGGGCATAATTAATAACCAAAACAATAAAAGAAGTGTTGATTAGGGTAATTATCTGTTCTGTTTCCGACGGGATATTAAAAAGTAAAATCATTAGAGATGCCAGAAGTGCAACAACAAAGACGACGTAATGTCTAACATTTTTAAAGGCACTGTAAGAGAAAAATAAAATAAGGAGAAATTCGGTATAAGTGATTAAGTCAAAGGGTTCTGTGGCAATTTTCGAAACAACATGAACCGCATAACTACTCAAAATCACAATAAATATTGTTCTTAAGTATTTGTCCAGCGCCGCGGATCTCTTTGAAAAAAGATACATGGAGATAAAAATAATTCCAATAATAAGGTTGACCAATAATTCTGAATTAGGCCTTTTTATGAAATAGAGGTTTATGACTTCGGTAATTGGGAAAATGATGCCTAAAAAGAAAAAGAATGTCTGAATTTCTTTATTGTCGTCATCCGTTTCCGATAGATTCTTGATGAAATCTTTATTATAAGTAGAGGCACGGTCAAAAACCAACTTCAAAAATAATCCGATAAAACAAAAAATGGGTAGCAGGAACCACCATTTAAAGAAATAGGGAGTGTCAATTTTAAAAGTGTATTTTACAGCGGGACTTTTTACGTTTCCGAGTTTATCTACCAATCGTACCTGAAAGGTATAATCACCGTGTTTTAAATTGGAATAGGTCACCTCATTCGATTCTGATGGTGGTGACCAGTTTTCGTCTGCTCCTTTCAGCAGAAAAGAATACAGTGTTTCTCCGTCTTCAGCAAAATTGAGAACCCCAAAAGTAAACGTAAGCTGGTTTTCCTGATGATTGAAGACATGTCCCTGTTTGGGAACATTAAACCAGTAATTATCTGAAGCGCCAGTACTGTTCCAGTTTTTGGATTGCTTAAATACATCAATGTTGGTTATTTTCAGGATCGGATTGTACTTCCTCTTATGGGTGTAGTTGGTTAAATAGATGTAAAGCCCGTTAGCGGTTCCGAAAAATAAATTTCCATCCTGGTCTTTAGCTTTTGCCCGGGTATTGGTTTCAAGTCCGCTGAATCCATTATCCGAATTGTAGTTTAGAATGTTTTTGAGCGATCCGTTTTTGTCTATGGTAATTTTCGAAATCCCCAGATTATGGCCCAGATAAATGGCGTTTTTTTGATCGGCTGAAAGTGTGAATATAAAGATGGATGCAAGACCCTCCTTTTTGGTGTATTTCTTAATTACGTTGTTGTTGACATAGTAAAGGCCATCACCGGTAGTAAACCAGAAATTGCCAAAACTGTCTTTACAGGAGTCGTTTGTTTTTGAGTTAATGATTTTTACGGCCGAAAAAGTGTTTTTCCCGGTTTCCGAAAGTTTGTACAATCCTAAATTTGTGCCAATATACCATTGTTTGTCATTTAATTGATTGAGTGTGGTTACATTTTGAGAATTAAAGACATCAATGTTTTTTATGAAGTTTTCATTTTCATCCAAAAGAAACAACCCGTGTGAATAGCCAATGAAATACCTGTTTTGACTGTCCTGAAAAAAAAAGCGTATGGTTTTTTCTTCAGGGAGTTTGCTGTTGACGGATAACGGAACGAGCACGTCGTTTTTGATTTTGAATACTCCTTCCCGGGCTCCTACAAAAATTTCCTTTTTATTGTTCTCATAAAGGGCAGTCACCCGCTCCAGATTAGGGTATTTCCTTTTTAGTTTAAGGTCGTCGTTTAGGTCGGGTTCAAAGTAAAATAAACCGTCATATACAGTTCCTGTATAAATCCCTTTTTCAGTTGTTAATATCGAAAATATATAAGGAGTGTTGAGTTCCGGGATATTGTTATAGCTATAGAAACTTTGGGAGCGAGTTCGATACAATCCATTGCCGAATGTTCCTAAATAAAGTTGTCCGTTTTTGTCCTGAAACATAGACAATACATTTTCCCCTTTAAACCCATTGCTGCTGTTGATGAAACTGACGTTGTCTTTCCGGTACATGGCCAGTCCTTGCTTTTTGTTTCCGGCCATCCAGACAAAACCACTTCTTCCGAGCAACATTTTTCTGATGAAAAACGGTTCTTTATTTGGGAGTAATATTTTGTTTTCCAATGTAACATTGGATTCTGTTGGTGTTGGACATGAAAAACGCCATACTTCTCCTTTGAAATTACCAATCAGTGCTTCGTCTTTTTTTGTAGATATAATAGAGGTATATCCTGAAAACTGGCCCGGGTTGAATTGAGAAACCGAGTTTTTTTCAATTTTTAAAAGACCGTTATCAGTTCCCACATACAAGCAGGAGCGACTGTCCGCAAATACCGAGTTTATGTATTCTTTTTTATCGAATTTGGCCACAGGCACAATAGAATAGTCTTTTTTTAAAAGGAAGACATTCTCTTCTGTAAAGCAATAAATGCCATTTTCTGTTGTAAAAAGGCGTTGAACCAAATCTTCTGAAATGGGAGAATTGTTTCGGTCAAATTCTTTTAAAAAATCTTTTCCGTTGTAAACCAATAATCCATTGTACTTTGTTGAAATTACTATATTTCCATTAGTGTCTTCAGCTAAATCGGTTACGAAAAATCCTTCAGTTTTGTTAGGTTTGTCAACAGCAGTGAAATTTTTCCCGTCGTAGCGAATCAAACCAGAACCGTCTGTACCAATCCAAATAAGGTTTCGGCTGTCCTGGATTACAGAAAAAATCGTAGAAGATGGAAGGCCGTTTTTCTGATTAAGTATTTCATAATCAAAAACTTGCCCAAAGGTGCGTTGGAGGGTGAATAAAAGAAAAATGCAAAAAGTAGCTTTTTTAAGCATAATCCCAATCAAGGTTTGTGGTTCGAAGGCATAATTTAAGAATAAAATAATTAAGTTGTAAGAAATCGAGATCTTAATTTTGCAATGGGATTTTTTCGTCGATAAAAGTGTAAAAATAATCGGTTAACAACAAAAGGTAAAAAAGTGTTTTTTGTCCATTTAACAAAATAAATTGTACTCAATTGATAAATTTTCACTAAAATTGGGAGTTTTTTTACTATCAAATTTATGAAAAATACTTTTAAATGCTTGTTTTTGTTGGTGTTAACATCGTTTACAGCGATCGCACAACAGAAAATTACCCTTGAAGAAATTTGGGGAGGAGCTTTCAGAACGCAGGGGATGACTGCTTTGGAAGCAATGAAGAATACCAATCAGTACACAGTACTTAATTTTGATCGTCCTACAAAGTCATCACAAATCGATTTGTACGACTTTGCCACGCTGGAAAAGGTGTCAACATTGTTAGACTCGAAAAATTTTAAGGAATTAGAGGGGATCGACAGTTACACTTTCAGTAAAGACGAGAAGAAGATTTTAATTGCAAACCATACCAACTCAATCTTCCGTCATTCTTTCGTTGCAGATTATTTCATCTACGACATCGCAGCTAAATCACTTACAAAATTAGCAGACTATAAAGTACAGGAGCCTACTTTTTCTCCTGACGGGACAAAAATAGGATATGTATTTCAGAATAACTTATACATATATGATTTGACAGCAAAGAAACACATTCAGGTTACTACAGACGGAAAGAAAAACGCTGTAATTAATGGTGTTACGGACTGGGTGTACGAAGAAGAATTTTCTTTTGTACGTGCTTTCGACTGGAATGCTACCAGCGATAAAATCGGGTTTATCCGTTTTGATGAGTCACAGGTTCCGGAATTTTCAATGGATATGTATAACAATGGATTGTATCCAACACAAAACGTTTTCAAATACCCGAAAGCAGGTGAGAAAAATGCATTGGTTTCATTGCATGTTTATGACGTGAAATCGGCAGCCACCAAAAAAATCAACTTAGACAAATACAACGATTTTTATATTGCAAGAATTCAGTGGACGAATGACGCAAACACTTTAAGTGCTCAGGTTCTAAACCGTCATCAGGATAATCTTGATTTGTTGTTTGTTGACGGAAATTCAGGTGCAACAAAAGTTGTGTTGAATGAAAAAGACAAAGCTTATGTGGAAGTAACCGATAACCTAACGTTCTTAAAAGACAACAGTTTTATCTGGACGAGTGAGAAAGATGGTTTCAACCACATTTACCACTACGATAAAAACGGTAAGCTTAAAAAACAAATTACGACAGGTAAATGGGAAGTGACTTCGTATTACGGTTTTGACGAGAAAAACGGAGTAATCTTCTTCCAGTCTACAGAAAACGGTTCTATCAACCGCGATGTGTACAGTATCAAATTGAACGGTTCTTCAAAAACACGTTTAACTACACAAACCGGTACTAATGGTGCTACATTCAGCCCTAATTTCCAGTATTTCATCAATTCGTATTCCAGTGCCAAAAACGCACCTAAATATACTTTGAACGAAACAAAATCGGGTAAAGTGATTAAAACCATTGTTACTAACGAAGCTTTGGAAACGAAATTGGCTAAATACGATTTGCCTTTAAAAGAGTTCTTCGAATTAACTACGGAAAAAGGTCATAAGTTAAATGCATGGATGATCAAACCGAAAGATTTCGACGCAACCAAAAAATACCCGGTGTTTATGTACCAATACTCAGGGCCTGGATCACAACAGGTGAATAATGATTGGAACAATTCTGATGACTACTGGTTTATGATGTTGGCACAACAAGGTTATATCGTTGCTTGTGTTGACGGACGTGGTACTGGTTTTAAAGGTGCTGATTTCAAAAAATGCACTCAAAAAGAGTTAGGAAAATTTGAAGTAGAAGATCAAATCGATGCTGCTAAAGTTTTCGGATCATATGCTTACGTTGATAAATCAAGAATCGGAATTTTTGGTTGGTCTTACGGAGGATTTATGGCTTCAAACTGTATTTTCCAGGGAGCAGACGTGTTCAAAACAGCAATTGCTGTGGCACCGGTAACAAGCTGGAGAAACTACGACAGTATTTACACTGAAAGATACATGCAGACACCACAGGAAAATGGAAGCGGTTATGATAACAATTCGCCAATTACCCACGTGAACAAATTAAAAGGAAATTTACTTTTGGTTCATGGAACAGGTGATGATAACGTTCATGTTCAGAATACCATGAAAATGGTTGAAGCGTTGGTACAGGCAAACAAACAATTCGATCTGATGATTTATCCAGACAAAAATCACGGAATTTACGGTGGAAAAACACGTTTGCAGTTGTATACGAAAATGACCAACTTCCTAAAAGAGAAATTATAATAACTAACCAATACAAATACCAAATACAATAAAATGAGCGAAACGACTGCTAAACAAGGACATCCAAAGGGGCTTTGGGTATTGTTCGGAACCGAGATGTGGGAGCGCTTCAATTTCTACGGAATGCGAGCATTGTTAACCCTTTTTCTGGTAAATTCATTATTGATGAAAGAAGCGGATGCTTCCTTAATTTATGGTGGATTTTTGGGTCTTTGTTATTTAACGCCACTTTTAGGTGGTTTCATCGCCGACCGATTTTTCGGAAACAGAAACTGTATCCTTTTAGGAGGTGTGATGATGGCTATTGGACAATTGTTGCTTTTTACAAGTGCAACGGTTTTTCCAACTAATCTTTCTTTGGCAACCACTTTAATGTGGACTGCATTAGGAATCATCATTTTTGGTAACGGATTCTTCAAACCAAATATTTCCAGTATGGTGGGAAGTTTGTATCCAAAACAGGAAAAAACGAAATTGGATACTGCTTTCACTATTTTCTATATGGGGATTAACATCGGGGCGTTTTTAGGTCAGTTTATCTGTCCGTTTGTTGGAGATGTCAAAGATAGTGGGGGAGTCAGAGATATCCACGCTTTCAAATGGGGATTCTTGGCTGCGGCATTAGCGATGTTAATCGGTACAGTTGTTTTCTACGTTCTTAAAAATAAATATGTAGTAACTCCGGAAGGGAAACCAATCGGAGGTATGCCAACCGGACATGATTCTACAGATTATGAAGAAGGAGAATCTCAAAAAGCACATTTCACTCCAATGTCTTTAGGATTAGCTGTTTTGGCATTCATCGGTTTGTTTTCTGCATTCCATTTCTTAACAGAAGGGGACAACGTGGTAAAAACAATCATTTACCCGATTATTTATGCGAGTGGTTTAACATTGGCAGGTTTGATTTTATCGGATAAAACCCTGACTAAAGTGGAAACACAAAGAATCTGGGTAATTTATATCGTATCGTTTTTCGTAATTTTCTTCTGGGCAGCGTTCGAGCAGGCAGGATCTTCATTAACATTCATTGCCGATAATCAAACCGACAGAAACTTCTTTGGCTGGAACATGCCGCCTTCAATGGTGCAGATTTTCAACGGTTTATTCGTGGTAATGTTTGCAGTGCCTTTTAGTCTTTTATGGGATAAATTAAGAAATGCTGGTAAAGAACCAACCTCGCCATTCAAACAGGCAATGGGATTAATGTTGATTGCTGTGAGTTATTTTATCATTGCTCATAACGTTAAGGATTTAGGAAACAATGGGTTATTGGCTATTTATTGGTTAATCTTATTATACTTGATTCAAACGTTTGGTGAATTGTGTTTGTCTCCAATCGGATTGTCATTGGTTGGAAAATTAGCGCCAAAACGTTTTGCTTCTTTGGCTTACGGGGTGTTCTTTATTTCGAATGCAGCAGGTTATGCTTTATCTGGAACTTTAGGGTCGATTTTACCTGCAACTGGTGATAAATTCAAAAAAGCACAGGAATTGGGAATCAACCTGCAAGATGTTTTAGATAAGAAAATAGTTCCGACAGAAGCACAACTTAAACTATTGTCGGATAACCAAATCAGTGCCGAAAATCCTGTATTTGCCGGATTCGAAATTCACAATTTATACGAATTCTTTATGGTGTTCGTAGTATTGTGTGGTATCGCTTCAATCATCTTATTCTTAATTACTCCGATTCTTAAGAAAATGATGCATGGTGTGAAATAATCTCTTTAAAAAATATTTTATATCTTTCAAGCCCGTAGGAAAACCTACGGGCTTTTTTATAATTAAAACACTACAAAATGTGGAATAAACACCCAAAAGCATTGCCTTTTTTATTTCTGTCTGAGATGTGGGAACGTTTCGGATATTACCTAATGATTGGAATTTTCACCTTGTATCTTAAAGATGTTGAGGCCGGATTTGCTATGACCGAAAAAGAAGCAGCCGATTTGTACGGAACTTTCATCGCATTGGTATTCTTGACGCCTTTTATAGGAGGCTTGGTTGCGGATCGTTATTTTGGATATAAAAAATCAATAGTCATCGGGGGAATCATGATGGGAGCTGGATATTTTATGATGGGAATCCATAGCTTGACGATGCTTTATGTGGCCATGACTTTGGTAATTGTAGGAAACGGCTTTTTCAAACCGAATATTTCCACTTTATTGGGTAATTTCTACTCCGAGGATCAATATAAAGACAAAAAAGATGAAGGGTACAATATTTTCTATATGGGAATAAATGTTGGGGCCTTTATCTGTAACTTTTTCGGGGCCGCTTTGCAAATTTTGTTAGGCTGGCAATGGGCTTTTATGGCCGCAGGGGTCGGAATGTTTGTCGGGGTGATTGTTTTTCTTTTGGGTAG
>NZ_DATIDM010000194.1:0-2868 GCF_035456225.1 Flavobacterium sp. | reverse complement strand
AATTTTCGTAAGCATTTTGCTGGCTACGAATTTCATAACCGATGGGTTAGGGGTGGTTTCGCTATAAACGGTTACCGGTATTTTTTTGGAGGCAGAATCTTCTGTGTTCAGGATTTTTCCGCCTTTGTCCACAAATGTTTCTATTTGTTCGGCAACCAATTCTTTAACTTCATGCCATTCCACAATCGAGAATTTTTCAATTGCGATGAAATTTCCCGAAATGTAAACTGTTTTTACAAACGGAAGGTAAAATAATTGTTTTGCCAATGGCGACGGAGCGGTTTCGTCTATGTTTTTAAATTCGAAATTCTGGTTTTTGGTAATAAAATCGTGAAATTCAAATTTTAATATGCTGGGATTCTGCGTTTCTCGTATAGTTACTTTTTGCATGTTTTTGTGATTTTTTGCAAATTTAATGAAGTTATATGCTATGAATAATTATATTTGGCGTTTTAAAGAAAAAATTAACACATAGAGTTTGTTTTTTTGTGTTAAAATTGAACATAAAATTATTTCGTTGTTTTTCTGACCTAAAAATTTATATATTTGGGGGGTTTGAAAAATACCTTATTTTTTTAAATTAAACGACCCCTATTTTCAATAATAAAGAAATATGAACATACTGAAAAAGCGCTTTTTATTTTTAGCTTTATTTTTGGCCCAATTCTCTTTTTCTCAAGAAGGACTTCCGGTGTATTCAGATTATTTGTCTGACAACTATTATTTGATTCACCCATCAATGGCTGGAGCTGCAAACTGTGCAAAAATCAGGTTGACGGCACGTCAGCAGTGGTTTGGTGAAGCCGATGCCCCAAGATTACAAACGCTTAGTTTTAATACATCATTAGGTGATGAAGGAACTTCTGCTTTTGGAGCTATTGCTTTCAATGATCGTAATGGATATCATTCACAGACAGGTGCCAAGCTAACTTATGCGCATCATATTCGTTTTTCGGAAGGTAATGATGATTTGAACATGCTTTCTTTTGGTGCGAATGTTGGGGTAATCCAGAGTCGATTGGATGAGACTGAATTTGAGCCGGAATTTGACCCAGTTGTTGGCGGTACAAAGCAAAATTATACCTATTTTAATGTTGATTTGGGAATGTCTTATCACTTTGTTGATTTTTATGCTCATTTCACCGTAAAAAATGCAATCGAGTCTAAACGTGAAATTTATTCGGATGTTGAATTTGATAACTTAAGAAAATATATCATTTCAGCAGGGTATACTTTTGGTAATGACGAAACGCTTCAATGGGAGCCTTCGGTTATGTTTCAGACTTTTGAGCAAACAAAAGAAAAAACTATTGATCTGAACTTAAAAGTATACAAAACCATGGAGGATTTTGGTAAAATCTGGGGAGGTTTGTCATACAGAAGAGGTTTAGATGCAACGCAGTATTATGTTGAAGATGGTAATACTTTGGATGAGCAGACATTGCAGTATTGGACACCAATCGTTGGTATAAATTATAAGAACTTTATGTTTGCGTATACGTACTCGTATTTAGCACAAGCTGTTAAATTTGACAACAGTGGTTTCCACCAAATTACACTAGGATTCAACTTTAACTGTAAACGCGAACCTTACCACTGTAACTGTCCTGCAGTTAACTAATAAAAATAATAGGTCCCGTTTATCGGGACTTTTTTTTGATTTTATATGGCATTGATTAAAGAAGTTAAAGGGAAATATCCTCAAATACCAGAGGATTGTTTTGTCGCTGATAACGCTACCATCGTTGGTGATGTGACATTTGGTTCATCTTGCAGTGTTTGGTTTAATACTGTCGTTCGTGGTGATGTTCATTCAATTACCATCGGAAATAAAGTGAATATTCAGGATGGGGCGGTGATCCATTGTACCTATCAAAAACATCCCACCATCATTGGAAATAATGTTTCTATTGGTCACAATGCAATTGTGCATGGTTGTACAGTACACGATAATGTTTTAATCGGGATGGGTGCTATTGTTATGGATAATTGCGTTATTCACAGTAATACAATTATCGGAGCAGGTTCCGTGGTTACCCAAAACACGGTTGTCGAATCCGGGGCGATTTACGCGGGGATTCCGGCCAAGAAGGTAAAAGATATCAATGCGTCTGATTTTGCCGGGGAAATTGAGCGTATTTCCAATAATTACGTTATGTATTCGAGTTGGTTTAAAGAAGAGAATTAGAATTCTTTTTCAAATACATTTTCAGCGAAGCCAAGTATGTCTTTAAGAACCTTGGAGTCGCTGTTACTATAAAAAATCTGCTTTTTAGTTTCATCGGAACTATTTAGCAGATTGTTTTTTATAAGGATGTTTTGGGTTTGCTTTGCAACGGCCTCCCCGGAATCGATAATCTGGATATGGTCAGGGATAATCTTTTTTATTTGAGGTATCAGGTAAGGGTAATGGGTGCAGCCCAAAACCAGGTAGTCAATATTGGCTGCTACCATTGGTTTGAGATATTCTTCCAAAAGAGCTGTCATTTCCGGAGAATCTATATTTCCCTCTTCTACAAGCTGCACGAGTCCGTGTCCGATTTGTTCAATTATTTTAACGTTTGAATGGGTAGCAACCGCCTTACTGAAAAGTTCGCTGTTAATCGTTCCTTTAGTGGCTAAAATCCCAATGGTTTGTGTCTTTGATTGAATAGCCGCCGGTTTGATGGCGGGTTCTATCCCTATGAAGGGAATATTATATTTAGAGCGTAATTCTTTGATGGCATTTGTTGTGGCGGTGTTGCATGCCACTACGATCAACTTGCAGCCTTCAGCGATGAGAAGATCGGTGTTTTTATAGCATAATGCAATAATTTCATCTTTGGTGCGCTGACCGTAAGGTGCGTTTTTGCTGTCAGCAAGATAAAT
>NZ_DATIDM010000193.1:0-3021 GCF_035456225.1 Flavobacterium sp. | reverse complement strand
ATTCGTCAGGAAAATATGTACGAAATGGATGCTTCCATCGTAATAAAAGATGAGAACAATCCTTTTTTTACTTCGAATACCAGCTTGGTGTTTAACTGGGGAGGAACATCAGATAAAGTACAAACAGTTGTCAATACATTGAAGTCAAGATCACATAATGAAATTGTCGTAGATGAACTGGAGTATTATATAGATTATCTGGTACAGGGTAAATTCAGATTTGAAGATGTTTACGGTTCTGTTCCTTTTTATGTTGAAATAGATAAGAATAAGCCTCAATTGGCCGGGATGCCAATCCAAATTAAATTTTTGAGCCAAAATGAATTTAAAATTACTATTCCGTTTGAGAATACTTCTGTTGGTACCATAGTTTATGCGGATAATCAGAATGGGACTGCAAATGTGCAAACGGGTGAGTTTACAAAAAGATATAAAGTAGGACAAGTAGTTGAGTTGCCTTTTCTGAATTTGAAATTGTTTATTAATTCGAATCCGGGCGACTATGTTGGGAATGAGTACTACATCAGATTCAATAATTTTGACGGTGTTGTAGCCGGTTACCAAGGATTGTCTGTTGTTGCAGATGATAGTGGGGGATCAATCATCAGGTTAAGTATGAGAGGGACCAACAAAGCCCGTCTGGTAGAATATCTTAATTCCACTGTAAAAGTGCTCAAAGAAAAGGAATTGGAGAATAAAAACCAGTTTGCTACAAATACCATTGCTTTTATTGACAGTACGCTATTGGCAATGGAAGATGATATTAAGTCGGCTGAGGCAGAACTGAAAAATTTCAGAAAAGACAAAAATATTTTTCAATTAGAAGGTGGCGGTGAAGTTTTAACGGAAAGGTTAACAGATTACGATGTTGAAAAAGATGGGATTTCGAGAAAGATTGCCTACTACAATTCATTGAGAAGTTATTTGTTAAACAGTAATGATTTTTCAAAGCTTCCGGCGCCAACTGTAGCAGGTATCGACGAACCTAACATTGTAGCCAACGTGACTAAATTGATTGAGTTGTCCAAGCTTCGTTCGGAAAAGGCTTATTCTGTCAAGAATGAGAAGATGTTTAAAGATTTTGACAGCGAAATGAGCGCTTTGAAGAAAGTGTTATTGGAAAATATTTCAAATGCTAAATCGCTTTTGCAGTTTGATATGTCTTTGATCAATAAAAACATTGCCGCGGCAGAAAGTACGATTAAAAAATTGCCGGAAGATCAGCAGGAATTATTGAAAATTACCAGAAAACATGATTTGACGGATAATATTTACAATACTTTTTTAGAAAAGCGAAGCGAAGCGGATATTGTAAAAGCGGCGAATGTGTCTGATATCGAATTTATCGATAATGCAAAGGATATAGGGGGAGGTTTGTTAGGTTCGAAAACGAGAGTCAATTACGCCATGGCTTTTTTTATTGGTTTTCTTGTGCCATTGTTTATCCTGTTAGTTAAGGCTATTCTGGATAAAACCATACACAATACGGAGGATATTGAAAGATTAACAAAGATTCCGATTATTGGGGTAGTAGGTAAAAAGAACACGGATAACAATTTAGCGGTATTTGAAAAGCCCAAGTCACCTTTGGCAGAATCTTTCAGGGCTATTAGGTCCTCACTTCAGTTCTTGTATAAGAAACAGCAGAAAGACGGAACAAAAACATTAATGATTACATCATCGGTTGGTGGGGAAGGAAAAACGTTTTGTTCCATAAACCTGGCAACAGTATTTGCTTTAAGTGAGAAAAAAACAGTAATTGTGGGATTGGATCTTAGAAAACCTAGAATTTTCGGAGATTTTAATATTGAAAATAATATTGGTGCTGTAAATTATTTAATCGGACAAAAGACATTAGATGAGGTTATACAGGCTACCCATATTCCTTATCTGGATGTAATTACATCAGGACCGATTCCACCAAATCCTTCTGAGTTGATTCTTGGAGAATCCATGAAGGAAATGATTGACGAGTTAAAATTGACTTACGATTACATTATTTTGGATACACCTCCAATAGGTTTGGTTTCCGATGCTCTGGAACTGGCCCAATTTTGTGATGCAACCATTTATATTGTAAGACAGGCCTATACAAACAAAGGAATGTTGTCCATAATCAATGAAAAACACAAAAGAGGAGAGCTGCACAATATAAGTATAGTTGTTAACGGATTTGAGAGCAGCGCCAAATACGGATACGGATATGGATATGGATACGGATACGGGTATGGTGCGTATGGCGCAGGTTATGTTGAGCAATTCAAACCAAAAACTAAAGTTGAAAAGGTTAAGGATTTTATTCTAAAAAAGTAAACCTCGATAATCTGTTATAGCCATAAACCGATTTTTTGTCAGAGTGGCTTCAATTGGTAATGCAAAACTTTTTAATTAACGTATCTTTGTGTCCAAACTAAAAAAGATGTCTGAGGGTAATTATACTATTCTTATAACCGGAGGAGCTGGTTTTATCGGCTCGAACCTGTGCGAGTACTTTCTTGCGAAGAATCATAATGTGGTCTGTCTGGATAATTTTTCAACAGGTTTTAGGCATAACATTCAGGATTTTTTGTCAAACCCCAATTTCAAACTGATTGAGGGTGATATCAGGGATTATGAAACCTGTCTGAAATCCCTTGATGGTGTGGATTATGTTTTGCATCAGGCAGCTTTAGGATCGGTACCAAGGTCGATTCAGGATCCGATTACAACCAATGAAGTAAATATTTCAGGTTTTTTAAACATGTTGCATGCTTCAAAAGAAGCAGGTGTGAAAAGGTTTGTTTATGCCGCCAGTTCATCCACTTATGGCGATTCGGAGAGTTTGCCAAAACAGGAAGAAATTATTGGGAAGCCTTTGTCCCCTTACGCAATTACCAAATTCGTAAATGAATTGTATGCCGATGTTTTCCAGAAAACTTACGGAATGGAAACTGTCGGATTACGTTATTTCAATGTTTTTGGGCGCAGACAAAATCCAAATGGGGCTTATGCAGCGGTAATTCCCAAATTCGTTATCCAATT
>NZ_DATIDM010000192.1:0-5140 GCF_035456225.1 Flavobacterium sp. | reverse complement strand
TTTTTAATTAGAAAAAACATCTAAATTTGCAGCGTAATTAAAAAATGACATGAGAAGAATTGAGCAAATGATGATGATGCAAATGATGTGGAAAAACTGTCCGCAGGGGATGTCTTTTGCTTGATTCGATCGGAATAGAATTTACAGCTAAAACCTCTGCAGATTGCAGGGGTTTTTTTGTGGGATGTAATGGAGAAAAAAATAGTTGAAAATCGGTTTTCCAGTGTTGTGAAAACAGGTTGTAGTAAAAGCAAGTTAGAAAAATGAACGGAATACAACAAAGAACAGATGTTTTTGATTTTACTTTAGAGCATAGGGTGAATAAACGATGGATACCATTGTGCTATCAGGTATTTGGTCAGCCAATCGGTACGGCTCCAGTGGTTTTAGTGAATCATGCGTTGACAGGAAATTCGCAGGTAACTGGAGAAAATGGATGGTGGAATGAGTTGATCGGTGAAAATAAAACCATCGACACGGTAATTTATACTGTAATTTCTTTTAATGTTCCTGGGAATGGTTCCGATGGGGAGTCGAAAAACCTGATTGAAAATTACAAAGATTTTACCACCAGACATATTGCCAAAATCTTCTGGAAAGGCCTTCATTCATTAAACATTAGTCAGCTTTACGCCGTGATTGGAGGAAGTATTGGAGGTGCTATTGCTTGGGAAATGGCCTTCCTGAAACCAAACAGCATAAAACACCTGATCCCGATTGCATCCGACTGGAAATCATCGGATTGGTTGATTGCCAATGTCCTGGTGCAAGATCAGATTCTGAATAATTCCAACAATCCGATCCACGACGCCCGAATGCACGCCATGTTATTGTACCGAACACCGGAATCACTGAAAGCGAAATTCAACCGTTCCAAAAATGAAAATGAGGAATTGTATCAGATTGAAAGCTGGCTACAGCATCACGGAAAAAAACTGGAAAGCCGTTTTGAATTGGCAGCCTACAAACTGATGAACCATTTGCTGAAAACCATCGGGGAAGACATGGATAGTGAACAACTGCTGGCTTTTGCAGAAGAAACTTCGGCCAAGATCCATATAGTCGCAGTGAATTCCGATTATTTTTTCACAGCCGAAGAAAACCGAGAAACGTATAAAATGCTGAAAACGGTTAAGAAGGATGTGATGTACGATGAAATACAATCCATTCACGGGCACGATGCTTTTTTAATCGAGTTCGAACAACTAAACGCTATTCTTAAAAACATATTTACAACAACAACTAAACTGGAAACAATACAAGTATGAAAATTTTAAAATTTGGAGGAAAATCTTTAGCCTATGGCGAAGGTTTCAATAAAGCAATAAGCATCATTTTAGATAAAGTCAACAGACAGGAAAAAATTGCTGTGGTCGTTTCGGCTATCGGCAATGCCACAGACGAATTGGAAGAAATTCTTGAAAAAGCCAAGAAGAATGAAGTGTACCGCGAGCAATTAGAGAATTTCAAAAACTATCAGAGAGGAAATACTTCTGTGGATTTGTCATCCGAATTTTCACTATTGGAAAAATTGTTCGAAGGTGTAGCACTTTTGGGGGATTACAGCAAAAAGATAAAAGATAATGTGTTGGCTCAAGGCGAAGTGATTTCCGGAAAAGTGGTAACACAGGCTTTGAAAGAAAAAGGGGTGAATGCTAATTTTTCTGATACACGCCAATTGATTAAAACCGACGCTAAATTTGGGGATGCCCAACCGGTGGATACCATTTCCCGTAAAAATGTACAGGCCTATTTCAAAAATAATAACGGTACCACGGTAAACATCGTGACGGGTTTTATCGCTTCAAGTACCGATGACGAAACCACTACTTTAGGAAGAAACGGAAGTAATTTTACGGCTTCTTTATTGGCCAATTATCTTGAAGCCGAAGAACTGCAAAGCTTTACACACGTAGACGGTATCTTCACTGCCAATCCGGATTTAGTGCCGGATGCGCAAAAAATCGACCAGCTTTCTTTTGAGGAAGCCAATGAAATTGCCACTTTCGGAGCTACGATCCTTCACGCGAAAACAATCATCCCTCTTATAGAAAAGAAAATTCCGTTACGCATTTTAAACACATTCAACCATACGCATAACGGAACATTGATTAATGCCGAAAATTCAAGAAAGGGAATCAAATCGCTATCGGTTTTGGAAAATGTCACATTAGTAAATTTGGAAGGGCGCGGTTTGTTGGGGAAACCTGGTATTGATGCTCGAATCTTCAGGGCTTTGGCTCAAAACAATATTAGTGTAAGCATCATTTCGCAGGGTTCTTCCGAGCGCGGCATCGGTTTGGTGGTGGATGCGAAAGACGCCCAAAAAGCCAAAGATGCAATCGAGGCCGAATTCGAATTGGATTTCTATACACAAGACGTAAGCAGTGTTTATCTGACTGAAAATGTATCGGTTATTTCCATTATTGGGCAAGAGCTGGCGACTTTCAATAAACCATACGATGCTTTAATCCGCAATCAGATTGTCCCGATTTTGTTCAACAATACCGTTACCGGAAAAAATGTGAGTTTGGTGGTGGAACGCAAACAGCTTAAGAAAGCGTTGAATGTTATTCACAGTGAAATTTTCGGAATCACCAAAAAAGTAAATCTGGTTGTTTTCGGGCACGGAACGGTAGGGAAGACGCTAATCAATCAGTTGTTGGAAAGTCGTGAAAACATCATTCAGCGCAAAGGACTCGAATTGAATATCGTAGGCATTGCCAATTCCCGTCAGTTTATTTTTGACTCGAAAGGCGTTACGGATAATTGGGAGTCGGAATTGCAAAACACAAGCCAAAAATCATCTGTAGAAGCTATCTTAAATTCGGTAAAGGAACATCATTTAGGGAATTTAATCGCGATTGATACCACGGCAAGCAAAGATTTTGTCTCAAATTATGTGGAACTGATCAAAAACGGTTTCGATTTGGTTTCAGCCAATAAAATTGCCAATACAAAAGAATACAGTTTCTATAAAAACCTGCGTGAAAATCTTCATTTTTATCAGAAGAATTACTTATACGAAACCAATGTGGGCGCCGGATTACCGTTAATTGACACGATTCGACTACTACATCATTCCGGTGAAAATATTACCCGAATCCGAGGGGTTTTTTCCGGTACATTAAGTTACTTGTTCAATACTTTTTCTGCTTCGGATAAAAAATTCAGCGACGTGTTGAAGGAAGCTATCGAAAAAGGCTTCACCGAACCGGATCCGCGCGAAGATCTGAATGGAAACGACGTTGGTCGAAAATTGCTAATCCTTGCCAGAGAGTTAGATTTAATCAATGAATTTTCTGAAGTGAAAATCCAAAACCTGATTCCGGAAAACCTGCGAGAAGGCAGCGTAGATAATTTCCTTTCACAACTGGAAGAGCTGAATCCGATTTATCAAAATACAAAAGCGGACCAATCCGAAAATCACGTGTTGCGCTATGTAGGTGATCTCTCAGGTGATTTGTCGGTGGAAAACGGTGCCAATCTGGAAGTGAGTCTAGTGTCGGTTCCACAGGAAAGTTCCTTGGGACAGCTTAAAGGTTCTGATTCCATTTTTGAAATCTACACCGAATCTTATGGTGAACACCCAATAGTGATTCAAGGTGCCGGAGCCGGAGCCGCCGTAACCGCCAGAGGTGTTTTTGGTGATATCTTGCGTTTAGCGGAAAAAATAAAATAATTAATTGAAAGTAAATAAATATAAAATGAGTAATTCAGAATTCGGCTTCGAAACCCAAGCCATCCGAACCCAAATAGAACGATCCCAATATCTGGAGCATTCCGTTCCGCTATACTTAACCTCAAGTTTTGTCTTTGAAGATGCCGAAGACATGCGTGCTTCCTTCACTGAAGAAACTCCAAAAAATAAAAATAAAAATTCCGATGAAAATGAATTTGGGGTTCTTGGCATCCCTGGGCAAATAACTGAACTTTTGCCAAAAAAAGAACGAAACATTTACAGCCGATTCTCAAACCCAAACACGAGCGAGTTCGTGGAAAAAATCTGTCAGATGGAAGGTGCCGAAGCGGGTTATGCTTTTGCAACCGGAATGGCAGCGATTTACTCCACTTTCGCAGCTTTGCTGGAATCGGGTGATCACATCGTTTCTGTGGGCAGTGTTTTTGGTTCGACACATACCTTGTTTACAAAGTATTTCCCGAAGTGGAACATCACGACAAGTTATTTTGATATCAACAAGCCGGAAACCATAGAGGATTTTATACAACCCAATACTAAAATCCTTTTTGCAGAATCGCCAACTAATCCGGCTGTTGATATTATCGACTTGGAATTGCTCGGACAGATTGCGAAAAAACACAACCTGATTCTGATAATAGATAATTGTTTCGCTACGCCTTACATCCAGAATCCGATTCAGTACGGAGCGGATTTAGTAGTGCATTCCGCAACCAAATTAATCGACGGTCAAGGTCGTGTCTTGGGCGGAATCACCGTTGGCAGTGCCGATTTGATTCGCGAGATTTATTTGTTTTCAAGAAATACCGGGCCGGCTTTATCGCCATTCAATGCCTGGGTGTTGTCCAAAAGTTTGGAAACATTGCCTGTTCGCGTGGAAAAACATTGTGAAAACGCATTGAAAGTGGCTGAATTTTTGGAAAACCATCCGAATGTGAAACAAGTAAAATACCCGTTCCTGAAATCGCATCCGCAATACGAAATCGCCAAAAAACAAATGCGTTTGGGCGGAAACATCGTGGCGTTTGAAATTAAAGGCGGAATCGAAGCCGGCCGAAAGTTTTTGGATAAAATCCAATTGTGCTCGCTTTCAGCCAATTTAGGCGATACACGAACAATCGTAACGCATCCAGCCTCCACAACCCACAGCAAATTAACCGTGGAAGAACGGTTGGCGGTAAGCATCACTGACGGTTTGGTAAGGGTGTCGGTAGGATTGGAAACGGTTCAGGATGTTATCAACGATTTGCAACAGGCTTTGGGGTAGTTTTCCGTTTAAAAAAATTGTCTTTGTAAGTTTAAGTAGAAAAAAAATCAGCTTTTTTGTAAAAAACAATCTAAAATCAGAAAAAATTTCCGAATTCAATTTTTTGTTGTTAGCTTTGCAGCGTTCTTAAACACACTGAACGTTATCACGAAAGGCAGAGGGATTAGACCCAA
>NZ_DATIDM010000191.1:0-12683 GCF_035456225.1 Flavobacterium sp. | reverse complement strand
TAAAGTGTAAATTCTTTTTCATGAAATTCCGAAACCGACAAAGCGTTATTGTATGCCAATTGTAAATCCGGGATCCCATAGCCGTAATTATTATTCGGATTTGAAAAACGATCCGCTGATGCTTTAATTAACTGAACAATTTCAGCATTGGTTTTATTTGGAAAGGCACTCCAGAATGAGGCAACCGCACCGGCTAAAATCGGTCCCGCGAACGAAGTCCCGTTGTTTGTTGCAATACTCCCGGTCTCTGTTGCGACTGTTGCTCCAACGCCCATGGCCATCAAATCAGGCTTGATCCTTCCGTCAAAAGTTGGTCCGATTGAACTAAACCCTGCTTTAACCTCCGAACTGTTAACAGCACCAACCGTTAAATTTAAGGCCGCATCTGCAGGAACTCCAATGTGTGGATTTGAAGTACTACCAGAGTTTCCGGCAGAAGTGACACAAATCATCCCTTTGCTAAATGCTATACCCACAGCTACAGAAGAAAATGCTTTTTGTCCGTTCAAATCATCGTAAGAATAGCTATAAGCCGGATTATCATATTCGAAATAACCCAAAGAAGTATTTACGACATCAACTCCAAGACTATCGGCCATCTCCAGAGCTTCTACCCAATTGCTTTCTTCCACAGGGTTTTCACCACTAATATCCTCTGTAACAAACAAATAATATTGCGCATTCACGGAAGTCCCAATTAACTGATTATCCACATAGCCACCCATATTTGACAACACCTGTGTTCCGTGCTGAAAACCGGTATAAGGATTATTGGTTCTGTTCACGAAATTATAACCTCCCAAAATCAGGTTATTATCTCTCAAACGCTGAAAAGGCGCTTGCGTATTTACACCTGGGAAACCCGCATCCATAACGGCTATGATTTTTCCCTGACCGGTAAAATCCTGTTGGTGCAGCCAATTTGCATTGAGCATTTGAACCTGAGTTGCAGAAGAACCGTAATTATAGTCCTCCTGAGTATCCATAAACTTGTTTGTTTTGTTTTTTTTCTGTGACGTTGCCGGAGTTGAACGTCCGCCAGGATTTAACGAATGATTGGCATATTTAATACTGCTGACAAAGGGTAATGCCGACAATGCCGCAATATTTGCCTGGGTTCCTCTAATGTGTAAAGCATTTAACCATTTCGATTTTGCTTTTACTGTAATTCCGGCAGCTGCTCTAATCTGGTTAATGTAGGGAACATGTATTGGAGCATCTTGTATATTTAAAGCAATATTTTGAGTGGTGCGACGGTTTAAAGCTCTTTGAGAAAGCATATTGAGCGGATTCTCAATATAAGATTGAGCATTGGGTTTATCTCTGAAATAAATCCAGGCATCTTCCTGAGAAAATAACTTTAAACACAACAGCAGCGCTATGAACAGTATGCTTTTTTTCATGGTTTGCTTCTTTGGGAAGTGCTAATTTATGAAATTACTCCCGAACCAACTAATTCATCTTCAATGTGCCATGAAACAAATTGCCCTTCGGTTATGGCAGACTGCGGATCATCGAAAACCACGTAGATACCATTTTTGAATTTATGCAATTTTGCTTTCTGAAGTGGCTGACGGTAACGAATTCTAGCCATGATGTCCATTGATTCGCCATCTTTTAATGCTAAATCTTCCCGGATCCAGTGAATTTCAGGATTTTTAACCAGCAATGCTTTTTTGAACAAGCCCGGATGATTTCCGCCCTGGCCTGTGTAAATCGAATTCGTTTTAACATCGGTGGCAACAATAAACAAAGGCTCTTTAGTTCCTCCGACATTCAGTCCTTTTCTTTGACCAATCGTGAAATAATGAGCACCTTGGTGTTTACCAACTACTTTTCCAAATTCAGGTTTGTAGTCAATATTTTTGGATTCGTATGCCAGTTCTTCTTCAAGGGAGTCAAATTCTGGTTTTTCAACCGAATAAATCGGATTGTCCGCACCAACTTCATAAATCAACCCTTCTTTCGGCTGCAATTGCTGTTGCAAAAACTCGGGCAAGCGCACTTTTCCAATGAAACACAATCCTTGAGAGTCTTTCTTCTCTGCGGTAACCAAATCCATTTTTGCGGCAATTTCACGAACTTGGGGTTTTGTCAGTTCACCAATCGGAAATAAGGCTTTTGACAATTGCTCCTGCGATAACTGACAAAGGAAATACGACTGATCTTTATTTCCGTCGACGCCCGCCAAAAGCTGATAGGTTTCTTTTCCGTCAACCTCAATTATTCCTTTTCGGCAATAATGTCCGGTTGCAACATAATCGGCACCTAGACTCAAGGCGATTTTCATGAAAACGTCAAATTTGATTTCGCGGTTACACAATACATCCGGATTCGGGGTTCTTCCCTTCTCATATTCGCTGAACATATAATCAACGATTTTCTCTTTGTATTGTTCGCTCAAATCGACAGTCTGAAACGGAATTCCCAACTTTTCTGCCACCAGCAATGCGTCATTACTATCTTCCAGCCAAGGGCATTCATTGGAAATAGTTACAGAATCATCGTGCCAGTTCTTCATGAAAAGACCGATAACCTCATACCCTTGTTCTTTTAAAAGATAAGCAGCAACACTCGAATCTACACCGCCGGAAAGCCCTACTACAACACGTTTCATTACCTTATTCCTTTTAAATTTATTGTCCTTCGTATTTTTCTACAGGTTTAGTTCGTTTTGCGAATTTTTTCCCCTGTAAGTCCATGTTAACGGTTTTCATCTTACCATTTTCATAGACCTTCCATTTGCCGACTTTCTTTCCGTTTTTGAACATGCCCTGACCACTGATTTGTTTTTCCGAAAGACGGAATGTAGCCATGCCATCATATTGGCCGTTTTTATAATTGGAGTCTTCAAGCACTACCCCGTTATCGGCATATTTTTTATATTTACCGTGTTTAACACCATTAAGATAATTGGTTTCTTCGGTAATTTTTCCATTGGGAAAATACACTTTGCGAACACCATTCAATTTACCGTCAACATAGTTTTCAAGCGTCATAATCTCCTTGGAATCCAAATGGTAATATTTCCATTCGCCAACATAAGTATCTTTCCCGACAACTTTACCTTCACTTACCTTGAACCCCTTCTGATTGTAAAATGTAGTATAATGTGAACCGTCATTGGCCGAAAAATCACGGGTCGCAATGACTACCAGTTTTACTGTGTTATCAAAATATTTAAAAACACCTATTTCTTTTCCGTGTTCGAAAGTACCTTCGTAGCGAGGATTTTTGGTATCCTCATAAACACCTTTCCATAGGCCGTGACGCTTTCCATTTTCGTCTAATTTATTAAAATCCTGACCATAAAAAACCGAACACCATAGTGTCAATAAAAAAACCAAACCCAGATTTTGTTTTATTTTCATCATTTATTTATTAAACAATTTATATTGTTGTTTTTTTTAATTTATATGTAGTAAAAACTCCAATTTTTAAAAAATATTTCAAAAGTAATCAAATTAAACTTGCAGACAATAGTTGTTAACTTTTGCTTTAGTGTTCTTAAGATGGTAAGCGTTATATCAACAACCGAACCAGTTTCAAAAATTATGCTTAAAACTGAATTACATTTCCTGTTCAAGAGTGTGTTCATTATCGGCTACAACCGCTTTCGCAATGATGCCTTCCGTTTTGATAAACCGGGAGTTAATGAAACTGCCTTCATGGGTTTTCCATGTTACCATAACTGACAATTGAATTTTTCTGATTTAAACAATTAAAAAAGCCCTGATTTTATGAGTACAAACTTTCTAAAAACAGGGCTTTAAATTATAACTAAAGTAATTTACTTTTTGGATTTCTTCTGCGCTTCCGCCTGTTCCATCATTTCCTGCATTTTCTTTTGGAATTTGCTTTGCGGTTTATCTTTAGTTTTATTCTCCTGAATTTGAGCATGGATTTTCTTCTCGTCTACAATGTAATTTTTGATAACCAACATGATTCCGATTGTAATTGTGTTTGAAACAAAATAATACAAACTCAATCCGGATGCGTAGTTATTAAAGAAGAACAACATCATAATCGGAGATATATAAATCATTATTTTCATGATTTTGCCCATATCCGGCATACCTTCCTGTTGCGGAGCCGCCATTTGTTGATCTCCAGTTGTCATTTTCATATAAAAGAAAATAGCAATAGAGGCTAAAATCGGGAACAAACTCACATGACTTCCGTAGAATGGAATACGGAATGGCAATTCTAAAATCGAATCATAAGACGATAAGTCTTCCGCCCAAAGGAAACTTTTCTGACGTAAGTCGAACATCGACGGGAAGAACTGGAACAAGGCATAAAACACCGGAATCTGCATAAGTGCCGGCAAACATCCTGCCATCGGATTCACACCCGCCTTACCATACAATTTCATGGTTTCCTGTTGTTTTTTCATCGGATCTTTACCGAATTTCTCGTTAAGTTCAGCAATTTCCGGACGCAATACTTTCATTTTTGCTTGAGACAAATACGACTTGTACGTTACCGGAGACATTACCAAACGAACCAACATAGTAAAAATCACAATGGCAATTCCGTGAGGCAGGAACCCGCTTAAGAATCCGTATGCCGGAATGAAAACATAACGGTTGATCCAACCGAAAATTCCCCATCCTAAAGGCATTACTTCATCAAGATTTTTATCGTATGAATTCAGAATCTTATAATCAGCAGGACCGTAGTACCAGTTCATAGCATAATTCAACTCTCCGTTTTTGAATGCCAAAGGCAATTTCGCAGAGAAGTTTTTAGTATAAACCGTATCCTTTTCTTCATCGTGAACCAGATTTTCGGATTTTAACTGCGCTCCTTTAATTGGTGTTTCCATCAATAAAATAGAAGTGAACAAATCCTGTTTGAAGGCTACATAAGTAAGATCTTCAACTGTTTCTTCATCCAGATTGCTGGCTGCACTTAAACTATTGTCTTTTCCGCCTTCATATTCGTAACGAACATCTGTATAACGGTTTTCATAAGAAATACTTTTCTCGTTTCTATAGGCTTTTAACTGCCAGTCTAAATCAAGTGGTTTTGAAGTATTGATCACCTGATTTAATCCTTGAGTACGAATACCGAAATCCATCATATACTCATTAGGTTTCAATACATAACGGTACTCTAAAAATTGGTTTTCACCGGCTTTTAAACGCATGGTTACCACCTGATTATTACCTTCTTTAGTAACCGTAGGTTCAAAATACATATCTTTTGTATTTAAAACACGGTTGTCTTTAGTTTGAAGCTGAAGATTCAGATTGGCGTTATTATCTTTAATAATTTGAACCGATTTTCCCGAACCTTTGTGGAATTGTTCAAAATCTTTTACTTTAACATCAACGATATAACCACCTTTATTAGCGATTTTTAACGTTACCAGTTCATTTTTAACTTCAGTAACATTATCTTTTGCTGATGGTAATGCAGCCGAATAAGCAAAAGCTCCTAAAGTACTCTGCAATGCCTTTACTTTCAGGGAATCGGTTTGTGTTGAATCACTGATTGCAGCAGCAACAACCTGTTCTTTAGCTTTTCCTACCTTTTCGGTTGTTGCTTTTTGAGCATCTTCCTGAGCCTTTAATTTTTGATCTTCTTTGATGTTGTTGAACATCATCCAAATCATTAAACCGGCAATCAATACAAATGCTACGATGGATTTAGCGTCTAATTTTCTTTCTTCCATTTTAAATTTTGCTTTAAGCGTTAGGCTTTAAGCAGTAAACGATTCGTTAGTCAATAATTATTGTTATTTGTTACCAAAAAACCTGACTATTTGTTTTGGTTTAGCAACAAACTTTATTTTTAACTGCAGCAGCCACGAAGTTAACAAACAACGGATGTGGATTTGCTACTGTACTTTTATATTCAGGGTGGTATTGAACCCCAATGAAGAACGGATGGTTTTCCAACTCAACAACCTCTACCAAACCGGTATCAGGGTTAACTCCAGTTGCTTTTAATCCTGCCGCTTCCAATTCGTTCAAAAATTCACCATTGAATTCATAACGATGACGGTGGCGTTCCAAAATATCGGTTTTACCGTAAATCTTATGCGCTAATGTATTTTCCTTAAGTTGACATTTCCATGCACCCAGACGCATGGTCCCGCCTTTATCGGTAATATTTTTTTGTTCTTCCATGATGCTGATTACCGGGTGAGCTGTACTTTCGTTCATCTCGGTTGAATTAGCATCTGCATATCCTAATACGTTTCTTGAATATTCAATTACCGCCATCTGCATTCCCAAACAGATTCCGAAGAACGGGATATTGTTTTCTCTTGCATAACGAACCGTCTCGATTTTTCCTTCGATTCCACGACCTCCGAATCCTGGGGCAACCAATATACCGTCCAGCCCTTTTAGTTGACTTTCAGCTGTTTTAGCATCTAAATATTCGGAATGTATACTAACCACATTCACTTTAGTTTCATTTGCCGCACCTGCATGGATGAAAGCTTCTAAAATCGATTTATAAGAATCCTGTAGTTCTACATATTTCCCAACCAAACCGATATTTACTTCGTGTTTGGGATTTTTCAGTTTATGTAAAAATTCATTCCATTGTGTTAAATCCGGCAAGTTTTTCTCTGGCAAATCGAGTTTTTTCAACGCAACTTTATCCAATCCTTCTTCCAACATCAGATTCGGAACATCATAAATAGTTGACGCATCGATAGACTGAATAACCGCTTCTTTCTTCACATTACAGAACAAAGCCAATTTCTGGCGTAAGTCCTGTGACAATTCATGCTCCGTACGACACACAAGGATATCAGCTTTAATTCCGCTTTCCATCAAAGTTTTCACCGAATGCTGCGTTGGTTTGGTTTTTAACTCACCAGCTGCTGCCAAGTATGGAATCAAAGTTAAATGAATAACAATTCCGTTGCTTTCACCCAATTCCCAAACCAATTGACGTACAGACTCTATATATGGTAATGATTCAATATCACCTACAGTTCCACCTATTTCAGTAATCACAATGTCATAATCACCCGATTTACCAAGCAATTGCATACGCTCCTTGATTTCATTGGTGATGTGAGGAACTACCTGAACTGTTTTACCCAAAAACTCTCCACGACGCTCCTTTTCAATCACAGAGAGGTATACTCTTCCGGTGGTCACGTTATTTGCCTGTGAAGTCGGAACATTCAAAAATCTTTCATAGTGTCCTAAATCCAAATCGGTCTCGGCTCCATCATCCGTTACATAACATTCGCCATGTTCGTATGGATTTAACGTTCCCGGATCGACATTCAGATACGGATCAAATTTCTGAATGGTTGTTCTGTACCCCCTTGCCTGCAATAGTTTTGCTAAAGAAGCTGCGATAATCCCTTTTCCTAAAGAAGAACTCACGCCCCCTGTAACAAAAATATACTTCGTCTGATTCATTGTGTATTGTTTATTGTGTGTTGTGTTGTTGTTTAAAAAAACCTGGCAAAAATACGATTATAAATTGATAATTAGCAATTAGCAATTGACAATTATTCGTTAAAGAATTACGGCTTCGGAAAGTTTTTACGGATGTTTCTCACGAGTTCTTCCAACCCGTTAAGTTTGAGTTCGTAAACGAGTTGAAGCTGCTCTCCCAATTGCCCTTTAGGAAAGCCTTTATTATGATACCAAACCACATAATACTCGGGCAGGTCAATAAGAAAATACCCTTCGTATTTTCCGAAGGGCATTTTGGTATGTGCTAATTTTATTAAAAGTTCTTGTTGACTGATTTTATTCTGCATCGACAGCTCCTATTTGATCTATTTCAGTTTTATTACCTTCTCCTTTAGGATTTGGCCCGTATTTATTTTCACCTATTTCACCCTCCGCAAAAATCAATATCAGAACATAAAACGGAATAATAACATACCAACCACTATTCCCTCTGTCATGACATCTTTTTACAGCCTGAGCAATAAAAAACCACACAGGAACAATGAGTAAAAACCCAAAAAGGCCACCGTACTCACTGAACTGATACAAAAATTCAGTTATATTCGAAAACAGAAACAATGCAAGCCAGTAAACAATATAGCTTAAACCAAATTCAAGCCTTCTTATCCGGCCTTTGAATGAGAATGGATTTTTAAACATCTATGGTATTACTTCCAATTAAAAACAACCTCTTTTTTAATATCCGGATGCAGACTAAAAAGAACAGGGCAAGTCATTGCCGTCTTTTCTAAAATTGTCCTGGTCTTATCATCAGCCGTAACATTCATTTGAAAGGTTACCTGTATTTCTATGATTCTTCTTGGATCGGTTCCCATTATTTTGGTTACTTCCGCCGTCGACCCGGAAAAATCCACTTCCAAATCGCGGGCTTTTATTCCCATTACGGTAAACATACAGGTTGCCAATGCATTTGCTACAGAATCCGTCGGAGAAAAAGCCTCCCCTTTACCGTGATTGTCTGTTGGGGCATCGGTTATAATTGTATTTCCGGATTGCAAATGTACAGACGATGTTCTTAAATCGCCTTGGTAAGTCACTTTTGAAGTTGCCATTATTTCGCTTCTTTTAAAGTTAAATCTTCATCGTAATACAACAGGTAAATTCCTTTGTTGTAATAACCGCTATCAATATTCACATAATTGAATTTGCTTTCAATCTGTTCAGAGGCTTTTTCGTTTACCGATTCTTTATAACCGCCATCCTGGAACAATCTCAAGATAACATCAAACGTCACATCAAAACCTCGGGTTGCAAAACGGTTTGGAAAAATATTATTTTTTCTTTTAAATACTTTAGCAAAAATAGCCGCCTGTGGTGTTTCATTATCTCTTGACACCGAAGGATATAACAATTTAAGTTTAGTCAACTTACTTAAAGGGATTTCCTCAAAATCAAGCGTTTCATTTTTATCTAAAGTCACCAACTGTACCTGATATTCGGAAGTCGCACTAACCAGTATATTACATGTACTCAAAACCATACCTGTTTTTTCCGATTCCAATATCACATAATTGATTCTGTCTTTATCCATCAGGCTTTTCATATTCTCTAAAGTCGGAACGCCTTTATCGTTGATTTCGGCAATTTTAACTCCAGGATAATTTTCAGTAATAAACTGTTTTGAACTGCCTTTTTTAGGATCAATAACCGCAATGATGTTTCCATTTTTCTCCATCATAAATTCAAACATCTTACGCTTCACATCCAAAGAATTAGGCATAGCTTGAAACAGATTGGAATACGGTTTTCCTCTCTCGTTTGATAATGGCGAAATTACGGGAGTATTGTATTTTTCTAATAAAGCCGCCGCCGTTTCCACATGGTTTTGGAAAAACGGACCAATGATAGCATCGGTTTTAGAAAAATCATTCGTACTGATTAAAGAGGCTACAGCGGAAGAATTTTTAGATTCCTCTGAATCCAAAATCTTTACAGTCAATGGCAAACCAAGCGTTTTAGCAGAATCGATAGCGATTAAAGCTCCTGCATAAAAATCCAATGTCATATTCAGGAATTTATCCTTCTTAAGTCGTTCCGCAACTGAATTCAGGGAATCTGCTTCAATTTTATCGATATGGAACGGCAACATCAACACCAATTCTTTAGATTCTTGCTTGTTGATAGTTTTGACAATATCTACTTGCGTTTTGTTTGGAGTAATCTGATTAAATTTAGCTCCGGAAGGTACTTTTATAACCATACCCGTTTTAACTCCGTTAGCGAGTTCCGGGTTTACTGCCAATAATTGTTCCTGGCTCAATCCCGAACCCCTGGTCAAACTGTACAACGTTTCTTTTGGCTGAACCGTATAATCCATGTACTGCACCACTTCTTTAGGCTGTACAGGTGCTTTTACCGCTACAGGAGTATTTTTATTAAGTCGTAATTTTTGACCTATTTCCAGGTTTTCTTTAATTTCGGGATTCAAAGTCTCCAACTCTTCAACAGACAAGCCATTCTTTTTGGCTATTCCAAACTTTGTTTCTTTAGGTTCTACTGTATGATATTTTGCCGAGGAAGTTACCGCTGGTTTCGCAGACTCTGGTTTATCAATCTTTTTAGTTGTAAAAACAACAATCGTCTGACCTAATTTCAACCCTTCCTTTTCTACATCCGGATTGTTTTTGGTGATAGACTCTACCGTAGTTTCATACTTTTTGGCAATACTGAAAACAGTTTCTTTTGCTTCTACCACATGATAAACACGCGTTTCTTTACCGGTTGGTTTCGGAGCCTCTTTTGATGTTTCTTTCGGAGTTACCTTAAACGGCTGCCCTGCTTTCGTAGGAATTAAAAGTATCGAATTTTCATTAACGCCGTTTTTGGCATTTGGATTTAAACGATAAATATCCTCTGCAGCCACATTGTATTTTTTGGCTATCGAATAGGCAGTTTCTCCTTTTGCCACTTTATGTTCTTTCGTTTGTGAAAAAGCAGAAACAGAAGCCAATAAAGCCGTACACAATCCTGTAAAAAAGTACTTCATATGGTATTTTTTAAAACGAACAAGTCGTCACAAAGTTATAGATTGTAACGACTTAATTCCTATTTTTCTTAAATATTTTATTCCCACTCAATTGTGGCAGGCGGTTTTGAGCTGATATCATAAACAACTCTGTTCACACCTTTTACCTTATTGATGATTTCGTTTGAGATTTTCATTAAGAAATCATACGGCAAATGCACCCAGTCAGCGGTCATCCCGTCTGTAGATTCTACAGCGCGCAATGCAACAACTTTCTCATAAGTACGTTCATCCCCCATTACACCAACACTGTTTACCGGCAATAAGATAGCTCCTGCCTGCCAAACTTTGTTGTACAACCCATGGGTTTTTAATCCTTCGATAAAGATAGAATCCACTTCCTGAAGAATTCTCACTTTCTCCGGAGTAATATCTCCTAATATACGGATTGACAATCCTGGCCCCGGGAAAGGGTGTCTTCCCAACAATTCCGGATCGATTCCTAAAGTAGCTCCTACTCTGCGCACTTCGTCTTTGAACAACATACGCAAAGGCTCTACAATTTTCAATTTCATAAAATCAGGTAAACCACCTACATTGTGATGTGATTTGATGGTAGCTGAAGGTCCTTTTACCGATACTGATTCGATTACGTCCGGATAAATTGTTCCCTGTGCCAACCATTTTACGTCTTCGATAAGGTGTGCCTCGTCGTCAAACACTTCGATAAACACTCGACCGATGATTTTTCTTTTGGTTTCCGGATCTTCCACTCCGGCTAATTCAGACAAAAATCGTTCAGAAGCATCCACTCCTTTAACGTTTAAGCCCATTCCTTTATATTGGTTCAATACGTTTTCGAATTCATTCTTACGCAATAAACCGTTATTTACGAAAATACAATATAGATTTGCGCCAACTGCTTTGTTCAATAAAACTGCTGCCACCGTTGAATCCACACCTCCTGAAAGTCCAAGAACTACTTTATCGTCCTGGATTTTTTCTTTCATTTCAGCTATGATTTCATCCACGAAAGCATTCGGCGTAAAGTTTTGAGGCACTTCTGCAATTTTTACCAGGAAGTTCTCCAACATTTGTTTTCCGTCTGTGGAATGATACACTTCCGGGTGGAACTGAATCGCATAAGTTGTTTCGCCATCGATACGGTATGCCGCATTTTCAACATCTTTTGTAGATGCTAAACGAACACCGTTTGTAGGCATTTGCTTGATCGTATCACTGTGGCTCATCCAAACCTGACTGTGAAGATCCACATTATCAAAGAACAATTCATTTTCTTTTATAAACGATAAATTAGCTCTACCGTATTCGCGGATGTTTGAAGGTGCTACTTCCCCACCACTGAAATGAGCCAGATACTGAGCTCCATAACAAACTGCCAATAAAGGCATTTTACCACGAATTTGAGACAAATCAGGATGTGGAGCATCTTCTGCGCGAACAGAAAAAGGACTACCTGATAAAATTACCGCTTTATAACTTGACAAATCATCCGGGAAATGATTAAAAGGAAAAATTTCGCAGAATATGTTTAATTCGCGAACCCTACGCGCAATAAGCTGAGTATATTGCGATCCGAAATCTAAAATAAGTACATTGTGTTGCATGTGCAAAAATAGTTATTTCTGTGAAAATGAAACGCCCATTAATAAATTTTCTTCCAATTATATAAAACAGGTGCTCCCGACGAACATAGGGAACAATATTTTTTTCGGAAGAAAAATTAAAACTTTGAAAGATTTAAGTAATGTAAATTATCCCGAAAAAACGTATTTTCGCAACATGATGACAACCAATGAAATTGAAGCGCTTAAAGAACTTTTAGCTTCTCCAAAAAAAATAGCTATTATCCCCCACCGCAATCCTGATGGGGACGCAATGGGCTCATGTTTAGGGTTATACCATTTCTTACTTCAGAAAAATCACGAGGTTTCTGTAATCTCCCCAAATGAATTCCCCAATTTTTTAGCCTGGTTACCAGATGCGGAAAAAGTTCTGATTTTCGAAAAAGAAACCGAAAACTGCACTGAAAAACTAAATCAGGCGGATATTATTTTCACATTGGATTTCAATGCCCTGCACCGTGTTGGCGATTTCATGCAGGCAACCCTGGAGAAACTGGATAAAACATTTGTGATGATTGACCATCACCAGGCACCGGACAATTATTCCAAATTCACGTTTTCGGATACCGGATATGGTTCCACTTGCGAGATGGTGTATCACTTTATTCATCAATT
>NZ_DATIDM010000190.1:0-10175 GCF_035456225.1 Flavobacterium sp. | reverse complement strand
CATCCGGATTGAACTGATTTACGCAAATAAAATCCAAAGTGATAATAAAAACTGATTGTGATTTATACAAATTTTTCCCTTTAGCGCAAGTATCCTGTTCGAGCTCAGCCACCTGCTCCCGTGCGAATCCTTTCGCGCTTGCACATTTTTTTTTACGAAAGGATTAACTTTGCCCAGTATCTGACTTGTTATTCGGAGATTGTTTTTTGGACAAATAAAAAATATTGACACCTAATATAAAGGCATTCGTAATGATTACCGGCCAGGAAGTTGCCAGCATAAATCCATAAAGAACAAACAGCAGGCATCCTATCGAATTTATTATCCGTAAAGTATTAATATTTTTCATAAGAAATGAAACCATCAACACTAATGATGCCAGATAACCTACCCATTCTGTAAAAGATATATCCATTATTTATTTGATTTTTATGAAATATAAAAATAGAATATTATCAGGAATAAATTTCTGTTTTTTTAAAACAACCCCGCTGCACAGTGTAGGACACAAGTGTTATACATAATGCATTAGACCAAGGATGACACTGATCAAACTGATTTGCACAGATTTTTGACATAAACTAAAGATTTGACATAAATCACGACCAGTTTTTTTTAAAATCACTTTGGATTTTATCTGTGTAAATCCGTTTGATCTGTTTAACCCGTAAGATCCGTGTGCTATTTTTAGATATGTCCAAACGGTAGGTCTTTATCTTGTTTTTTCGTTAAAAAGCAAATAAAGAATTGATTTTGTAGTCAAATTTTAAGGTAATATCGATAAAAAAAGAGGCTGCCTTTTTTAGACAACCTCTTTCTTTTTATAACCAAATTGAGATTATTTACTCAAGTACATTTTTCTGCGTGAATACAACTCATAGAATTGGTCATCTTTCAAGTCGTCAATAAACAAGATGCTTTCTCCAGTTGATTTCATTTCAGGCCCTAACGCTTTGTTTACATTTTTAAACTTACTGAAAGAGAATACCGGTTGCTTGATCGCAAATCCTTTCAATTGCGGATTGAATGTAAAGTCGGTTACCTTATTGTGACCCAACATTACTTTTGTAGCATAGTTTACATACGGCTCACCATACGCTTTTGCAATGAACGGAACTGTACGTGATGCTCTCGGATTCGCTTCAATGATGTAAACGATATCATCTTTAATAGCAAACTGAATATTGATCAAACCAACAGTTTTCAGTGCCAATGCGATTTTATGCGTATGATCCTTAATTTGCTGCATCACAAACTCACCAATATTGAATGGCGGCAAAGTCGCGTTACTGTCTCCGGAGTGAACCCCACAAGGCTCGATATGCTCCATGATACCGATGATGTAAACGTTTTCACCATCACAGATCGCATCTGCTTCTGCTTCGATTGCACCATCCAAATAGTGGTCTAACAATAATTTATTACCCGGAATCGATTTCAACAAATCAATAACATGCTCTTCCAATTCCTGTTTATTGATTACAATTTTCATTCCCTGACCACCCAATACATAAGATGGACGAACCAACAATGGAAAATCTAATGAATCCGCTAATTTTGATGCTTCTTCAGCACTTTCCGCGATACCGAATTTCGGGAACGGGATATGTAATTCTGTCAACAAATCTGAGAAACGCCCTCTGTCTTCGGCTAAATCCAAAGCATCGAAACTTGTTCCTAAAATCTTAACTCCGTATTTAGAAAGTTTTTCAGCCAATTTAAGTGCCGTCTGACCTCCTAACTGCACGATTACACCTTCCGGTTTCTCATGACGGATAATATCGTAGATATGCTCCCAGAAAACAGGTTCGAAGTATAATTTATCTGCCGTATCGAAATCCGTGGAAACCGTTTCAGGGTTACAGTTGATCATGATCGTTTCATAACCACATTCAGCAGCAGCTAAAACGCCGTGAACACAAGAGTAATCAAACTCAATTCCCTGTCCGATTCGGTTTGGTCCCGAACCTAAAACGATTACTTTTTTCTTATCTGTAACTACACTCTCATTATCTACGAAACGAGTACCGTCGGCTTTCTGGATTTCCGCTTCGAAGGTTGAGTAGTAGTAAGGTGTTTTCGCTTTAAACTCGGCAGCACAAGTATCTACCAATTTATAAACACGGTTCACTCCCATTTGATCGCGCAGGTTGTATACCTGACTTTCAAGACAACCCATCATGTGAGCAATCTGACGGTCTGCAAACCCTTTTTGTTTCGCTTCCAAAAGCAATTCTTTCGGTAACGTATCTATTTTGTATTTTGAAATTTCACGCTCTAACACATACAATTCCTCGTATTGTTTAAGGAACCACATGTCGATTTTAGTGATTTCATGAATTCTGCTTAACGGAATACCCATTGCAATCGCATCATAAATCACAAATACACGATCCCAGCTGGCGTATGTTAATTTCTCAATAATCTGATCGTAATTGGTATACCCTTTTCCGTCCGCTCCCAAACCGTTACGTTTGATTTCCAATGACTGAGTCGCTTTATGCAAAGCTTCCTGGAACGAACGTCCGATTCCCATCACCTCTCCAACCGATTTCATCTGAAGACCTAATGTTCTGTCGGCTCCTTCAAATTTATCGAAATTCCAACGCGGGATTTTTACGATAACGTAATCCAAAGTCGGTTCGAATAAAGCGGAAGTTGATTTCGTAATCTGGTTTTGTAATTCGTCAAGTGTATACCCTAAAGCTAATTTTGTAGCAATTTTAGCGATTGGATATCCGGTTGCTTTTGATGCTAAAGCAGAAGAACGAGATACACGCGGGTTGATCTCAATCGCTACGATATCTTCTTTTTCATCTGGTGAAACGGCGAACTGTACGTTACAACCTCCTGCAAAGTTTCCGATACTTCTCATCATCAGAATTGCCATATCTCGCATTTTCTGGAACGTTCTGTCCGAAAGCGTCATCGCAGGTGCTACTGTAATACTGTCTCCGGTATGGATTCCCATTGGGTCCATATTTTCGATGGTACAGATGATTACAACATTGTCGTTTTTATCGCGAAGTAATTCTAATTCGTATTCTTTCCAACCTAAAAGTGCTTTATCAATAAGTACCTCGTGAATTGGAGAAGCTTCAAGACCACGTGTCAACAAATCGTCGAAATCTTCTTTCTTAAATACGAAAGCAGCTCCGGTTCCCCCTAAGGTAAACGAAGGACGAATTACCAGCGGGAATCCGAATTCCTGTGCAATTTCTTTACCTTTAAGGAATGAATTTGCCGTTTTTGCAGGTGCAGTCGGAATTTCGATTCGCTCTAACAATTGTTTGAATTGCTCTCTGTCTTCCGTAATATTGATAGCGTTAACATCAACCCCGATTAATCGAACTCCAAAATCTGTCCAGATGCCTTTTTCATCCGCTTCCAAACAAAGATTCAATGCGGTTTGTCCTCCCATTGTAGGCAAAACGGCATCAATTTGCGGATGCGCTTTTAAGATTTCAATGATTGATTTTGTCGTTAGTGGTTTCAAGTACACGTGATCCGCCATTGACGGATCTGTCATGATGGTTGCCGGATTGGAGTTAATTAAGATAACTTCAATTCCTTCTTCTCTTAATGATCGTGCAGATTGTGATCCTGCGTAGTCAAACTCGCAGGCTTGTCCGATTACAATTGGTCCCGAACCAATAATTAAAACCGATTTGATTGAATTGTCTTTTGGCATTGTGTTGTGTTGTTGTAATTATTAAGACACGTAAAGTTATGTCTTTATTCTCAATAAGGTATAAAAAAAGCGTTACTGATAAAAAGTAACGCTCTATTTATGATTTAAAAATCATTATTTTTTGTGTCTAGGCTCAGATGAAACCGTTAACTTATGTCTTCCTTTTGCTCTTCTACGCGCTAACACTTTTCTTCCGTTAGCAGAAGCCATTCTATCCATGAAACCGTGTTTGTTTCTTCTTTTTCTTTTCGATGGTTGAAACGTTCTCTTACTCATTGCTTTTATCTTTAAATCGTGTTTTTAAATATGTTCAGCTTTGAAATTAACCTCGCTTCAAAACCGAGTGCAAATATACAAAGACTTTTATTTCTGGCAAGTGGTTTAGAAAATTTTTTTAAACTTCTGTCAGGATATCGTTTCATAAACAGTCAGAATAACGTTTTTAAGGAATTTCATTACTTTGAAAAAACTTTTTTCAGTTGCTCATTTCTATTTATTACATTTGCAAACTTAAAAATAAAAACGCTATGTTTCACAGAAATATTAAATTGATTTTAGCAGGATTGGTTATCGCATTAGGGATTTGGCAATTCACGGAAGATAACATCGGAAACGGTATTTTCCTGATTCTTTTCTCATCAATCTTTATTTTACTTTATTTTAAAAACGAATTCATTTTACTGGCTTTCCTTCAGTTGAGAAAACAAAATCTGGAAGGTGCCGGTAAATGGCTTGCCTATATCAAAAACCCGGAAACCGCTTTGGTTAGAAAACAACAAGGTTATTTTAACTACCTTAACGGAATCATGGTATCACAGACCAATTTGTCGGCTGCTGAAAAATATTTCAAAAAAGCTATCGAATTAGGTTTAAGTATGGATCAGGATCTGGCTTTGGCTAAATTGCAATTAGCTGGAATCGCCATGACAAGAAGAAGAAAAGTGGAAGCCACCAACTTATTGAATGAGGCAAAAAAACTTGACAAACAAAATATGCTTAAGGATCAGATCAAAATGATGAAAGAGCAAATGAAAAAAATATAACTATTTGATTTTCAATATTAAAAGCGCTTTTTAAGCGCTTTTTTTGTATCAAAACGTATCCTGACGAGTATTTGAGCCACTCATCGGAAAAAAAAGCAATTCAACGGTTTTAAACGTAATTTTATCGATTCAAAACAGAGAATATGCTGCATTTTTACTTAAAAATCATGGTCGTTTTTCTTCTGTCTTGTGCAGCTGTTGCACAAGACGACGCACATGCTTTGTTTTCATACAACATCCACAAAAACATCAAAACTTACATAAAAGAAGCCAATGCTGCTTACGAAAGAGGTGATGACAAGCTTGGAAAAAAACTCTTTGATTCCCTAATTCACAATTCCCTTATCGGAACAAAATTTGATAATTTCAGCTTCCATCGCATCAATAAAAGAAGACTTTTTCTCAACAAAATTAAAAAACCTGTATACCTCCTTACCTATTCCTCATGGTGTCTTACATCCAATGGCGAAATTTCAGCCTTAAACAAACTCGCCAAGAAATACGGAAAAAACATTCAAATCGTGGTTGTTTTTTGGAACAGAAAGGAAGAAATCAAAAAAATAGCCAGTCAATTCAATGACCCAATAGAAGTTTGCTACGCGCATGAAACCTACAATAAGGACGACTATCTTGTTTCTACATTAAAACACACGCTTGGAATACCAACCACTTTTTTAATTGATGAAGGGATGAATTTAATTGACATCCGCAGGGGCGGTATCAACCTGGGAGACAAAATGTCCTACGACCAATCTTTCTCCTTAAATTATGAACGCTTTTACGAAGGCATCAGTCCTTTAATCACAAATGAAGACGGATTCAAAAACAAGGAAGGAATCTCAAAATGATTATTTCCCCAGAATCATCTTTCCAGCCACAATCAGCAATAGCACTCCAAAGACTTTCTTCAGCATTTTGGCATCGATGGAAACCGCCAACTTGCTCCCAAAATAGCCTCCGATGACAAAAAAAACCGCCATGAGAGCAGCATAGCGCCAATCGAGATAACCCTCTTTATAATAATTATACACAGCTGCAGCCGTAACCGGGAGCAACAGCACAGCAAGACTGGTTCCTTGAGCCTGGTGCTGTGAAAATCCCAACAACAGCAAAAGCGGAACCATAATTATTCCGCCACCAATTCCAACCAACCCGCTTAACATCCCCGCCAACAAACCTATGGCTATTAAAGCAAAAACTATAGTTAATGTCATGGATCTCATTTTTACCTTGTATACCCTTCTAACGGAATTTCAATTGCATAAACTTTACCCGGTTGCACTACCAAAGACTTATCTCTCAACCAAGGATTATGGATTTTCAGGATTTTATAATTAATTCCCTGTTCTATTGAAAAAGCGGCTAAATCCGGAATATCAGCCGTCACTTCAATCTTTTTGGTCGGAATCTGTTTGTAAAGAACCTCATTTGGCAATGCATAACCGTATTTCTGCTGGTTTTGCATTATCTCTTTCAAAGCTAAAATCCTGAAAACATAACGAGACGTCTCTTCATTAACCAGCAAATCATAATAATCTGTCACTTTTTGAGCCGCCATGAAACGATCCATTCCATTCACTCCGCCATTATAAGAAGCAGCCGCCATTGTCCAGTTTCCAAATTTCGCTTTGGCTTTCAACAGATACTTGCATGCCAATTCGGTGGATTTTTCAAGATGATAGCGCTCATCCACAATTTCATTTACTTCCATCCCGAACTCTTTTGCCGTTTCAGGCATAAACTGCCAAACCCCTTTCGCACCTGAAGGCGATGTCACATTGGCCAAACCACTTTCAATAACAGCGAGATATTTAAAATCGTCCGGAACACCGTTTTTCTTCAGGATAGGTTCGATAACCGGGAAAGCGCGATTAGCCCTTTTTATGACCAGTTCGGTTGTAGCATGAAGATTTACATTCACGGTCAGTTCCCGATCAAAACGTTCACTTACATCCGAAATTTTCAACGGAACCTTTTCACCTGCAAAATCCATCTCTACAGGTATTCTCGTGAATTCATATCCTTTTCCCGTTGTTACGGCTGAAACCGCATAAATAAATAGTCCACTTACAACAATCACTGCCGCAACTGCCATAACTCTTCTAATCAATTTCATAATCTTATTTTATTCGGTTATTATCCTTGGAAGATTCTCATTCATCCATTTGTACTTAAACAAAATCATGGCATGTGTACCTCCGTTTACCACTATACAATTTTTAATATTCTCAATCGGAAACACATCGTCTTTGTCCCCATGAATATGGACAACCTTTTCATCCGCTTCGGCCCTATTCCACATTAGGACGTTTTCAATGGCCCAGTCCAGATACTTCACATCATTTACCGAAAGATAGGTTTTATACAATTCCAGACGCTCTTTCATTCTCGGACTTGTACTATACCGCAAAAGGTATTCCACATTAGAAAAAAGGCTCGTTGGAATAAGTTTGTACATTTTAGTATTCCTGACAAACTTCATTCTTCCGGGAAACTCTTTCTTACACTTTACACTTGAGACGATAATGGTTTTCCGAACAGGTTTAATCTTTGCGATTTCCTCAACCAAAATCCCACCAAAAGAAACACCAATTAAAACAGCGTCATCGTGCTTTATTTTTTCAGCCATTCTTTTTGCATAGTGTGACAGCGTTTCATTTTTCTCCGGCAAAAACCATTCCAACAAAATTGTCTCAAATTGGTCTTCAGGCAACTTTATCCTTTCGAAAATTTTCGGACTGGCTGCCAAACCCGGCATGAAATAAACAGGTATTTTACTCATTGAGTGGAATTTAAATTCAGCTGAACCACAGCCTTGAAATTTTCATAAAAATAGCACTTTTCCCTATTATATAAGACTTTGAAAAACATAAATTTTAACCAAAATCAAATTTGCACCAACTTCTTCCAATAGCTTTCAAAACAGTTTGATATTGATTATCAAATAAGTACCTTTGCATTGTATTTATCCACCAACACAATTCCTCAAATGATTATTAAGAACAATGAATTCTCAAGGCAGTTCGAAACGACTGTTGACGGTCAGTTATTAACGGTGGAATATTCATTTCAGGAGAAAAAAATTTTTCTTTCGAAGGTGAATGTTCCGGAGCAATTTGAAGGTTCAGAGACCATGTCGGATTTTTTAAAACAGATTCTGATGGTCGCAGAAGAAAAAAAATGGAAAGTGGTACCCATTCATCCAAAAGTGGCCGCTTTTTTCAGAAAAAATCCTGTATATAAAGGATTACTCCCTCCAGGGATAAAAATTTGATTCACTAAAGAATATAATCCTAAAACCTAAAAAAGTTAAAGGTCGGTTTCTGTTGAAATCGACCTTTAACTTTTTTTGTCCATATCAAATCATTGCTGAACTACAGGATTATTCCGAAAAGCAATAATTCATTTTACACCTTTTAGATTTCAGATTTTTACAACTCTCCTTATTAATGCAGTTCAATCACGAAGAATATCAGCTGTTTTCGAAACTTACTTTAAAAGTATTATGTCTCCCAATCGATTTTTTACATCTCAAAAAAAATGTATATTTATACCATGGACCAAGAAGAATTCTACACCGATATCCTTCATTTTTTTGAAGACATTGATAAATATTACGGCTGCCAAACAGATATTACCGAAGGTATTTGTGCTTCTTCAGGTGATTTTTCGGCCGATTACACCACGTGGAATCTTTTTGAATTCGATTTAATCCGATCAGCCTACCGATATACCGGCGATCGCTTTATGCTGGAAGGCAACGGGATGTATTATGAAATTTCCGCCCGATCGATTATTTCCTTTATCCAGTCCGGACGTAACAAATTTGAATTTGTGGAACAATTGGGCGATAATGTTTACCGAGTTACCAAGCTGCGATTCCATTATAAATATTAAAAAAGGAAATAGAGACAAGAGCCAAGAAACAAGAAAAAGACAACTAATACAGTAGTCTATTCACCCTCTTGCTTCTTGACTCTTGCTTCTTGACTCTTTTCTCTAATTATTCACGAACTCCAATCGAACACTTCCGTCTTCGTCAATTCTTGTGAGTTTGATTTCGTGTAGTGTATTGACCAATTCCGGATTCCAAGGCGTTTTTACTTTTACATAGTTTTCGGTAAACCCGTGAATATAACCTTCTTTATTTTCCCCTTCAAATAAAACCGTTCTGTTAGTTCCGATCTGACTCTCATAAAAAGCACGTCTTTTCTTGACCGAAAGTCCACGTAACATCTTACTTCGTTTTGCACGAACATTAGACGGTACAACGCCTTCCATAACTGTTGCTTCAGTATTATCTCTTTCCGAATAGGTAAATACGTGTAAATAAGAAATATCCAGCTCGTTCAGGAAATGGTAAGTCTCCAAAAACAGTTCATCGGTCTCACCCGGAAAGCCGACAATCACATCCACACCGATACAAGCATCCGGCATTACTTCGCGTATTTTAGCAACACGTTCGATATACAATTCACGCATATAACGACGTTTCATTTTTTTCAGAATCTCATTGCTGCCCGATTGTAACGGAATATGGAAATGCGGTACAAACGTTCGGCTTTGTGCTACGAAATCGATGGTTTCGTTTTTCAGAAGATTGGGTTCAATGGATGAAATACGCAAACGCTCAATCCCCTCCACTTTGTCCAGATTCTGAACTAATTCATAAAAGGTATGCTCGTGCTTTTTATTTCCAAACTCACCTTTACCGTAATCACCGATATTTACTCCGGTCAAAACAATTTCCCGAATTCCCTGTTGTGAAATTTCTTTGGCGTTTTTAAGTACGTTTTCCATCGTATCACTTCTGGAAATTCCTCGCGCCAACGGAATCGTACAATACGTACATTTATAATCGCATCCGTCCTGAACTTTCAAAAAAGCGCGTGTCCTGTCACCTATCGAATAACTGCCGACATAAAAATCAGCGTCTTCGATTTCGCATGAATGTACTTCACCCATATCATTCTTGGACAAATCGTTGAGATAATCGGTAATTTTGAATTTTTCTGTGGCACCTAAAACCAGATCCACTCCATCCACATCGGCAAGTTCTTCAGGTTTTAACTGCGCATAACAGCCCACGGCCGCAACGAAAGCCTTATCATTAAGCTTCATTGCTTTTCTTACAATCTGTTTGAATTGTTTATCGGCATTTTCGGTAACCGAACAGGTATTTATTACGTAAATATCGGCAACCTCTTCGAAATCAACGCGGTCGAAACCTTCATCCTGAAAATTACGTGCAATTGTTGATGTTTCTGAAAAATTCAGTTTACAGCCCAGCGTGTAGAACGCTACTTTCTTTTTGTTTTCCATAAGTAAGCTCAATTAATGAAATCGTTGTCAAAAAATTGAGTTGGCAAATTTACATACAATAATCCGTATGATAAAATCAACAAACCACTATATTTTAATTATTTACACATTCCAATAAA
>NZ_DATIDM010000189.1:0-12731 GCF_035456225.1 Flavobacterium sp. | reverse complement strand
ATTTGTTTTTATTTTCATAGTGACTTATTTTGAATTAATACCTTTACAAATTTATTAAATATTACGCCATTAATTGCCAATTTGAGATAAATCTTATAGAATTGAGTATCATGAAATTTTTCAGCTTACTTTTATTGTTTCCACTGTTTTTGTGTCGGGAAAATAAGACGGAATCCGTAAGGGACAAATCGGATGCTTTGATTGAAGAAACCGGAAGGTCGAAAGGAAGTGGAACTTTTTCTGGAGGCTCTGTGTTTGATTTTTATCCGACGTCTACCTCTGGTACTGTAATTCATCGCCAAGGCTATTCTTTTTCGTATTCGGAAAAATTTGAACAATCCGAATGGGTGGCCTATGAATTAACATCCGCTGATTTTTCAAACCGTGATTTCAAACGTCCTTTTTTTGTTCAGGATCCGAAAGTAAAAACACAATCCGCCGATTGGAGAAATTATAAAAAATCGGGTTATGACAAAGGGCATTTGTGTCCGGCTGCCGACAGGAAAAGTTCTTATCAGGCGTATGCGGAAACTTTCTTTACATCCAATATAACGCCGCAACGTCATAATTTTAATGATGGTGTTTGGAACCGATTGGAACAAAAAACACGTTATTGGGCTAAAAAATATAATGGTGTTTATGTGGTGACCGGAGGTGTGCTTAAAGGAAATCTGAAAACAATTGGAAAAGAGAAAGTTGCCGTCCCTGATTATTTTTATAAAATACTTATGACAAAAGACGAGAAGAAAATGATAGGTTTTTTGGTGCCACACAAAGCCTCGGATTTACCATTGTATCAATTTACAGTTTCTGTGGATGCTATCGAAAAAATGACCGGAATAGATTTCTTTCCGAAGTTGCCTGACAGAAAGGAAAACCAGTTAGAAAAAGCTACGGATTATAAAAACTGGAGTTTCTAACTACCATTCATTTACTTTGTTGGCGTCCATTTTGATAAAGATATAAAGCATTATCGTAAATGCCCACAAACTTGAACCTCCATACGAAAAGAAAGGAAGCGGTACGCCAATGGTAGGGAATAATTTAATAAGCATGGAGATATTCACCATGAAATGCGTAAATAAATAGGTCGCAACGCAATAGCCGTAAATTCGGCTGAATTTAGTTTTCTGTCGCTCCGCAAGATAGATTATGCGCAGGAATAGGCAGACAAAGAGAAAAATGACCACGGTTGCACCCGCAAAACCCCATTCTTCTCCAACCGTTGTGAAGATATAATCGGTATGTTGTTCCGGTACGAAGCCTCCTTTTGTTTGTGTGCCTTCAAGGTAGCCTTTTCCAAGCCAGCTTCCCGAACCGATGGCAATCATCGACTGGTTAAGGTTATAACCTTCTTTCTGCATGTTTACGTCCTCGCCAATCAATACGTTGATACGGTCTTTCTGGTGCGGTTCCAATACGTTTTCATACACATAATCTACCGAGAGGACCATTCCGGTGATGGCCACAAATACAATGGCGTAAATGAGTGGATTTCGGGTGATTCGAGTGTTGAAAATGAAATGGACAATCATCACTAAAAACACAAAACCGATTAAGAAGGTCGGCTTTACAATCAAGGCCAGGATGAATAAAGCGATGCCTATGAAACCCGTCCATAAATACCAGCTGGGTAGTCCTTCGCGATGCAAAACAAATACTAAAGAAAGGAATATCATCGCACTACCCGCATCCGGCTGAAGTAAAATCAGGAATACCGGAAAACCGAAAACGGCCAATGCAATCAGTTGGTGTTTGAATAGTTTCAAATTGATTTGCGTGTCGCTGACTAATTTAGCCAGAAGCAACGCTGTTGCAGTTTTTACGAATTCGGATGGCTGAAAACCAAAACCTCCAAATTGGTACCAGTTGGTTTGCCCTTTGATGGTTTTACCGAAAGCGAAGAGACCTAACAATGAAAAAATCCCGAGTATGTAAAAGACGGTTGAGTATTTTTCAAATATTTTGGCATCCATCGAAAGAATCACAAAAATCAAAGGAATTGCCATGATTATGAAAAGCATTTGTTTTCCATAGATCTGTGTCAAATCAAAAAAGGATGTTTCTTCAAGTGGTAAGGAGGCAGAATAGATATTCATCCAACCCATAATCACTAGGGTGGAATAAATAAGTACAGTAATCCAATCGATGTTATTTACAACGCTTTGATTTTTCATTTCTTTTCTGCCTACGGGTTTTTGTTGGGTTCTGTTTTTTTATTGGTAACGGTTGTTTTTTTATTCGGATCCGTTGTTTTTACATTAGCGTTGTTTTTTTGCTGACTTTCCTTTTTTTCCTCTTTTTTAGTCCCTGATTTTGTGTCTGTTTTTATCTCTTCTTTAGCTTTGGTTTTGGCTTCTTCTTTCTTCTCCCAATTAGGGTCAACATAAAAACCATTGATAACTTTATCGTATTCGGACTGAAGACTTCCTTCCATCATGCGGCGTTCAAGGTCAACACGGGTAATGGTGTCTTTTTTAATGTATTTTTCAATCATCAAACTACTTATAGGCGCTGCCCACGTGGCTCCGTAGTGACCATTTTCAACTAATACGGCTATGGCAATTTTAGGGTCATGGCGAGGTGCGAAAGCAACGAAAACAGAGTGGTCCTGAAGCTGAACGCGTTTACCGTTAATTTTGGTAAAGTTTTCAGCTGTACCTGTTTTTCCGCATATTTCTATACCTTCCACTCGCATTCCGGCGGCGGTACCATGGTTGAATACGTCAAATAAGCCGTTTTTGATGGGTGTGAAATACTGCTTGTCAATCGTAGTGATGTGTTTAGTGCGGAACTTTTTGTCGATTTGCTGCCCTTTAATCTTTTTAATGATGTGAGGGGTATAATAATAACCTTCATTGGCAACGGTAGCCATCATGTTAGCCAACTGAATTGGGGTCATCAATACCTCTCCCTGACCAATTGAATTGGATATGATTGTTGTACTTCTCCAACCACCATTAGGATACCAGCGGTCGTAATAGTTTGAGGTTGGGATGTGTCCTTTTCTCCCCGGTGGTAGGTCATAACCCATGAAATTCCCAAGTCCGAAACTTTTTAGGTGTCCACTCCAGGCGTTAACGCCATATCGCGGTTTTTGGAATTTGTCAATGGTGAGTTTGTATACGTTGCCGAAATAAGCATTACATGATTTGTAAATTCCGACATTCAAGTTGCGCACACCGCCGCCACAGTGACATTTCATAAAAGAGCCACGCCCATAGGACCAACCGTGATTACATACAAATTGCGTGTTCTCGTCGATCACGTCTTCCTGTAAAGCTACTAAAGCTGTAAGGATTTTGAAAGGCGATCCAGGTGGGTATTCCGCTAATAATCCTCTGTCAAACAAAGGCATAGCAATGGAGTCATTGTATAAAGCCGTGTAGTTTTTAGAACGTTCTCTCCCTACTAAAATGGACGGGTCATAGGATGGTGCAGTAACCAAAGCTAAAATTTCTCCTGTTTTTGGTTCGATAGCTACAATCCCGCCTCGTTTGTTTTTCATCAAAGCTTCTCCATACGCTTGAAGTTCTGCATCGAGCGTTAACGTAATGTCTTTTCCCTGAACAGCAATAGTATCGTAAATCCCTTCTTTGTAGGGACCAATGTCTTTATTGAATCGATCACGTTGACGGTATTTTACGCCTTTTACGCCTCGTAACACCTCTTCGTAAGTCTGTTCCACACCCTGCATGCCGATCAAATCACCGCTTTTGTAGTAAGGGTGTTTTGCGATGATGGCGTCATTTACCTGGGTAATGTAGCCGAAAACATTAGCGCCGACATTAACCTGATAATCACGAAGGGAACGCTTCTGAATGTAAAAACCTTCGTATTTTCTGATTTTTTCCTGAAAAGCCGCATACTCGTTTTTGTTCAGCTGCGCCAGGAAAACAGAGGGAAGCCGTGGACTGTAAACTTTAGCTTTCTCTATTTTTTTTATGAAATCCTCTTTGGTTACATTTAATATGGAACAGAATTCTAAAGTGTCAAGGTTCTTAATCTCTTTAGGGATAACCATAATGTCATAAGAGGGTTGATTGGCAACCAAAAGCTTTCCGTGACGATCGTAAACATAACCGCGTTCCGGATAATCATATACAATTTTGATGGCATTATTATCGGATTTCTTAATGTAAGAATCGTCTAAAATCTGCAAATAGAAAAGCCTTGCTATTAATACTAGTGCAGTAACAACAATGAAACCTGGCAGGAATAATTTTCTCATCGTTTACTTGGCTTAATTAAGTATATAATTATAATGCAAAGTAGTAGTGTAAATATTGTGGCAAGTAAAGTTCGTAATAATATTTCCCAAACGAAATTAAAACGGAAGATTTCTAACAGGTACAATACCAAATGATGTAATAATACTGCGATGAGAATAAATGAAAAACGTTCCGGCGAAAGTTTGTCGGCGATTTTAACGGTTTGGTATTCGTAACTGATACCAAAAGCAAATTTAAAAATAGACGGTCGGAAGTAAGCCAAAACCAAACTGGCAGTCGCATGTACCCCTCCCGAATTGCAAAACATGTCCATGTTTAACCCTAATAAAAAACTGGCGAGTAAGAGTCCGGCCCTGTTGGCATTCACCGGGTATAAGATGATAAATAAAATGTAAGGAAAAGGATTTACATACCCTAAGAAATTGATGTTGTTAAACAGCACTATCTGCAGGGCAAGCAAAACCACAAACCGAAAAATATTTAGGAGAAAGGTGCTATTCATTAGGTTTTGTTTCTTCTTCTAATTTAATGATTTCCTTGCGTTTTACATTTTCAATCACATAAACGTGACCCAAATTTGTCATATCATTGAACAGGCGGATATTAATGGTATAGTAATTCGTAGTCTTGTCAATGAATATTTTGTCGATTTTTCCAATCGGGATGTTTTCCGGGAAGATTACCGAACGACCTCCGGTAACGATGGTGTCACCTTTACGAACCGAAGCCAGTCTTGGTACGTCAATAAGTTGTGCATACCCTACATTTTTGGCGTTCCAGATTAACGACCCGAAATGATTCGATTTTTTGATCTTGGCATTAATTTGGGATTTGATGTTCAGTATGCTCTGAACCGTAGAATAATTTTTAGATGTCTTTTCTACAATGCCGACAATTCCCAAACTGTTTACAACACCCATGTCCGCTTTAATACCATCTTTGCTTCCGCTGTTGATGGTAAGATAGTTTTCCGGTACGTTGAACGAGTTGTTGATTACCTTCGACTGGATTACCTTAATGTCTTCATAGCCTCTCGGAATCAGTTCGGTAGAAGCGATTACAGTATCGGGTTTGTTGTATAGTAATTGTTTCAGATAAGCATTCTCCTTGGCGAGGTCATTGTTCTGCGTTCGTAAATGGAAATACTCTTTCACATTGTTGATTCGCTGGTAAACGCCACCGGTCACATCGTTGGCTGAACTTACAAACTGGCTTCTGTGATAAGAATGCGATTGGATGGTAAGCGTTAACGAAGTTATCAAAAGCAGCAAAAACAGCAATCGGATGCTGTTTTTAAGTATAAAATTAATTATTTGCTGCATGTATTATTTCGTTATTTTATAAGAATACTTCTGAATTTTTGTAGGTTCTTAAGTGCCATTCCGGTACCTCGTACAACTGCTCTTAAGGGGTCTTCAGCAATGTAAACCGGTAGGTCTGTTTTTTGTGATATTCGCTTGTCCAATCCTCGTAACATCGAACCTCCACCTGCAAGATAAATACCGGTGTTGTAGATGTCGGCAGCTAATTCCGGTGGTGTTTGGGATAACGTTTCCATAACTGCATCTTCAATGCGCTGAATCGATTTGTCAAGCGCTTTGGCAATCTCACGGTAAGAAACGTTAACCTGTTTTGGTTTTCCGGTTAGAAGGTCACGTCCCTGTACTTCCATGTCGTCTGGCGGCGTATCCAAATCTTCCGTGGCAGCTCCGATGGCAATTTTAATTTTTTCAGCAGTGGTTTCTCCGACAAAAAGGTTGTGCTGTGTTCTCATGTAGTAGATGATATCGTTGGTGAAAACGTCTCCGGCAATTTTAACCGATTTGTCACACACAATACCTCCTAAAGCGATAACAGCAATTTCAGTGGTTCCTCCACCTATATCCACAATCATGTTTCCTTTCGGCTGCATGATGTCAACCCCGATACCGATAGCCGCAGCCATCGGTTCGTGGATTAAGTATACTTCTTTTCCGTTTACACGCTCACACGATTCTTTTACCGCGCGCATCTCCACTTCGGTAATCCCTGAAGGGATACAAACCACCATGCGGAGTGCTGGTGTAAACATTCTTTTCTTTAAGGCCGGGATACTTTTTATAAACATGCTGATCATTTTCTCCGACGCATCGAAGTCAGCAATAACCCCATCTTTTAACGGACGGATGGTTTTGATATTCTCGTGAGTTTTACCCTGCATCATGTTTGCTTCCTTACCAACAGCGATAATTTTACCGGTGATGCGGTCGCGCGCAACAATGGACGGGCTGTCAATGACAACCTTGTCATTATGGATGATTAAGGTATTTGCGGTTCCAAGGTCAATTGCGATGTCCTCGGTCATGAAATCAAAAAATCCCATACTCAAAAGAGGGTTTAATTTATTTATAACTAATTAGCCTACAAAAATAATAAAATTAATGTTTAAAATGGCGAATTCCAGTAAATACCATTGAAACTTTGTTGTCGTTGCAATAGTTGATACTCAATTCGTCTTTGATGGAACCACCCGGTTGGATAACCGCTGTAATCCCTGCATTTTTTGCCAATTCCACACAATCAGGGAACGGGAAGAATGCATCGCTCGCCATTACGGCACCATTCAAATCAAATCCGAATGAGTTTGCTTTTTCAACAGCATGACGCAACGCATCCACTCTTGAAGTCTGTCCGGTTCCGGAAGCCAGTAACTGACCGTTTTTAGCAAAAACAATCGTGTTGGACTTGGTGTGTTTACAGATTTTAGAAGCAAACAGCAAATCGGCTACTTCTTGTTCTGAAGGAGTAGTTACTGTAACGGTTTTTAAAAGCTCTTTATTGTCTGTAATATTGTCTTTATCCTGAATTAACAAACCGTTAAGACAAGTTCTCACTTGCTTTGTAGGTAATTCCACCTCATTTTGGATCAGGATGATTCTATTTTTCTTTTCTTCTAAAATGGTAATCGCTTTTTCGTCATAAGCCGGGGCGATAACCACTTCGCAAAACAACTTGTTGATTTCTTCGGCAGCAGCTTCATCAATTTTTGCATTGGAAATCAAAACGCCACCGAAAGCCGAAGTAGGGTCACCTGCCAAAGCATCCAAATACGCTTCTTTAACTGTGTTTCTTGTAGCCAAGCCACAAGCGTTGTTGTGTTTTAAGATCGCAAACGTTGGATTGTCGTTTTTGAATTCTGAAATCAGGTTCACCGCAGCGTCTACATCCAGTAAATTGTTGTAAGATAGCTCTTTTCCGTGAACTTTGTTGAACATTTTATCGAATTCTCCAAAGAAAAATCCTTTTTGATGAGGGTTTTCTCCGTAACGTAAAACCTGACCGCCTGCAATACTTGCTTTATAAACGGTTTCGTCGGTATTAAAGTAGTTGAAAATAGCCCCGTCATAGTGAGAGGAAACATGGAACGCTTTAGTTGCCAGAAGTTTTCTTTCTTCCAATGTTGTTGCTCCGTTTCCGTTGGTGATCATGTCAAGGAACAATGCGTATTCGTTTACAGAGGCAACAATAACGGTATCTTTAAAGTTTTTAGCGGCTGCACGGATCAATGAAATCCCACCGATATCAATTTTTTCGATGATGTCTGCTTCACTTGCGCCTGACGCTACTGTTTTTTCAAACGGGTATAAGTCCACGATTACTAAATCAATCTGTGGGATTTGGTATTCTTCCATCTGCGCCACATCACCTGCATGATCCTGACGGTTTAAGATTCCTCCAAAAATTTTAGGGTGTAATGTTTTAACTCGTCCGCCAAGGATTGAAGGATAAGAAGTTACATCTTCCACCGCCACAACCGGAATGCCGAAGCTTTTGATGAATTCTTCCGTTCCGCCGGTAGAATAAATCGTTACGTTGTGTTCGTGTAATTTTTTTACGATTGGCTCTAAACCTTCTTTGTCGAAAACCGAAATCAAGGCCGACTGGATTGTTTTTGCAGTGTTCATTGTGTCGTTGTTTTTTAGAGGTGCAAAAGTAGTTATTGTAATGTAAACATTAAAACATTATAACATAGTTTTTTATATTTTTTTGAAGCGAATAGCATGGCGCTTTTTTGCGATCCATGTTCCTGCTGTCCGTTCTATTTTTATGGCTAACAGGTTTTTAGTACCTGTAAGCCATAAAAGATGCCACTCCCATCAGGGCTAGAGAGGATTTGTCTTGTATTTCTGTAACATTTTTGTTGTTTTTTATACCTATTTGGATATTCTCCAAGGCAATTTAAAATTTAAGATTCATGAGTCACCATAACACTGCTGTTTTATATATCCGACTTTTAAAGGAAAGTTTGAGTTTTGCTCTTAACGCGCTTCGAAACAATAAGTTGCGTACGTTGCTTTCGTTGTTAGGGGTGACTGTGGGGATTTTTTCCATAATTGCTGTACTGACCGCGGTAGATTCTATGGACCGTAAAATTAAAAGCGATTTGAGCGGATTGGATAAAAACACGATTTATCTCTTCAAATATTCTTTTGGGCCCACAGATGTTCCCGATTGGAAAGTAGGACAGTTTCCCAACGTTTCCTATGATGAATACCTGTACTTAAGACGTTCGATGAGCAATCTGGATAAAAGTTGTTTTGCCTATTTTACCAAAAGGGAAAACATAAAATTTGAAAAACAAACTGCCAGCGATATAGAAATTGTACCGTCGACAAACGAAATAGAAATTATCGACGACGTGAAAGTAGGAGAGGGCAGGTTCTTCTCGGAAGCCGAATCCAATGCGGGTCTGGGTGTAATCGTGTTAGGAAGTGAAGTGGCCACAACCCTTTTTGGAGATATGAATCCAGTAGGTAAATCCGTGCGTTTGTATGGGCAACGTTATAATGTAGTAGGGATTTTGAAAAAGCAAGGGGAATCCATTTTTGGGAGTAATGATACCAGAGCTTATATTCCAAGTAATAACTTCAGAAGAATTTTTGGGGACAATAATGATGCACTGACTCCGGTTATTGAATTGAAGCCTGAAAAAGGAACCGATATCGATGAGTTTAAAGGGGAGCTGACTTATAAATTACGAAATTTCAGAGGTTTGAAAACCAGCGAACCGGATAATTTCTTTATTAATATCCTTTCCGGATTTACCGAAATGATTGATAATATCGTAGGACAAATGAATATGGTGGGTTGGATCATCAGCGGGTTTTCATTATTGGTAGGCGGCTTCGGAATTGCAAACATCATGTTTGTTTCCGTGAAAGAACGCACTAATCTTATCGGAATTCAAAAAGCATTAGGTGCTAAAAACCGATTCATCATGTTTCAGTTCTTGTTTGAAGCTATTATTCTTTCCGTTATTGGCGGTATTGTAGGGATGCTTCTGGTGTGGGGAATTGCCGTGGGAATGTCTAAAGTTCTGGATTTTGAATTCGTACTCGGTTTCTGGAACATACTTATCGGAACTTCATTGGCGGCTTTTATCGGATTGGTTTCCGGAATTATTCCTGCTATTGCGGCTTCTAAATTAGATCCGGTAGAGGCTATTCGTAGCGGGATGTAGATTTGGAGTATGTGGGATTCTCATAGCTGCTAGTTTTGCTTTTTTCAATGGTATAATTTTTTAATTATTTGTAAGGAAATTTTATATTTTCGCTAGGTAATTATATGTCATGAAAAAAATTCTTTTATTCCTTGTTTTTTCGGCCTTCTTTTTTTCAAGTTGCTCAAATGATGAAGCTGCTCAAAGTGCAACGGAACAATTTACCACTAACGGAACAAAACTTCGAAAATATGTTGAAAAATTTCCTAATGGTAGTATAATTCTGGGAATTGAATATGAATATGAAGGTGATAAATTGAGTCGGATTATTTGGTCAAACGGCCAGATAAGAAGGTTTTACTATACAAATGATTTGATTACTAAAACAGAAGAATATGGTGGAAATGTTATAGGGCAAACAACCTATTTTTCATATTTTCCCGATGGAAGGATGTCAGGTATTGTTCAGCATCGGAATGATGGATTTAGTGGACGGGCTGAATATTTGTATAATGCAGATAATACTGTGACAGTCAATAACTATAGAGGGGATGTCGAGAGTCAGGATGTATTTGGCGGTAGCTATAAGTTTTTTTTGGAAGATGGAGTTATAGTGAAGAAAGTAAACAGTTTCCTTAGTCCCATGGGTACGAGAACATGGACTTCAGATTATACTTATGATGATAAACCGAATCCTTTGAATGCTATCTTAGGGTTTGGGAAATTGTGCTTTTATGAAGATATTCAACTTGTGGGTTTGCATAATGTTGTAAAAACAGTAAACAGCAGATCTGAGTCTGAAGCTATAGGTATACTTGATAAAACTTATACTTATAACGATTATGGTTTTCCGATTAAATCGACAGTTGTCTCCTCTGGCGGAACAGGCGGAACAGAAGAATATTACTACGAAGTCCCTTAGTTGTTTCTTGCTAATTTAATTCTGTTTTATAATATTTAAATAAAAAATCCCGAGAATTTCTCGGGATTTTTTTATTATCGGATCGGTTGATTTTGAATCAGGTCGATGTATAAATTCAACTTGTCTTTCAATTCTTTCCTTGGAGTGATAAAATCAAGGAAACCATGTTCTAATACGAATTCAGAAGTCTGGAAACCTTCCGGTAAATCTTTTCCGGTTGTGTCTTTTACCACACGAGGTCCTGCGAATCCAATCAAAGCACCTGGTTCAGCAATATTGATGTCTCCTAACATGGCGTAAGATGCAGTAGTTCCTCCTGTTGTAGGATCCGTACACAATGAAATGTATGGGATTTTTGCATCAGCCAACTGCGCTAATTTTGCAGAAGTTTTTGCTAACTGCATTAGTGAGTAAGCAGCTTCCATCATACGTGCTCCTCCTGATTTTGAAATCATAAGGAACGGAATTTTGTTTTTGATGGAGTAATCAATACCACGAGCTATTTTCTCTCCCACAACAGCTCCCATAGAACCCCCGATGAAAGCGAAATCCATACAGCAAACCACAAGCTCTTTTCCTTTTGATTTACCAACTCCTGTGCGAACCGCATCTTTCAGTTTGGTTTTATCCATGGCGTCTTTTAAACGCTCGCTGTATTTTTTAGTATCAATGAAACCTAAAGTATCTTTTGACGTGATATTGGCGTCTAATTCAGTGAACTCGTTATCGTCAAATAGGATTTCGAAATATTCTTTACTTCCGATACGAACGTGGAAACCGTCTTCCGGGCTTACCCAAAGATTTTTGGCCAACTCTTCTGCATCAACTATTTTTCCTGTCGGTGATTTATACCAAAGTCCTTTAGGAACGTCTTTTTTATCTTCTGTTGCGGTTTGTATCCCTTTTTCTGTTCTTTTAAACCAAGCCATAATTTTAAATTTAGAATTATGAATTTAGAATTATGAATTTAGAAAGGTGAGTTTAGAATAGTGAATTTAGAGCGTCTCTAATTTCTAACTTCTGATTTCTAATTTCTAATTTCTAACTTCTAATTAAAGTGTATTAACGTTATTTAAATCGGCGAAAGCCTGTTCCAATCGTTTGTTGAATGTAATTTCTCCGTCACGCATCCATTTTCTTGGATCGTAATGTTTTTTATTTGGAGAATCCGGCCCGTCAGGACTTCCGATTTGTGTTTTAAGGTAATCGATTTTCCCTGTGATGTAATCGCGAACTCCTTCTGTGAATGCAAACTGTAAATCGGTATCGATATTCATTTTGATTACTCCATAAGAGATGGCTTCTCTGATTTCTTCCAAAGTAGAACCTGAACCTCCGTGGAATACGAAATCAACCGGGTTGTTTCCTGTGTTGAATTTTTGTTGTACGAATTCCTGTGAGTTTTTAAGGATTTTCGGGGTCAGTACTACATTACCCGGTTTGTAAACCCCGTGTACATTTCCGAAAGCGGCAGCGATAGTGAAACGCGGACTGATTTTCATCAGTTCCTCATAAGCATAAGCCACTTCTTCCGGCTGTGTATATAATTTTGAACTGTCTACATGTGTATTGTCAACACCGTCTTCTTCTCCACCTGTAATTCCTAATTCGATTTCCAAAGTCATGCCCATCTTGCTCATACGCTTTAGGTATTCTTTGCAAAGCTCGATGTTTTCAGTAATCGGTTCTTCGGATAAGTCAATCATGTGGGAACTGTACAATGGTTTTCCGGTTTCGGCAAAGTGTTTTTCACTCGCGTCCAACAAACCGTCAATCCATGGCAATAGGTTTTTTGCACAGTGGTCCGTATGAAGAATTACAGTTGCACCATAAGCTTCGGCTAATGTATGAACGTGTTTAGCTCCGGCAATTCCACCTAAAATAGCTGCTCTTTCATTTTCGTTCGACAAACCTTTTCCTGCATTGTAAAGACATCCGCCATTTGAAAACTGAATAATCACAGGGGAATTTAGCTTTGCAGCAGTTTCCATAACACCGTTTACAGTACTTGAACCTGTTACGTTCACAGCGGGTAAGGCAAAGCCTTTCTCCTTTGCATATTTAAAGATTTCCTGAACCTGATCTCCGGTAGCTACTC
>NZ_DATIDM010000188.1:0-10411 GCF_035456225.1 Flavobacterium sp. | reverse complement strand
TCCACCAGGTTTTCCATATCGGCACTCATTCTATAAACACCGTTATGGGCAGTATAAATCGAACGCAATAGACCTTCCTGCACGCCTAAATCCATTACTTTTGAAGGCAACTCGGATTTAACGATTTCGATAGTCAGGTTTTTCTCTGTCGTTTTATATTCGAATTTGATATCGTTGATTACTTCCTGCATGTCAAAAACAAAAGCCTCATCGTACATTCCGGCAATGATTACTTTGGCGACGCTCTCACGCGGAATCGCATTACGCAAACTTCCTCCGTTGATTTCCGCAATCTGTAAACCGAAGTTTTCAAATCCGTCAAACAATAAACGGTTCATGATTTTGTTGGCATTACCCAAACCTTTGTCGATATCCATTCCGGAGTGGCCTCCGTTCAAACCTTTTACAGTAATGGTATAACCCACAGAACCTTCCGGAACTTCTTCCTCATTATACTGACGTGTTGCCGTAACATCCACTCCACCTGCACAACCGATTCCGATTTCGTCATCTTCTTCAGTATCTAAATTCAAAAGAATCTCACCGTTAAGCAAACCACCTTTTAAGCCCATGGCTCCGGTCATTCCCGTTTCTTCATCAATAGTGAATAACGCTTCGATTGCCGGATGTTTGATATCCGTGCTTTCCAAAATCGCCATGATTGTTGCTACTCCAAGTCCGTTATCGGCACCTAAAGTAGTTCCTTTGGCGCGAACCCAGTCACCATCCACATACATTTCAATTCCTTGTGTATCAAAATCGAAAACAGTATCGTTATTTTTTTGGTGTACCATATCTAAATGCGACTGCATCACGATGGTTTTACGGTTTTCCATTCCTGCCGAAGCCGGTTTTTTGATGATTACGTTTCCTACCTCATCCTTAATGGTTTCAAGACCTAATTTTTTCCCGAAATCCATCATAAATGCAATTACGCGCTCTTCCTTTTTGGATGGGCGGGGTACGGCATTCAGGTCGGCAAATTTATTCCAAAGCTGTTTAGGCTCAAGGTTTCTTACTTCCTGGCTCATATTTTTTATTTAATGTTGTTTTTATCTACAAAGTTTATTTCATCAGTTCGCCCGAAGGGTTCAGGTCAAAGGTACAAAGTTTTTACCTCTTTGCAGATGAGAAAATCACGTAATTTTTATTGCGGATTATCGTGATTCAGAAGTTTGGTGTGGGCCACATGATCCTCAAAAAGTTGTGGAATTTTTTTTTCTGAAACTTCTCCATACCAAACGTTATCAGGTTGAAAACCAACTACAGGAGCACATTTGCAGTTGTCCGTGCAATGTATTTTCATAATCTTCACCTCGCCTTTCATTTCAGTCTGCTTGATCAGTCCGCGAAACATTTTTCGGTTGTGTTTGTTGTCTCTGCCGCATTTGTTGCCATCGCAAAACAAAATGACTTTATTTTTCATTTCCAGCTTTCTCATGGCGTCGCTTTTTAAGTTATCTCCCTTCTTACAAATTTACGACAACTCTTTCATTCCTTCATTCAATTTACATTTTTTATATTTAGCAAAATTTTCTCCATGAACCGAAAACTGATTTTACCACTTTTCCTTGTTTTTCAACTAATCGGATTAAAGATACTTTCCTTTTTCCCGGAAACGGTAGAACGTTATTACAGCAACGGATTCTATCCGCCGTTAGCTAGAATTTCGAGAATCACAATAGGAAAAATTCCGTTTTCTGTTGGGGACATTATCTATTGTATTGCCGTTTTCTTTTTGCTGCGATGGTTATGGAAAAACCGAAAAACCTGGAAAATGCAGTGGAAATCAAACCTTTTAACACTTTTAGGATTTGTATCGGTTTTTTACTTTTTCTTCAATTTACTGTGGGCCGTAAATTATTTACGAATCCCGATGTATCAAAAACTGCATATTGAACGTGAATACACCCAGGAAGAACTGTTAGCTTTCACCAAACTGATGATTGTAAAAACCAATACAATTCATTCCCAGTTGGTAAAAAATGATACTGTAAAAGTTGTGATACCTTTTAACCGGGAACAGATCTTTGAAAAAACCCAAAACGGCTATAACAATCTGGCTAAAGCATTTCCCTATCTGAAATATGAATATCATTCGGTTAAACCTTCGTTGTTGAGCACACCGTTAACCTACATGGGATTTGGAGGCTATCTGAATCCGTTCACAAATGAAGCACAGGTAAACAACCTCATCCCGTTACATAATTTCACCACGACCACAGGACATGAAATGGCGCATCAGATTGGTATCGGCCCTGAAAGTGAGGCGAATTTCATCGGTTATATGGCAACCATTTACAACGACGATGTTCATTTCAGATATTGCGGTTATGCTTACGCATTGCGTTACTGCCTTGGAAATCTGGAAAACTTTGAAGAAGGTTCTACCAAAGAATTACTACCGTTAATCCATGTTGGAATTCTGAAAAACTTTGAGGAAACCGAAAAATTCTGGGACAGTCACCAAACATTCATTGACGTGATTTTCCATACATTTTATGACAACTTCCTGAAGATGAACCAACAGAAAGACGGATTGGAAGGTTACAGCAAGTTTGTTGGTATCATGGTCAATTACTACAAAAAGAACCCGTTATAGCAGACACTTTCATTTGGCAAGCAATTTTTCTATAAACTCGGCTGATTTGTTAAGAACTAATTCGGGAGCTTCCTTATGCGGTGTGTGTTTTATGTTTGGAATTACAAACTTTGATGAATGTCCGCTTACTTGCGTATTGATTTTCTCAACTTGTTCCAAAGTACCGTATTCATCATCTTCTCCCTGAATAATCAATGATGGACAAGTAATCGATGACAAGAAGCTTTCAATATTCCAGTCCTTGAATTCTTCAGTTGTCCATTTACCTGCCCAAGCCCAAAACATGTCCTCGGTTTTGTCCCCATGGTATTTTTCCAATTTTGATTTTAAATCGGTGGTTTTATAAAGTTCGATTGCTTCGGTTATACCATTTACCGTAACTTCTTCAACAAGGACATGAGCTCCTTCTGTAATAATTCCTAAAATTTTCTTCGGATGTTTTGCCGCAGTCAGTAAAGCAATGGAACCACCGTCACTATGTCCGAACAGGATTGCTTTGTCTGTCTTCCAGAAATCCAGCAGTTCGTTCAGCATATCAGCTTCCAGTTCCAGATAATGATTCTCCCGTTTTTCATATGAAAACGGACACGATTTCCCATAACCTTGTCGGTCATAAACAAGAACGTTACAGTTTGTAATTTCACCCAGTTTTTGAGGAAAGTCACGCCACAATTCGACACAACCCAATGAATCATGCAAAAAAACAATGGTTGGTCGGCCGGGATAATTATCTATTCTGTTTGTCGAGATTTCTTCCGGAGAAAATTTAATCTTTGTCTGCATATTTTGTTTCTGAAATAATGTAGATGCTAATTGTTAGTAATTAGCTTATGATTTGAGTTTGCTAGATTTCGTCGCTGGTAAAACTCTGAATGTTTTTCTTTTTATAGGGACGGATGATCAGTCGGCCTTCGCGATCAAACAGGATATAATTGTAAATCCAATTTGTCAGAACGACAGCCTTGTTTTTGAAACCGATTAATGAAACCAGATGCACAAACATCCACACGAACCACGCAAAAACGCCGTGAAAATGCCATTTGGGCAAATCCACCACCGCTTTATTCCTACCGATAGTGGCCATGGAACCTTTGTCATTATACACAAACGGTTTCATTTCCTTGTTTTGCATTTTTCTGATTAGGTTTTCTGCCAGAAGATTCCCTTGCTGAATGGCGGGTTGTGCCATCATGGGATGACCTTGCGGATTTTTTTCCGAAGCCATAACGGCAATATCTCCAATTGCAAAAACAGTATCGTAGCCCAATGCCTGATTGAATTCGTTTACCATCACCCTATCAGCACGTTCGGTTAAGGCTTCCGGTTTCAATCCGTTCACGACAGCACCTTTCACTCCGGCAGCCCAAATTAACGTCGCGGTATCAAAAGTTAAATCCGAATTGGTAGTTACCGTCCTGCCGTCGTAATTGGTTACTCTCACTTTTTTCCAGATGCTTACCCCTAACCCATGGAGAAAATCTTCTGCTTTTTGAGATGATTTTACTGTCATCGCATCCAACAGACGGTCGCTCCCCTGAACTAGGTGAATTCCCATATTACGAATATCCAAATCGGGATAATCTTTAGGGAGTATGGCTTTTTTCATTTCGGCCAAAGCTCCTGCCAATTCCACTCCGGTTGGCCCTCCTCCTACGATTACAAAATTCATCAATGCATTTCTTTCATTGATATCATTGGTCAGAAGTGCCTGTTCGAAATTTTCCAGAATCAGACTGCGGATATTCAGCGACTGCGGAATGGTCTTCATGGCCATGCTGTAACTCTCGATTTCTTTGTTGCCGAAGTAATTCGTTTTGGAACCGGTTGCAATTACCAGATAATCATAATACAAATCGCCGATATCAGCGATGACTTTTTTGTTTTCTGCATCTATTTCCTTTACATTGGCCAAACGGAAGTAGAAATTATCGTAATCCTGAACCACTTTACGGATAGGATAAGCAATGGAGCCCGCTTCCAATCCACCGGTGGCTACCTGATACAGCAGCGGCTGAAATGTATGGTAATTGTGTTTGTCGAGAAGGACAACCTGGGCGTTTTTATTTTTAAGTTTTTTAGCCAGTGAAATTCCGGCAAAACCGCCACCTATAATTACGATGCGTGGAAAACTCGATCTGGGAATGTTCATTTTTTATAAGTTGCAAAGTTGCTGAATAACAAAGTTACGAAGAATCTGATTAGAAAAAAGGGAAAAGAGGAAAGGGAGAAGAAACAAGAGGCAAGAGACAAGAGACAAGAGACAAGAGACAAGAGACAAGAGACAAGAGACAAGAGACAAGAGACAAGAGGCAAGAACAGGGAAAATAAAAATTTAATAATTGTAACAATTGGTTAGGATTTAATACTAATGGTTTATGAATTCGAGTTTAGAGCAATCCTTTGTTTCTCAATTAAAAGAACATCAGAATATTATCCACAAAATTTGTAGGTTATATACGTCTGATGAAGATTCGCATAAGGATTTGTTTCAGGAGATTACCATTCAGCTTTGGAAAGCGTTCCCGCAGTTTCGGGGTGATTCGAAATTTACTACTTGGGCTTATCGCGTGGCTCTTAATACAGCCATCACGCTTTACAGGAAGAAAACTAAATCAATCAACACCATCGAATTTGACAGTACAATTCACCGATTTGTCCACGACGATTACAACTATGAAGAAGAAGAGCAAATCAAGTTATTGTATAAAGCGGTGCATCAGTTAAACGACATTGAAAAAGCGTTGGTTTTTATGTATCTCGAAGACAAAGATTATTCAGAGATTGCCGAAACGCTTGGGATTAGTGAAGTAAATGCAAGGGTAAAAATGAACAGGATCAAAGGAAAATTAAAACGAATAGTAAATCCCTAAGGAAAGGAAAAAATGGACGAGTTAGATTTATTAAAAAAAGACTGGAAGAAAAATGAACCGCAGTTTCCGAAAATTTCGGAACAGGATATCTATGCGATGCTGCACAAAAAATCGTCTTCCATCGTGAAATGGATTTTTATCATCAGCGTTCTGGAAATCATCCTTTGGAGTGTCATCAGTTTTTTAACGTCTGATGACACCTACTTCAAAACGCTTGAAAACTACCACATAGAAACCCTGATGAATGTTTTTACCGTCGTGAATTATGTGGTTATTGCCGTTTTTATCTATCTGTTTTATAAGAATTTCAGAAGCATTAATGCCAACGATAGCGTAAAATCGTTAATGAATAGCATCTTAAAAACCAGAAAAACGGTTCAGTACTACATTTGGTATAACCTGGGGATGATCGGGTTGACGTTTATCATTATTATGGTTGCCACTTTTAAATACGATGCCCGAATCAATGAATTGGTTAACAAAGCGGCAGAAAGCGGTGGAGACAACTTGTTCTGGATTGTAATCGTCGGATTTACATTTATATTTTTTGTGGTTATCTTCGGTTTGTTCTGGTTGTTTTACCGTTTGATTTACGGCTACCTGCTGCGACGACTTCACCAGAATTTTGAGGAATTGAAGAAAATCGATTTGTAATAATTTTACACATCTTAAAAATCAAACACTAAAAACTAAAAGACTTATCATTTGGAAACATAGGTGTCAAGGAAGATTTTCTAAACGCTGAAAACTTAAATGACTTATTTGGTAAAAACAAAATTGTTGATACGAATGAAGGTTAAGAATAAGAAAAGAGGCTGCATTTTATGACAGCCTCTTTTTATTTTTATTACCTGATCTTAATCCTCGTAAGCTTCTTCGTCTTCGTCTTCGTCTTCATAATCATCCACACCGAACAAGTAAGGTTCAATCATGATTTTATCGGCCAGGGCTTCTACCCTTTCTGTTAAATCTTCCGCAAAGAAAAGGCGTTGCGTTTTTTCGATACTGCTGGACAAACGCAAAATAATGGCATCCATTCTTATTTTGAAAAGTTCATCGGCATCATCGACCACGAACACTTTTACGGTATTCAAATTAAAACCTGCAGAGGAAAACATCGCGTTGATTCTGTTAGGTGTACCAACCAAAACATCAACCCCTAGCGAAATCTGATTTTTATCGTAATCGATATCGCCTTTGTCATGAGAACCAAAAACGCGCAAATCAGTGTAATAGGCAAATCGTTTGAAGGTATCCACCATTTCCAAAACCGCTTCTTTATCTTTTACGATAATCAGCGCACGGGTGGATTCACCAACGGCTTTTTCAAGCTTTTGGATTACCGTGTACACTATTGTAGTTGATTTTCCTCCTTTTTTTGGCATAATCACAACCGCGTCCGCACCGCTTTTCAGAGTACCGAAACAGTCTTTCTGAATATCATTTGGCGTTTCTATTCCGTTTTCGGCTAAAGCCTTGGACAGTTTTTCGTTTATTTTCTTTAATCGCATATCTTTGTTGTTACACAGAAGAGATTCGCAAAGGAAAAAGAAGCTTCACAAAATTTATTTTAAATCTTTGTGCATCTTGATATCCTCTTGGAGCATCACTGTGAAATAATTTTATTTACTAGCAAACAGTTTCACATCGTTTTCAGAAATCTCCGTTCCACCTAAAATAATTAGACGTTCCACTACATTTCGGAGTTCGCGGATGTTCCCTGTCCAATCGTATTCCTGTAATAATTTAATGGCTTCAGAAGAGAATTTCTTAACCGATGTTCCTTGTTCTGACGCGATTTTTTCAGTAAAATGATTAACCAGCAATGGAATATCATCACGTCGGTCATTCAAAGCCGGAACTTTAATTAAAATCACGGCCAGACGATGGTATAAATCTTCACGGAATCGTCCTTCTGCAATTTCTTTTTTCAGATCCTTGTTGGTTGCAGCTACTACACGTACATTCACTTTGATATCTTTATCAGCACCTACACGCTGAATAAGGTTCTCCTGTAAAGCACGTAATACTTTGGCTTGCGCTGAAAGACTCATATCGCCCACCTCATCCAAAAAGATAGTTCCTTTATCGGCTGCTTCAAATTTCCCGGCTCTGTCTTTTACCGCCGAAGTGAAGGCACCTTTTACGTGACCAAACAATTCGCTTTCAATCAGTTCACTTGGAATAGCAGCACAGTTTACTTCGATTAGCGGGGCACCGGAACGCTCACTTTTTTCGTGCAACTGATGTGCCACCAGTTCTTTTCCTGTTCCGTTGGGACCGGTGATTAAAACCCGGGCTTCGGTTGGCGCTACCTTATCAATCATTTCCTTAATTTGATTGATAGCATCGCTTTCGCCTATCATTTCATAATTTCTGGAAACTTTCTTTTTCAGGATTTTGTTTTCCGCTACCAGCTGTTTTCGGTCTAAAGCGTGCCGAACTGTATTCAGCAAACGATTCAAATCTGGTGGTTTGGAAATGTAATCGAAGGCACCGAGGCGCATCGTGTTGACAGCGGTTTCCAAATCGCCATGACCAGAAATCATCACCATCGGGATTTCTGGCTTTATTTTTTTAACAGCTTCGAGTACTTCTTCACCGTCCATTTTAGGCATTTTGATATCACACAAAACCAAATCATAATCTTCGTTCTTGATTTTTTCCAAGCCCTGAAGACCGTCTTCGGCTTCATCCACTTTATAAGTATCGCTTTCTTCCGACAAGATTTTCACTAAAACCCTGCGAATGGAAGCTTCGTCTTCTATGATTAATATTTTACTCATTTTTTTGCGGTTCTGAGGTCCTGAAGCACTAAAGTACAAAGGTTTTAAAACTTTGCAACTTTGTTACTTTGAAACTTTGTCACTTTGCAACTTTGCAACTTTATAACTTACTAATATTTCAACCACTTGTACAATTCTTTCCACGTTGGTTTTTTGCCGTACATTAAAATACCCACACGATAAATTTTCGAAGCGAACCAGACTACACCAAAAAACGTTCCAAAAAGTAATGCAACTGATAATGTTAACTGCCACCAAGGCACTCCAAACGGAATTCTCATCAACATTACTATTGGCGATGTAAAAGGAACCATCGAAAATACAGTGGCCACCGTTCCGTGAGGATCGTTCATAACCGTAAAGAATCCAACATAAACACCTAACATTAAAGGCATTATGATTGGCAGTAAAAACTGTTGTGAGTCGGTTTCCGAATCGACAGCAGCACCTATTGCCGCATAAAGTGAACTATACAGGAAATAGCCTCCTATGAAATAAATAATGAAAAACGTAATTAATGTTCCGATAGGCAAATTCCATATTTCATGAAGGTACATTTGAATAGTTCCTCCCAATTCTTGCTTTGCCGCATTTACCAGAGAAGGATCAACTGAAGACATGGCACCGGCCTGAACTCCAAAGTAAGTCGACACCCCTACCAAAAGTACTCCGCCAACAATAGCCCAAATCGTAAACTGAAGAATTCCTGCCAACGAATTTCCGATAATTTTACCCATCATTAATTGATAAGGTTTAACCGAAGAAATAATGATTTCGATAATACGGTTGGTTTTTTCTTCAATAACGCTTCGCATTACAAAATTTCCGTAAATGATAATGAACATCATGATCAGATAACCAAAAGCAGAACCGATTCCGATTTTGATTTCGTTCAAACCTTTCAGACTGTCTTCCCCTGAAAATTTAGCCAAATGAACATCGGATTCTACCTGTGCGCTGTCAATTTTAGCAGAATCAAAACCCAATTCTTTTAAGTTATTTTGAGTAAGCTGGTGGTTAATTACATCTTCCATCTCCATGATAAATTCCATACTCGGACTGTCATCGGATATGTACTCGACTTTTGTTGCCAACTCCAGCGGATTAGCTACTTTAGGAATGTAAATCAGTCCTTCGTAATTTTTGCTGGCTGTATCCTTTGCGGTTTGAAAAGGCATGGCCGACAAATCAGTATATGTTGTCTCCTTATCGTTCTTAAAATCTCTTTTGAACAATCCCGATTCATCATGAATTGCTATTTTTTTCACTTCGCCTTCATTCATATTGGCCAGGTAACCAATTAATAAAGACATCCCGACAATTAAAAGCGGACTCAAAAAAGTCATTACGATGAACGACTTATTGCGCACTTTGGCAATAAATTCTCTTTTGATTATTAATGATAATACTCCCATTTGAGTTATGCGTTATGGATTAAATTCACAATTATCTTTGACTTACGGTTTGAATAAATATATCGTTAACCGTTGGGATTTTTTCCACGAAATGAGTCACCTGTCCGTTTTGCGTAAGAATGTGTAATAATTCATTCGGAGTGGCTCTTTCCAACTGTACATTCAACTTGATTTCGTCATTTAACGACTTGAAATTGGTTTGTTCCAACTTGAATTTTTGCGTAAGATCATACATCAGACGTTCCACATTATCGGATAGGATGCCGACTTCAAACGAGTTGGTTCTGTGGGATTTTTTCACATCGATCAGCTTTCCTTCAATCAGTTTGTTCGATTTGTGAATCAAGGCAATGTAATCACACATTTCTTCAACGCTTTCCATTCGGTGTGTAGAGAAAATTACGGAAGTTCCTTTTTTATTCAGTTCGATGATTTCATCTTTGATAAGATTGGCGTTAACCGGGTCGAAACCTGAAAATGGTTCGTCTAAAATCAACAATTTAGGTTCGTGCAAAACGGTTACTATAAATTGCACTTTTTGCGCCATCCCTTTGGACAATTCCTGAATTTTCTTGTCCCACCAGTTTCCGATTTCAAATTTATCGAACCAATACTTCAGTTGTTTTTTAGCTTCAGAATGAGACAACCCTTTCAGTTGTGCCAGGTACAGACACTGTTCTCCCACTTTCATTGTTTTATACAAACCCCGTTCTTCAGGCATATAACCGATGTGCTGTA
>NZ_DATIDM010000187.1:0-3801 GCF_035456225.1 Flavobacterium sp. | reverse complement strand
GAACGGACGTACTTTGATATGGTTCAGTTGGGCTGTTGAGGTACTGTCAATCGAAATGAAATCCCTTCCCAACAGGAATCGGTAATCGAAACGCGCTTTTTCGATTACCACGTCTTTTTTGGCAATTTTCGGGTGGTTGATGGTGAAGTTTTCAATCGATGTATAGCCGTCAATGTGTAATTCGCCGCTTTCCATTTCGAGTTTGTCCAGTTTTACGTGAATGTTGTCGAAACTTGATTTTAGTCCGAAACGCTCATCAATGTAAGGCAATTGGATTTTAGAAGTATCGCTGTTGAAGAATTTCAGGTCGGCCTTTTTCTCGCGGGGATTGGCAAACCCTTTGATATTCCAGTTTTGTGAAAACGTATTGGTTTTTACGCTGATGGCCGTCTGTAACTGGTGGTTTTCCAATTGCAGTTGGTTCATGTGCAAGGTCACTTTTCGGCCCATATCGTCCATGCGCAACGACAGGTTTTCAAGTTTCATCTCTGTTGGGACCAGATTCAATACTTTCGAGAGCAATCGATAGGCTAATTTGGCGTAATTGCGTTTTTCGTTGGAACGTTCGGTGGTGTCTCTTTTTAGAAAAGCATCGAAATTACGTCCATTTTTATTCTTCACCAATAGAATGAAACCATTGTTCATTTCAAGGTTTTTCAGCTGAATGTCGCCGGTAAGCAATTCCAGAATGTTATAACTGGTTTTTATTTTCTGAACCGATAAAAGCGTGTCGGCTTCTTTCGGAATCAGGAGCATATCGTCCATCTCGATACCGCTGATCCCAATAAAAGCTGCTTTTTTAACTGAAAAACGACAATTGTATTCGCTTTCGAATTTGGATTTTACCTTACCGATCGCTTTTTGCAATAACATATCGCGGAAGAAATACATTCCGGCCAAGGCAAGCAGTAAGAGTACTGCCAGAATTTTCAGGAAAAGAAAAAACTTTTGCTTTCTGGATCGTAGTGCCATTGGAAAATGATGTTATTGTTTGGGCGAAACTACTAAAATTTCCATTTTTATTTCTATTCGGAAATGTTTTTCTTGCAATTCCGGAATTCTTCATCTTTCATCGCGGTTATTTACTATTGAAGAATTTCGGATATGAGGTCTGTGAAAATAAAATCAATCAGCTAATTTACAACTTTTTTTCCTCCCGGACGTACTCCATGATGTCTCCTGGCTGACATTCCAAAATCTCACAAATGGCTTCCAAAGTAGAAAACCGGATGGCTTTTGCTTTTCCGGTTTTGAGTATCGATAAGTTGGCTGTGGTGATGCCGATTTGTTCCGCAAGTTCGTTGGAACGCATTTTCCGCTTGGCGAGCATGACGTCCAGGTTTACAATGATTGGCATGGGCTATACGGTTAATTCGTTTTCTTCTTTCATTGATTTGGCTATTTTGAATACTTCGCTCAATACCATAAAAAAGAGTGCCAGCCCAACTGTAAAAAGGATAGAGTCAAATCCGCCTGATGTGAAATTGATATTTGAGGTTCTGTTTTCATCGATAATTTCCAGAATAAAAGCAGGGACAGCTGTAAGTAAAGTAGTTGCCAAAAAACACTTTCCAATTTTGTTGAAATTGATAATGATTCTATCGTCAAAAATGATTCTTTGAGAGAATAATTCTAAAATTTGTTTGAAAAGATAGATTCCGTATACGAAAGCAGCATATCCGAAGCAAACAAAGATGACAGCTATTTTGGTTGGGAAATCGATGACTTGAATCGTCGTTCCGTTTATTTTTAGTGGCATATCCAGATCTCCTTCCTGAAACAGAAAAATAGTGGCTAAAACTAATGAACCTATTATTCCAATAATTTGGAGGAAGAAGAAAAGGGAAATAAATCCTTTAAGCATGTTTAATTTTTTCATGTTATTTCGTTTGTTTTGTTGGAGCAAATATATAAAAATTATCGAAAAACAATAATTAAAATATGAGAAACGATACTATTTATCAAAATAGAAATTAATGAAGATGTTTATCTTTGGAGTATGGAAAATAGAAATGAATTTGAAGTAGTAGTCTCGCAAGGCAAGCGTCATTTCCTTGAAATTGCTTTAGCTGCGGTTTTTTTTGGTGTGCTTTTGTATTTGGTTGGGATGACAATATACTACGCTATATTTAATCCTGATCTGGGTCTGTTTATTGGTAATTCTTACAACATGCTCTCCTTAAGCGGATTCCTGATAGTCATGGGTTTGAAGTTTTCGATGGTGAAAGATGTACTGATAGATTTGGATGAAAATAAACTCGTTTCAAGATATTCCGTTGGGCCTTTTGAGTATAACAAAAAAAGTGAAGTCCCCGATCTCGACTATATTTCAGTTTTTCTGAATTTAAAAGGGAATTATGAAGTTAATCTTTGGTATGGAAAAAATAAGCATTACAAAATGTATGTTTATTTTGAAAAAGAAGAGGCATTTCAATTTGCAGAACAAATTGCCGCTAAATTGAAGTTGGATTTGTTGGATGCTACGGAGCCCGGAAATTCAAAATGGATTGAAAAAGAAGTATCATGAAACATTTCCCAAAATCATTAAGCAACAAGTTAAACCAGCGGATTCAGAGCCATTCACTCCGTAAGTTATCGGAGTCAAATGCGCTAATCGATTTTTCGTCCAATGATTATCTCGGTTTTTCGAAAAGTGAATCCGTTTTTGATGCTACTCATCAGTATTTATTGGAGCGGAATCTGAAAAGCAATGGGGCAACCGGTTCGCGTTTGCTTTCGGGGAATCATATTTTATACGCCGAAACCGAAGATTTTATCGCAAAATTCCATCAGTCGGAAAGTGCGCTGATTTTTAATTCGGGTTATGATGCCAATGTGGGTTTTTTCAGTTCTGTGCCGCAACGCAGTGATGTGATTTTGTATGATGAATTGAGCCATGCCTCGATTCGGGATGGAATTCAGCTTTCCAATGCCAAATCCTATAAGTTTGAACATAATGATTTTGAGGCACTGGAGAAACTGATCCTTCGCTTTAAAAATGATAATTCGGAAATTTATATCGTAACCGAAAGCGTATTTTCTATGGACGGCGATTGTCCCAATATGGAAGAATTGGTCGGTTTGTGCGAGAAATACCAATGTCTTTTAGTGCTTGACGAAGCCCATGCTTTGGGTGTTTTCGGTGAAAAAGGAGAAGGGTTGGTGCAAAGCATGGGTCTGCACGATAAGGTTTTTGCCCGGATTATGACTTTTGGTAAAGGCTTGGGTTGTCATGGTGCTGCAGTTTTGGGAAGTCTGGACTTAAAAAACTACTTGGTTAATTTTGCCAGAAGTTTTATTTATACGACTGGTTTGTCTCCCCATTCGGTAGCAACGATTTTAATAGCTTACCAACAGTTGGAAGCGGAGAATTCATCTCAACTGAAAGATACCATCGTTCATTTCAATCAGGAGAAAAATATGTTGGGATTGAAACCGTTGTTTGTTCGCAGTAAATCGGCTATACAATCGGCGATAATTCCGGGAAATGAAAAAGTGAAAATCATAGCGGAGAAGCTTCAGGAGAATGGTTTTGATGTAAAAGCAATTCTACATCCCACGGTACCGCAAGGCCAGGAACGATTGCGTTTTTGTCTTCACAGTTATAATTCGAAAGAAGAAATTTCTGATGTTTTGCGTTTATTGAGTACTTTTGTAGTTGGAACACAGATAAAACCGATTTAGCAGATTTACGCAAATTTTTCTCATGAGTAATTTTTTATATAAAGGAAGAACGGATGTTATATTGAAAACGTTTTATGAGGTTTATAACACTCTAGGATATGGATTTCTTGAGAAAGT
>NZ_DATIDM010000186.1:0-2434 GCF_035456225.1 Flavobacterium sp. | reverse complement strand
TGTGCTGTACGTGGTGTGGCGCTAATTTTTCACCATCCAGATAAACTTCGCCTCCATCAGGCAATGTGATTTGGTTGATGATACGGATTAAGGATGTTTTTCCGGCACCGTTAGGACCAAGAAGTCCGTAAATACTGCCTTGGGGAACTTGCAATGAAACACTGTTTAAAGCAGTATAGTCACCATATTGCTTAACAACATTTTTAACTTCAAGAATTGAACTCATTGTAAAATTTTGATTTTATTTCATCACTTCGGCCATTATAGCCAAGCGTGTGTAAAAGTACGCATTAGTTGTTGATTGTGTTATATTGTTACACAAAAAACCCACCCTAACATATCATCAGGATGGGAAAAAAATTGCTATGTTAAAAACATAACAACAAAAAAATTATGAAAACATATCTTTCACTTTTTCAAAGAAAGACTTGTCTGTTTTTTCCGGTTTCGGAACGAAATTATCATCCGTTAACGCTTTTTCGAAAAACTGTTTTTGTTCTTTCGTCAACGTTTTTGGTGTCCATACATTTACATGAACCAACAAATCGCCGCTTCCGTAACTGTTGATACTTGGAATTCCCTTTCCTTTCAGTCGAAGAATTTTTCCGGACTGGATACCTTCTTCCAACTTAATTCGGACTTTTCCTCCAACAGCTTCAATATCTTTTGAAGTTCCCAAAGCGGCTTCAGCAAAACTGATATACAAATCATAATGAAGGTTCTCGCCTTCACGCTTTAAAAACTCATGTTCAACTTCCTCAATTACCACAATCAAATCACCAGGAATACTGTTTGCCCCCGGAGCGTCATTTCCTTTTCCGGATACTTTCAGCTGCATTCCGTCTACAACACCTGCAGGGATTTTGATTGAAACCGTTTCATCTTCCATTACCATTCCGTGCGCATCCGCTTGAGATGGTTTGCTGTCGATCATTTGTCCGGTTCCACCACAAGTATGACATGGTGAAGACGTTTGCATTCTTCCTAATATTGTATTAGTCACTTTCATCACCTGACCGGAACCATGACAGGTCGGACACGTTCTGTAAGTAACTCCTTGAGCCTGAACTTTACGTTTTACTTTAACCTTTTTCTCGACACCGTTGGCAATTTCATCCAAGGTAAGTTTAACTTTTATCCGAAGATTTCCGCCTTTCATTCTGCGTTGACCACCACCGCCACCGCCAAATCCGCCGAAACCGCCACCAAAGGCACCTCCGAAGATATCACCGAATTGACTGAAAATATCATCCATGTTCATGTGGTGAGCACCACCGCCAAATCCGCCGGCTCCTTCAAAGGCAGCATGACCGTACTGATCATAACGTGCTTTTTTGTCAGCATCACCTAAAACTTCATAGGCTTCAGCAGCTTCTTTGAATTTATCTTCCGCCACTTTGTCGCCCGGATTTTTATCGGGATGGAATTCAATTGCTTTTTTACGGTAAGCCTTTTTTATCTGCTCTGGGGTTGCACCTCGTTGAACTCCTAATACTTCGTATAAGTCTCTTTTTTTCATCAGCTTCTTTTATTTTGGCCTACTGTCCAATAACTACTTTCGGGAAACGGATAATCTTATCACCTAATTTGTATCCTTTTTCCACTACATCCACCACTTTTCCTTTTAAATCGTCTCCAGCTGGAATTTGAGTTACCGCCTCTGCAAAATCGGCATCGAAAACATCACCTGCTTTAATTGCTACTTCTTCCAATCCTTTTGAAAGTAATGTTGATTTTAATTTTTCGTAAATTAATTCAACTCCCTTCAATAGATTTTCGTCTTCTGTTTTAGCTATTTGAACCATAGCCCTGTCAAAATCGTCCATAACCGGCAACATTGACTGTAAAACTTCCTGACCGGCAGTTTTATAAAGCTCCATACGCTCTTTCGAGGTACGTTTTTTGTAGTTTTCAAATTCGGCGAACAAACGCAGGAATTTATCTTTTTCTTTTGCTAAATCTTCCTCAAATTGTTGTTCCGGAGTCAATACTGGATTTTCAATCTCCTGGTTTTCTGAAACATTTTCATTTTGTAACTGCTCATTCTCGATGTTTTCAGTACTTTCCTGGCTCATATTTTTAAATATTTTTTTGAACATTATTTTGTTGTATCACTTTTGGGACTGCAAATGTATTGCCAAAGCATTTAAAAATGTCAATTTGTCATTTGTTTTTTTAATTAAATATTGCAAACCCGGAATTAGTTATCTAACTTTAGTATAATTTTAAGAAGTTTTTGATTACGAATAAATAGATTTGTATAACGCGTAAAATTCATTATTATGAAAAAAATTGTTTTAAGCCTTTTGATAGCATCCAGTATGGTTTTTGTCTCCTGCAAAAAAAATGAAACGGAAACCAACAAGGATAATATTGAAGCGGTAGCTTCCGCTGAAGGCACCATATACAAAGCAAATCCGTCTGAATCCATCAT
>NZ_DATIDM010000185.1:0-32053 GCF_035456225.1 Flavobacterium sp. | reverse complement strand
AGAATTATTGTGATACGTTATCGTTTCGGTTCCGTATAATCTGGTGTTTTTATCATCCAGTTCGACGTTGATTTTATAATCCGCCTGTTGCTGATAATAAGCCGGTCCCGGAGCACCTGAAGCCGTTCTGTAAGAGTTCGGCGTGGCCATCTCATGGTACATCTGACTGAATTTATTGGTATCACCATGTCCAGACTCTCTCTTTTTATCGGCCGGTTTTGTTTCCTGTGCCAAGGCAATAAAAGGAACTGCCAACGCTACCAATGAAAAAACTGAAACTGATTTCCTCATGTTTTATGTTGTTTTGTTTGTTTTCTAAAATTGTACTTCACCGTTTGTCTCACTATCTGTCAGCAACAAACTCTTTTTGTTACCATAAATATTGAAATGGATGATATTTTGTTGTTCGGGATAAATTTCGGTTAACACAGAATTATTTATCGCCATCGATTTTATTTTTTCAGAAACCGGTGTGGTAAGATAACAAATTAGCACATTGTCTTCGGTTTCTTTCCCTAAAAATTTCAGGTTTTTGGACTTTCCGTTCACGGTCAGCTCCATTTTTTCGGAAAGATAACTTTTAAGAAGTTCGTTGGTTTCCGCAATTTCCTTGGGAGTTGCCAGATACAGTTTCTTTTTGTATTTGGTTTGAAGGGCCTTTTCAATATCGTCAATAAACAAGCGGGCCGTTACCTGAACCTCTTTTTTCTTGTCCGAATAATTTATCTGATAGACACCAACATAGAACTTGTGCAAAGCAAAAGAGCTCAGCACAACAAAAAGGAACACTGGCAAAAGAAACTGGAAATATTTCCTCATGTGCCAAATGTAGTAAAAGAAACTATTTACTGGTTTTTTTTATGATATTCTTCACTTTTTTTCTGCAGAAAATCAATCAGTTCGAATTCTTTTTTCGGATTAAGCAAAACCCTGCTTTCCGGGGAAGTATCATCACAATACGCCAGGAACAAATCGATTTCTTCCGGTTTGAGTTTAAGTGTTTCGGTAAAGAATTGCGGGTCAAATTTCTCTTTTACCCCTTCAGAGAATATTTTATCGGTAACATATTCGATTTTCTCTTCTTTGTGCTTGCGCCCAAATATGGCATTTTTGGCTTTTTTACCCAGTGCCACAAAATCCATTCCGCTGAAACTGTTTCCGCTTCCGGGAGTAATCTGCGCCAACGAGTTGTCTACCTTGTTATATCTGGGCAACGGATTGGAGAAATCTATCTTTTTTTCATCAATATCAACCGTTTTGATTTTGAGGTTTTTGGAATCCGCTTCCAGATTGCCACTTAACGTGTAAGGTCGTACCAAAATCTCATCGAGTTCGTTAATTTTAACTGAAAGACGTATTTTTACTATTTTATCTTCGAGGTGTGATTTGTTGATAATCAATACCGATGAATTAAAGGCGATAGCGCTAAAAACCAACGTATCCTTTTCTTTTACGAACAAACTGAAATTCCCTTTATCATCCGTAATTATTATCTTTTTCGATGTGGTGTTTCTAACAACAATATTATCCACATCAAGGGAATCGGCAACCACTGTTCCCTTGAGTAATACCCGGTTAACATCTTGAGCCATTGCGGTTAACGGCAACAGCATCAAAAAAATAAGCATTTTACTTTTCATCGGACAATCGTTTATTATATTCAGACGCCAGTTTTACCAATTCAAATTTTATCAGCCATTTGTTTTTCTTTTGCATGACATCCGCCAATGCCTGATTTTCGGAGGCGAAAACATAAAATCCGTTCAGGTTTTCCGACGGAATCTTCAGTTCTTCAACAAAATAAGCTTCACTAAACATCAACTTAAGTTTATCGTGTAACATTTGACTCTTAACTGTGGCCTTAATTGCTATTTTTCGCCTTTTAGCCGTTCCGTCCAGCGCGTAAATCAACGCTTTTACCGGTCCTGTTTGGGCTTTATAATATCTTGTCACGGCTCTATCCTCCGGCGAGAGCGTTTTCATTCCTTTGCGCACCAAACCCAAACTTTCTGCGGTAATGCTGCTTTTTTCGATTACAACTTCTTTTAATTGAATTACCCTTACGCTCATTTTCACCAAAAAAGGCAGATAATCAAAATCTTCTTTTTCAATAACAATTCGTTTCTCATTTAACTGAACAGAGGTAAGAACCAACGTATCCCCGGGCTTTGCATAAATTGAAAAAGATCCGTCTTCCAAAGTCGCCACTACTGTTCCGGAAACCTGATTCTCTACATTAATACCTTTCAAATCCCTCACATCGGCAATCACTTTTCCGTTTAAAATTTTTGCATTTTGAGCAGCGCAAATCGACACAATAAAAAAGAAAACAAAAAACGACCTACTTTTCATCAGACAATCGTTTAAGATATTCCGAGGCCAGTTTTACCAATTCCAACTCTATCAGCGGTTTGTGTTTTTGTTTTACCTGATTGGCCAATTCCTGATTTTCGGCTGCGAAAACAAAAAAACCGTTTACCTGTGTGGGCGGAATCTTTAATTCTTCAGTAAAATAAGCTTCATCAAACAGGGCGGACAGTTTCTGCTGAAGCAGTTCCGAGCGCTCCACTTTGATTTCTTTTTTCAGTTGTTTATTTTTTCCGTTTATAGCATTAATTACGGCATCTACAGAAACTATCCCCGAACCTGTAGTGGCCGTATAATACCTCCGTTCTGCAGGCGTGTACTTTTTCATTCCCTTCGGAACAATCCCCAAACTAACGGCATTGATGCCGCTCTCGGTGATTACAACTTCATTTAACTGGGTCACTTTCAACCTCATTTTTACCACAAAAGGCAGATAATCAAAATCCTCTTTTTCGATAACGATTCGTCTCTCATTCAACTGAACGGACGTTAAAACCAACGTATCGCCGGGTTTTGCATAAATTGAAAACAATCCTTCTTCCGCGGTAGCCACTTCTTTTCCCGAAGCCAGATTCACTATATTAACGCCCTGCAGATCCTTAACATCGGCAACCACTTTACCATTTAGGAGTTTTACATTTTGAGCGAAACAAATCGTCACAATAAAAAAAGAAACAAAAAGTAATTTATTTTTCATCTACACTAGCTTTAAAACAGTTTGTTGGAAAAACCAACCCAATTCCTATTTCTTATGACAATCCCAGTTTGACAGACAACCAAAAATGTAGTGAAAACATTACACCTTAAAGTTACGCTAATTATCTGAATTACTGATAGATGCATAATGCAAATAATGACGTTTTTTAAAAAAATCCGACAACAATTCGATAAATCGGCATGAGTTACATGGAAAAGAAAAGATCTCTAAAAAACAACAATTATAACACTTTGTAAAAATATCAGCCAAGTTTGCCAATTTATGTCAACAAATTTGTAATTTTTTGTTAAACCGGAAATCCGAATCTTACATTTCATTTTCTAAAATATTTACCTTTGTGCCAAAGATTTGAAAATGAAACGAATTATTATTGCAAGCACCTCAACCTTGTACGATGGAAATTATTTGGAATATTTGCTTCCAACCCTAAAAACACATTTCAACGGAATCAGAAAAATTCTTTTCATCCCCTACGCAAGACCGGGTGGAGTTTCACACGATGACTATACCAAAAAAGTAAATGAAGCTTTTTCAAAAATTGACATTACGGTAAACGGAATTCACGAATTTGAAAACCCGATAGAAGCATTGCAACAGGCTGAAGGTATTTTTACCGGTGGTGGCAATACTTTTCTGTTGGTTACCCAATTATATAAAACCGGAATCATTGAAACGCTTGAGAAAGTCGTAAAAACCGGTACACCTTATTTAGGAACCTCTGCCGGAAGCAATATTTGCGGACTCACCATGGGAACCACCAACGATATGCCAATCGTCTATCCGCCGAGTTTTAACACATTGGCCTTTGTTCCATTTAATATAAACCCGCATTATCTCGATCCAATCGAAGGTTCTACACATATGGGAGAGACCCGTGAGACCCGCATAAATGAGTTTCATCATTTCAACACGCAGCCTGTTTTGGGGTTACGTGAAGGAAGCTGGCTCGAAGTCCATGATAAAAAAATCACCCTAAAAGGCGCTTTGCCGGCAAGGTTATTCAAGCAAAACCAGGAAGCCGTGGAACTCGAAACCGGAGCCGATTTATCCGACTTAAAATAAACCCATTTTAAATCCATACTGATTAATACAAATTTAGTAAGAATTTTTTCTTAAATTTGTATAAATCAGTTGGTTATGGAAATTCGAATCGAGGCCATCCAGATTGCGGAATCTTTTAATATCAAGAAATTCCGCACCGAATTTCGCACCGAAGCTTTTTCCGGTTCGACTTCCGAAGTATTTTACGTACTTACGGAGACCGATCGTTATCTTTATATTTTTGATTACGGTGTAGTTGTTTTTGCCAACTATGACCCTATCGCCAAAAGTGAATTCCTGAACTTCGTAAAAAATTACGCCATAAATCCGGTCGATCTGAATTTATCCGAGGAATACATTATCAAAACAAATGAATCTGCCGATAAAATAATTGTCAAGAACAACTTTGTCATCACATCGAAAATTGATGCTTCTTTATTGCGCATTGTGATGCTCAACACTGGGCAATCCGTTGCGTTGGAATACTACGAGATACTTTCCGACGAACTTATAACTTCTTCAAAACATTACATTCTGGAATTGGAGCAAAAAGGAAGGTTAAGCATTTCCAAAACCAATTTACTGAAATACATAGGAAAGGTACTGAACGTTAAAAACAGCATTGTTGACAATTTATACATCTTGGACGACCCCAATCTGGTTTGGGACAACGAAGAACTCAATCTGCTGAATCGGAATCTGAAGAATAATTTCGACATCCATCCCCGTTTTAAAGATTTGGATTATCGCTTACAGATTGTTGAAGACAACCTTACCTTGTTTACAGATGTTTTGAATGTTCGCGAAAGTCATCGTTTGGAATGGATCATCATTATTCTGATTGCTTTCGAAATAATAATGGCATTGTTTAAAGTTGTTTAAATTATGTTTCAAAAACTTCTATAAACAAAAAAACCTCAAACTTTCGCTTGAGGCTTGGAGCGGAAGACGAGGCTCGAACTCGCGACAACCAGCTTGGAAGGCTGGAGCTCTACCAACTGAGCTACTTCCGCAGGTGATGATCTTTTAAAACTTTCATCTAAGTTTTTGGAGCGGAAGACGAGGCTCGAACTCGCGACAACCAGCTTGGAAGGCTGGAGCTCTACCAACTGAGCTACTTCCGCATTATTTCGGTGCAAATATAGATAAATATTTTTTCTAAAAACAAACTTTTTTTTAAAAAAATAACCCGTAAATTGAAGCAACTTTTAGAGCATTGCCCCATCTAATAGATAATCGTTTTATTTTTAGCAAGTTATTCACCTTTAAACACAACTGAAAATTTATGATTTTAATCCGTCAAATAGAAGCCGAAGATACTTTTCCTGTCAGACAACCCGTTTTAAGACCGGGCAAACCAATCGAAAGTTGTCATTTTGATGGGGATAATTTGGGAACCACTGCCCACTTCGGACTTTCGGAAAACGAAGAATTGCTTGCGGTAGTTTCAATCTACAAAACAAAATATCCTGAATGCACTATTGAAAACCAATTCCAGATGCGGGGTATGGCCGTACTGGAAAATCACCAACGCATGGGCTTTGGCGAACAATTGGTAAAAAAGGCCGAACACTACGTAAAAGAGAAAAACGGAAAACTGATTTGGTTTAATGCCAGACAGAAAGCCGTCTCCTTTTATGAAAAATTAGGATATAAAATTAATGGTGATGCGTTTGAAATTGAGGGGGTCGGCACGCATTACATCATGTACAAACGTCTTTAAAATGTTAAAAAACAATGACAGCGACAGTATTTTTTGTAACTTACAAAGTTTTAAAATAATATTCACCATGTCCTGCAAATACCTCTTTTTTTTACTTCCTGTACTTTTTATGAATTGTAAAAAAGAGGTTGCTTTGGCAAAAAACAACCAACAGACCCCTCCTAAAGTAATTCCGATTAACGCACCGAATTCCATAGCTTTTGACAGCACGTTGTTATGGGACAAATCGGGGCAGATAAAAGAATTCTATCGTAACAATCTTTTTAAAACGGTATGGACTGAAAATGAGGACCGAAAAGCGCTTATTGCTTTAATAAAAGAATCCGAGGAAGAAGGGCTGAACCCTGGCGATTACAATTTTAACTCATTGGAAAAACAGGACAACACAAAAACCAAATTATCACCCATCGAAATAGTCAATTTTGACATCCTGTTGACCGAATCTTTCCATAAATTTGCCAATCATTTATATAACGGAAAATTAAACCCAAAACAATTATACGGCAACTGGGATACCGGCAATAAAAAGATTAAAGCCATCGATTTACTTCAGGAGGCAATCAGGCACCATGAAATCTACAAAACATTAGATACCCTAAAACCCAATCATCTCGCTTATCATCTTTTAAAAAAGAGCCTGAAAAAAATAAACGAAATGCCGGAAGATCATTTTGATTCCATCAGGATTATTGACAAAATAAACCCCAACGAATCAAAACCAGCTATAAAAGCAATCAAAAAAAGACTAGCTTACTGGGGTGACTTTACTAATGAAGACAGCAGTTATACCAACAATTACGACAACAAAACCATTGAAGCCGTAAAACGCTTTCAGAAACGTCATGGTTTATTGGCTGATGGGGTTATCGGAAAAAACACTGTTATTGCCATGAATGCTTCAAAGGAACAACGCAAAAACCAAATCATTGCGAATCTGGAGCGCTGGAGATGGTTCCCCAGACATTTAGGCAAGGATTATATCATCATCAATATTCCCGAATTTAAATTATACGCGATAAAAGGCAATGACACCGCAAGGGTTCACAAAGTAGTAGTCGGAAAAGATAAGCGCCAGACTCCTGTTTTATCCTCCCATTTAAGCAACCTTGTGATCAATCCGACCTGGACGGTTCCTCCAACAATCATAAAAGAAGATTTAGGTCCGACTGCCTCCCAAAACAGAGGCTATTTTGCCGCAACCAGAATAACCATTTATGATTCCAACGGTCAGGAAGTCGCCCCATCCCACTGGAATGCAGCCAAACCTAACAATTACCGCTACGTGCAAAAACCGGGTGAAAACAATTCATTGGGATTGGTTAAATTTAATTTTCCAAACGGACATTTAGTTTATCTGCACGATACGAATCATAAGGAGTTATTCGAATTGACCGGGCGTTCTTTAAGTTCCGGATGTGTCCGCGTAGAGAATCCGTTGGATTTAGCCTATTACCTACTCGAAACCGATGAAAACGTCATGAACCAGAAACGTGTGAAAAAAATCATTGCAAGCGGTAAAACCTCCGGGATTCCTCTAAAAAAACACATCCTCATTCATCTGTTGTACTGGACAACCTGGATAAATGAGGATGGATTTCAATTCCGGCCCGACATCTATAATCTAGATGCCGATTTATATCAAAAACTACGAGATTAGTTTTGATTGTTTCTCATAAGAACTTGTAGGGTGATAAATGAACAAACACGATTTGTTTTTTATCAGGTTAATGATTTCTTTATGAATCGCATAAGGAACTGCAGGACAACCCTGGCTTCTTCCTAATCTTCCTTGTTGTTTGATAATACCTTCCGCAGCATAATCCGCACCGTGCATTACAACCGCTCTGTTTCTTGCATTATTGTTAATTCCGTATTCCAAACCATCCAACTTTAAGGATAGTCCGTGTTTACCATTATAAGTTTCACCGGTAGTGTAAAAACCTAAACTGCTTTTATTGGAATTTGATTCGTTGGAAAAAGAATTCGCAAATTCTTCTCCGCTGTTTCTTCCGTGCGACACTACAGACTGCAATAAAATGGTATTAGTCACCATATCTATAACCCATAGACGTTTTTGAGTGGAAGACAAACTAAAATCAACAATAGTCAAAATATCCTTTTGAACAACACCTTGTTCTCTCAATTGGATATAACCCTGAACCGCTTTTGAAAAAGCTTCCATTTTAGGCATTGAAAAAGAATTCAATTTTAAAGAATTATACAAATCTTTAATTTTCAATTCCAATGTATTTTTGGAAACCGAAGCCAATACTTTCGGATTACCGTATCTGGTTACCGAATGAGACTTCATTGGTAAAAAAGACATTAGTAAAACTGGAAAAAACTTGTAACTCATTGATATTCTATTTATTATAACTCAATTGCAACGAGCCAAAAGTATACAAATATTCTATTCTACCAAATTTTTTTTGCATTTTATCGGTAAAATTTAACGTTTCGTCGATAGTTTAGTATCGTCTTAGTTAAACATTTCTTAATATTCATAAGGCTTTAGGGAAATATTTATCTTTGACATGTCAGTCATCAAAAAAATCAAAAAATGAAATTAAAGCTGTCCTTTTTATTAAGCTTTATTTGCTCTTCTATAGTCTTTTCTCAAGACAATCCAACGAATGCCACCACGACTGTTTCGGCAAAAAAAACACTTACCGCCTTAAAAATAGACCAAAACGTAACCATAGACGGAAAGCTGGATGAACCGTTCTGGGAAAAAACCGAAAAAGCAACCGATTTTATAATGTTTCAGCCCGACAACGGAAAACCGGAACTCGCCGAAGAAAAAACCATTGTACGAATTGCTTATGACGATGAAGGCATCTATGTAGCTGCAGAAATGTACCAAAAAAAAGAAAAACTTCTCAAAGAAATCACCCAAAGGGATAATTTTGGAACCTCCGATCATTTTGGTGTATTTCTGAACGGATACAATGACGGTCAACAGGACTTCCGTCTGATTGTAAGCGCCGCAGGAACACAAATGGACTGTATCGCCACTCAGGAAACCGGGGAAGATTATTCGTGGGACGCTGTCTGGCACAGTGAAGCAAGAATTACTGATTTTGGTTGGGTTGTGGAAATGAAAATACCCTATGCCGCCATAAGATTCTCATCAAAAGACCAACAGGTATGGGGTCTTAACCTGTTTAGGGAGGTACGTTACAAAAAACAAAAATATGCCTGGAACAAAATCGACGCCAACATCGGAAACATAACCCAACAAGCCGGGATTTTAAATGGAATCGAAAACATTAAACCTCCCATCCGACTATTCTTTATTCCTTATGCATCGGGTTATGTAAATCACAATGAAACTGACGGAACGGAAACCACCTTTAAAGGAGGAATGGATATTAAATACGGCATCAACGATTCCTTCACGCTGGACGCTATTTTAGTACCGGATTTCGGACAGACTACTTTTGATAATAAAATCCTGAACCTTGGTCCTTTTGAACAGCAACTGAACGAAAACCGCAGCTTCTTCACTGAAGGCACCGATTTATTCAACAAAGGGTCTTTATTTTATTCAAGAAGGATAGGAAGCACACCTTCAGGAGACGTTGTTTTGGACGAAAATGAAGAGGTTGAGAAAATGCCCCAAACTATTGATTTGCTCAATGCGTTAAAAATTTCGGGAAGAACATCCAAAGGATTGGGAATCGGAATCTTAAATGCTGTTACAAAAGAAACAAAAGCTACCGTTGTAAATACGGTAACCGGTGATAAAAGAGGTGTAGTCGTAGAACCTTTGGCGAATTACAATGTGATGGTATTCGATCAACGTTTCAGAAAAAACTCTTCCATCAGTTTCGTGAATACCAACGTAATGAGAGACGGTAGTTTTAAAGATGCAAATGTTTCGGCGGTACTGTTTGACCTGAACACCAAAGCTAATACCTATAAGCTTTCAGGAAATTTCAAATACAATCACATAAACGATATCGAAGATAAAAACGGATTCAACACCAACATCTATTTCGCCAAAACATTTGGAAAATACCGTTTCAACGGCGGAGGAAATTATGTTTCGAAGAATTATGACATCAATGACCTGGGACTCAATTTCACCAACAATTACCATAATACTTTTGCCAATTTCAGCTACCGGATCTTAAACCCCACTAAACTGTTCAACTCATTTTTCCTGAATGCCAGCACTTCCCTGGAATGGCAAAACGATACCGGATTGGTACAGAACGCGTGGTTCAGCGGAAGTATGAGTGCATCAAACAAAAAGAACGACGATTTCGGGATTGGTATCGACTTAAACCCAATAATTACCTACGACTTTTATCAGCCCAGAACCGAAGGCCGTTATGTATACCGCCCTAAAAGCATAGGAAGCTATATCTATTATTCCTCCAATTACAACAACCCTTTCGCCATCGATTTCAACCCGTATTTCTATGTTTACGAACAGGACAAACGCAATTCGTACGGATTTAATTTGAGTCCGCGCTACCGTTTCAACGACAAGCTTTTCCTGACCTACGCACTGAATATGGCCAGAGACAACGATGACAAAGGGTATGTGGCCAGCACAGAAACAGATATAATATTTGCCAACAGAAATGTAACAACGATAGAAAATTCGGTTAGTGGAAAATACGCCATTAACAGTAAGATGACATTCAATCTAAGGGTTCGTTATTATTGGTCTTATTCTGAAATATTGAACTTCCTGACACTTCTTGAAAACGGGTTCTATGAACCCAACACGACTTATGACGAAAACCACAACGACAATTTTAAGTCGTGGAATTACGATTTGTCATATACGTGGTGGTTTGCCCCAGGAAGCCAGGTATCAGTTTTATACAGAAATAACGCCACGCATTACGAACAGCGTTTAAATAAAAATATAATTGATAACTTAGCACATACTTTACAGAATGACTTAAACCATACTTTTTCTGTAAGTATTAAATATTTTATTGATTATAACAAAGCCAAAAATTGGCTATAATACCATGAACAAGAAAGTAATATTAATGATTTTGGACGGTTGGGGTAAATCTCCCGACCCGAAAGTTTCCGCTATAGACAATGCAAACGTTCCTTTCATAAATAGTTTGTATGCGAAATATCCGAATGCGCAATTAAGAACCGACGGATTAAATGTAGGTTTACCCGATGGACAGATGGGAAATTCGGAAGTAGGTCACATGAACCTTGGTGCCGGACGAATTGTTTATCAGGATCTGGCAAAAATTAATCTGGCTGTTGAGCACAAATCCTTAAATCAGGAAAAAGTGCTTAATGACGCTTTTACCTACGCAAAGGAAAACAATAAGAACGTACACTTTTTAGGCTTGGTTTCTGATGGCGGGGTACACTCGCACACAGCTCATTTAAGAGGTTTGTTGGATGCTGCTAATGATTTCGGTTTGAAAAATGTATTCGTTCACGCTTTTACCGACGGTCGCGACGTGGATCCGAAATCCGGTGCAAAATACATTCAGGATTTAGAAGAATATCTGCAAAGTTCCTCTGCAAAACTGGCTTCCGTGGTTGGGCGTTATTATGCCATGGACAGGGACAAACGCTGGGAACGTGTTAAAAAAGCCTATGATCTTGTGGTAAACGGAAAGGGAGTTCATTCCATCAATGCCGTAAACAGCATACTGGCAAGTTATCATAATCATGTAACCGATGAATTCATTGAACCGATTGTGATGGTCGACATGAACAACAAGCCGATTGCCACCATTAAGGAAGACGATGTCGTAATCTTTTTCAATTTCAGGACGGATAGAGGCCGACAATTAACTGAAGCCTTATCCCAAAGAGATTTCCACGAACAAAACATGCATAAAATGTCATTGTATTATGTTACGATGACCAATTACGATGATACTTTCGAAAATGTCAATGTTATTTACGACAAAGACAACATAACCGAAACACTGGGTGAAATCCTTGAAAAAAACAACAAAAAACAAATCCGGATTGCCGAAACAGAAAAATACCCACATGTAACATTCTTCTTTTCCGGAGGGCGCGAAGAACCTTTTGTTGGCGAAAGCCGCATTTTATGCCCATCGCCAAAAGTAGCCACTTACGATTTACAACCCGAAATGAGCGCATTTGAATTAAAAGATGCCTTGGTTGCCGAGTTGAAAAAAGGAGAAGTGGATTTCGTATGTCTGAATTTCGCCAATGGTGACATGGTAGGACATACCGGTGTAATGGCTGCTGCAATCAAGGCATGTGAAGCAGTGGATGTTTGCGTAAAAGAAGTCATCGAAACCGCTTTGGAGAACAACTACACAACGTTGGTAATTGCCGATCACGGAAACTGTGAAACCATGGTTAATCCTGATGGAAGTCCTCACACGGCACACACTACCAATCCGGTACCGCTTATTTTGGTTGACAAAGAACTAAAACAAATCTATAACGGTGTTTTAGGCGATGTGGCTCCGACTATCTTGGAGTTGATGGGAATTGAAAAACCGAAAGCCATGACAAGACATTCCTTATTGTCGGCTTTTTCGTTGGAAGAAATCCATGAAGCACACAGTCATGTAAAATCAGGAGCCGATTTCCCTCGTTATGCGAACGAACTTAAAAACATGGGCGTTCTGAAATACGAGAATTTTGTAGCCGACGGAAAAACGATTTACTTCGGGGTAAATGATTTTTCGTTAACCGATGAGCCAAAGTACGAGCGTATCAAAATATCAAATGACCCTTCTACTTTAGAACTGGAACGGGTTATTAAAACGCACCAGCAAGGGCAAACGGATTATAAAACTTTTTGTATTCAGGCTGCAGCTGCAGGAGCCTACAAGTGGATTTGCGACTTTACTGACATGACTTGTTCCTACTGCGATGCCGACGGCAACACCATGATTATAGAAGACATTCCTAATTACACACATTAGTCAATGAAAACATTCATCACACTTTTAGCATTAACGGCTTCGGTTGCTTTCTGTAATGCGCAGTCCAGACAAATTCCCGGTATGACTACGGAAACGACAGTGATTCAAACTAAAGACACTTTAATTGGCAAGCAATCAAAAGAGGCTTTATTAAAAGTTCCCTATAGCCTTTGGTATACTCCGAACCGTGAAAACTACAAACCAAATCCTGCCACTGTAACCGAATTAAAAAACCATTTGAAAGACGTTACAATTACCGTTTTTATGGGAACATGGTGTGAAGACAGTCAGCAACAAGTACCCGGATTTTACAAGATTTTGGAAGCACTGCAGTTCGACAACGTAAATGTTACCCTGATTGCGGTAGACAAAAACAAGAAGACCCCGGAGCAATTTGAAAAGGGTTTGAACGTTACTAATGTTCCAACTTTCATTTTCTACAAAAACGGAAAAGAGCTGCATCGCATTGTAGAGCGACCAATAGAAACATTGGAAAAAGACATGCTTAAAATCCTTTCGGGACAAAGTTACAAGCATGCCTACCAGAACTAAAAAGGCTTATACTTTATTAATAAACAAGCACATATCTTATTTCAAAATATTCATCTCGCGCGTAAATCATTTACGCGCGAATTGTTTATGTTATATCGTCAAATAAAACCATACAATAAAAATCATCGAACAACAGTTTCTATATCGTAGCAAATAATTAACGATATTAATCCTGTAAATTTAAAGTTATAATCACTTTCAAAATAGGGTTAATTTATTTTATACATTTGTTTTTCCCAAAAAACCATAAATGAAACCCGTTGTTAAATTAATTACAGTACTTTGTCTACTGATTAGAGGCTATGCCTTTGCTCAGGGTGGCGCGTCGTCCTGTGCTCAGCTGGAAGCCAATTACCAGCAGTACCAATCCTGCGCTACCAATATCCCGTTTTCAAATTCAACGGGTGGGAACAATGAAACCTTCAACACTACTTGTATCGGCTTACCGTTCCAAGGCCCGACTTGGTTTTTTATTAAAATTAAGGACAGTGGTCCAATAACGCTTCAAATATCCCAAACAAGTTTGTCAGGAGCCGGGACCGATGTGGATTTCGTTTTATGGGGACCTTTTAACAACTTAACCAATATTTGCAGTCAGTTAGACATTCCAAAAGAAGTAGACTGCAGTTGGTCCGGCAACAGTGTCGAAAATGTAAGCATCCCCAATGCTATATCCGGTCAGCTGTATGTACTTTTGATTGACAATTATTCCAATGTTCCGGGAAATATTCAAATTGCCCAAATTGCCGGTACCGGAAGTTCAGATTGTGATTTCTTGTCATCAGTAGACATTGTTGACACATCCAATCAGGAAATCACACAACTCAATTACTGTAAGCCGCAAACCAAAGACCTCATGGCGAAAGTTGACACTTCTGATTTTCCCGGAAATCCTGCAAACCTGCGATTTAACTTTACCTGGTACAAAGATGGTATTTTACTGACTTCAACAAGCAATTCTACATCATCAACAAACACCATCACAGTTTCTGACACGGGTGTTTATAAAGTAATAAGCACCGCCTATGACATCACTACCAATCCATCAGGATCGACGGTTGGACTAAGGGAGAGTTCTGATGAAATAACATTAAAATTTCATAACATGCCTGCTGTCAGCATTTCAAATACCGGCACGCAGTGCCTGAACACCACTCCAACCTTAAACAGCACAATAACTAACAGTGCGCAGCTGAACAATACTGTAGATATTTTAACCTACCAATGGTTTTTGAACAATACCGCCATCACCGGTGCGACATCCGTTAATTACACACCGACTTTACCGGGAGATTATTTTGTAAAAGTGTATAATAATCCTTGTTTGGAGGCTGTTTCAAATACGATACATCTTATTACAAATCCCAATGTAACAATTGCAGCAGACGCAACAATATGTGAAGGCGATAGTTTCACCATAACATCAACTAATGCAAACAGCGTCTTAAATTTTTCGCTTACCTATCAATGGTACAAAGACGGAAATCCGATACCGGGTGCCAATGGAAACACTTTTACCGTATCTGCAGCGAATCAAACAGTAAATTCCTCTTCAACGTACTATCTGCAAACATCTGAACAGACTTTGTGTACCAACCAATCAAATTCTGTAGCTGTCCGAATAAATGCGCTTCCGGTTATCAACACAACACCATTACTTTTGGAACAGTGTGATTATATTGCTCCTACCCTTGACGGTATCGCAGAAATCAACCTGATGCAGGCCTATAATTATTTGACAAGTAACACATCGGGACTGACCCTTTACTTTTACCAGGATGCCGCTTTGACTAATCTGATACCTGATCCGGTTCATTACATAAATGCTTCTTCACCCTTTTTACAGAACATATATGTAAAAATCATAGATGAAAACGTTTCCCCAAATTGTGCTTCGTTGGGTGTTGGAATAATAAATTTGGAAGTAAATCCAACTAGTGTTACCACCTATCCGGACATGGCTCCTGTTTGCCCGGAATTAAATATGACCTATGGTTTTGCCGATTTTAACGCGCAACGCCTTTTAATCAAAAACACGTATTTCCCGAGTACGAATGTTGACATTGCTTTCTATTCGACTCCGTCAGACGCATCGACAGAATTAAATCCGTTGACCAATACATCACAATTACCTATTGGGACCACAATAGTTTACACCAGAATTGAAACCAACAACAATTGTGACGGAATAGGCACATTCAACATTATTGTTAAAACACCTCCTGTACAAACTGTCGTTTCTGCCGTAAACCTCTGTGAATCGGACACTTTTTTATTGAACACCAAAGATGCCGAAGCCCTTTCAGGCCAAAATCCGACGGTTCAAACAAGTTATTTTACAACATTTGACGATGCAAAAAACAGCATAAGCCCGATTAATCCAAATGCGGCGCTTCCCATCACGGTAGGCACCAGAACCATTTTTATTAGATTATACGATACCTTTACGCAATGTGTTTCTATTGTAAACTTCGATATCCGTGTGTATCCTAATCCTTTGATTACTCAACCTTCGCCAATTAAACTGTGCGGAACAAATTCGGCCACATTTGATTTAACCAGCCGAATTCCACAAATAACAGGAAACAATTCCGTTTTACAAGTCACATTTTACCAATCGAATGCCGATTTATTAGCCGGAAACGCCATACCAACTCCGAATGCATTTACTTCAGGAACTACAACGATATTCGTAAAAGGAGTCGATCCGTCTAACAACAACTGTTACAGTACAACTACCTTAAACCTATTCCTATTGGACTTACCGGGAGCAACTAATAATCCAACACCAATAGAACTATGTAACAATTCTGGAAACACAGGATTTGAAACTTTCAATTTAAGAGTAAGGGAAATGGAAATGGCCGGGAACACACCTCCTTCCGACATAGATTTCAAATACTATATCAATGAAAATGATGCGATTGCAAATAACTCAAATAATATTGTAAATCCAGGGCTCTTCACAAATACCATTGCCGATTATCAGCGAATTTATGTACGTCTTAACAGCAGAGTAAACATAGACAGCGAAACCAGTTCAAGCTGTTTCAGAATACTTGAACTGGAACTTTTCGTAAGACCTTACCCCGAAAACAAATTAGATACCGATCCTTATATCATCTGTATTGACAAAGACTACAATGTAACAAGTCCAGCTATTATAGATACTTACTTATCCGAAAACGACTATACATTTATCTGGTACAACGGTTATAATGCCTTGAGCGGAAATGAAATTATAGGTCAGACTTCAAGTCAGTGTACCATTTCCACCGAAGGAATGTACTCCGTGAAAGTGACCAATATCTCAAATGCTGCTAACTGTTCATCAGTATTTAATTTCACTACTAAAAATTCTTTTGTTCCTTTTTCCGTTACGGCAAACCCATCCGAACTGATTGCTTTTGGCATTGATAATACTGTTACAGCGATAGCATTCCCTCCTTCTGGGGACTATCTGTATTCTGTAAATGACACGGGTTGGCAAACAAGCAATGTATTTACCAATTTATATGAAGCCGAATACATTTTAAAAGTCAAAAACAAATATGGCTGCGGAGAGACCAGTACTACCTTCAGTGTGGTAGATTTCCCTAATTATTTCACGCCCAATGGCGACGGATTTCATGACACTTGGAGTATCAGAGGGTCGAGCGTTCTGAACGCGATTAGAATCCTTATTTTTGACCGATACGGAAAATTACTAAAAGAATTGAATCCGTCAGGACCCGGATGGGACGGAACCTACAATGGTAAAGCGCTTCCTTCCGACGACTACTGGTTCAAGCTGATTTACACAAAAGACAATGTCACCAAAGAATTCAGAGGGCATTTTGCCATGAAACGATAAAACAAAAAAGGGTTAGCATCGCGATGAACTAACCCTTTTTGTTTATGAACCTTTAAGCATCTTGAAATACTCCCGTTCTATCCATTCCTGATGATCGGGGTGTGCAATTTTTACCATTTCATCTAAACGTTTTCGCAGTGTTTTTCCGTACAAATCAGCGATACCGTTTTCAGTGATGATATGGTGAACATGCGAACGCGTAGTAACTACGCCGGCACCTTGCTTTAAATAAGGCACAATTCGGCTTTCCCCTCTTTTCGTAACCGAAGGCAAGGCAATAATTGCTTTCCCTCCTTCACTCAAAGAAGCACCACGGATAAAATCCATCTGTCCACCCACACCCGAATACATTTTTGCTCCTATCGAATCGGCGCAAACCTGTCCGGTCACATCAACTTCTATGGCCGAATTTATCGCTACCATTCTTGGATTTCGCCTGATTACTGATGTGTCGTTCACATAGGATGACTCCCGCATTTCAATAAACGGATTATCATTTACAAAATCGTATAAACGCTGTGATCCGATAAGAAAAGTAGCCAATGCCCTTCCGCGGTTAACCCCTTTATAATTGCAGTTTATAACATCATTTTCGATAAGGTCGATTACCCCGTCCGAAAACATTTCGGTATGTAGTCCCAAATCTTTGTGATTGGTCAGTTTTGCTAATGCCGCATTCGGAATGGATCCGATACCCATCTGAAGTGTACTTCGGTCTTCAATCAGACTTGCCACGAACGCTCCGATTTTTTCTTCTTCAGGAGAAATTGCAGCCATCCCATGACCATGGATTACCTCATCCACTTCGACCAGATAATTAATTTCTGAAACATGCAGAATACCGTCTCCAAAAGTCCTAGGCATCTTCGGATTGACTTGCGCCACCACAATCTTGGCATTTTCAATGGCAGCCAGGGTAGCTTCCACAGAAACTCCTAACGAACAATACCCATGCTTATCCGGCGGGGAAACATGAATAAAAACCACGTCTAAATGCACGGCTTTTTTTCGGAACAACAGTGGTAATTCGCTCAAGAAAACTGGCGTATAAGAACCGTTACCGGTCGCCAGGGTATGACGGACATTACTTCCGATGAAAAATGAATTTACATGAAAGCTTTCTGACAAATCAGGATTTGCATAAGGCGCCTCTCCTTCTGTATGCAAATGACAGATCTCAACATTTCGCAATTCCGAAGCTCTATCGGTCAACGCTTTAGTCAAAACTGACGGAGCCGCTGCGGCAGCCTGCACATAAACGCGATCGCCGGACCGCACTACTTTGACAGCTTCCGCTGCCGATACATACTTACCCATATGTTGATTTTTTAAATAAATTTAAACCCTATGAAGTTACGAAATCGTGACAAAAATCATAACGAAATACCAAATAAAAATTTATCATCAGAATATTGTGTATTTTTGCAGTCCAACAATTTGAAGATATGATTATCGTTAAAACACGTGAAGAGATTGAATTGATGCGCGAAAGTGCCCTGATTGTTTCTAAAACCCTGGGTATGATTGCCTCTGAAATCAAACCTGGCGTAAGCACTTTGTATTTAGATAAATTAGCCGAAACGTTTATTCGTGACCATGGTGCAACCCCTGCTTTTTTGGGAATGTACGGTTTCCCGAATTCACTTTGCATGAGTCCGAACGCTCAAGTGGTTCACGGAATTCCGACTGACAAGCCTTTGGAAAGCGGCGACATTATCTCGGTAGACTGCGGTGCTTTGAAAAACGGATTTTACGGCGATCATGCCTACACTTTTGAAGTTGGCGAGGTAAGTGACGCTACAAAAAAACTATTGAAAGTCACTAAAGAATCGCTTTATGTAGGTATCCGCGAATTAAAAGTGGGCAACCGCACGGAAGATGTCGGCAATGCGATTCAAAAATATTGCGAAGGATTTGGCTATGGTGTAGTTCGCGAACTGGTAGGACACGGTATCGGAAGAACCATGCACGAAGCGCCGGAAATGCCGAACTATGGTAAAAAAGGACGCGGTAAATTACTGGTTGAAGGCATGGTGGTAGCTATCGAACCGATGATCAATCAGGGAACCAAAAATATCAAGCAACACAAAGACGGCTGGACAATCACTACGGCCGACAACAAGCCATCGGCACATTTCGAACACGATGTGGCCATCATTGACGGAAAACCGGAGTTGCTATCCACATTCGCCTATATTTATCAGGCTTTAGGAATTACTTCTGATGAAGAAAGTGAATTCAGAAAACAACCGTTAGTGATTTAAGGATTCCACAAAGATGCTCGAAGAAAACACGGAGATTCACGAAGAATTAAATGCTCTTTCTTACAAAATCATAGGACTTGCCATTGAAGTACATCGACAGCTTGGACCGGGCCTCTTGGAATCAGCCTATCAGGCGTGTTTGTATTACGAATTAAAAAACGCTGGATTAAGAGTAGAAAAAGAAAAAGCTTTACCGATTACCTATAAAGATATAAAATTGGATCACGGTTACAGAATCGACTTATTAGTTGAAAACAAAATTGTGATTGAGTTGAAAACAGTCGAAAGCTTTACTGATGTTCATTTCGCTCAAATTCTGACCTATTTAAAACTTGGAGAATATTCTCTTGGGCTGTTAATGAATTTTGACAGTAAAATTCTAAAAAACAATATCAAAAGATTTATTAATAATAATTAAACCTCTGCGAAACTCCGGGTCTCTTTGAGAACCTTTGTGAAACAACCATGAAAAAGATTTTCAGATTCATTTTAAACACCATTCCGCGTCCAATCCTGATCCGCTTGAGCATTGTGGTGCGTCCTGTATTGGCGTTTTTACTCAAAGGAAACACCTTTACCGATCCTATAGACGGAAAAAGTTTCCGCATGTTTCTACCGTACGGTTACGGAACGCAGCGCAACAATGTTTTATCACCAAGCACCTTATCGTTGGAAAGACACCGTTTGCTTTGGTTGTATTTAAAAAACGAAACCGATTTTTTTACAGCATCTACAAAGAAAAAAGTATTGCATTTTGCTCCGGAACAGGAATTTTACAAACGTTTCAAAAAGCAAACGAACATCGAATATACTACAACCGATTTGTTTTCGCCTTTGGCCGACGTAAAAGCAGACATCTGTAATTTGCCTTTTGAAGACAATTCATATGACATTATCTTCTGCAACCACGTCTTAGAACACATTCCGGATGACACTAAAGCCATGCAGGAATTGTATCGCGTATTAAAACCGGGCGGCATGGGAATTTTCCAGATTCCACAGGATCTGTCGAGAACTACGACTTTTTCAGATGATTCCATTACCGATCCCAAGGAACGTGCAAAAATATTTGGCCAGTACGACCATGTCCGCGTTTACGGAAGGGATTATTTCGACAAGTTAAGAAGTATCGGCTTTAGAGTAACCGAAGAAGATTACACCAATAAAATTGCACCCGAACTGGTAACAAAATATTGTTTGGCAAAAGGAGAAATTATTCCGGTTTGCTATAAATAATAAAACCTCAACTTGAAATTTACCCATTCAATTAAAAAAACGAAGAGCATTACAAGATCGAAAAACTTAAACCAAAAAAACCTTGCATATCAATTTCGCATCATAACTTGAAATTTTCTTTACTCTAAACAAAAAAGCGCTGCCACGGCAGCGCTTTTTTTTCTTTTCATTTTAATCTCGATAGCTATCGGGATGATTACGATTTTTCAGGCATTAACATCCCCACAACTTTATCTTTAGTAAGATATTTTTTGGCTACATCCTGAACTTCTTTAGCCGTTAAAGCATTTACTTTATCTTCATATTTCAGTACTTCTTCAGCGGTTTGCTCATTGGTATACGCTTTCGTAAAGTTGTTCAGCCAGAATCTGTTTTCTTTGCTTTCCTTCTTGAAGTCCAACAACTCGCCTTCTTTAAATTTCTCCAAATCCTTTGCTTCTGGTCCGCTGGCAATGATTTTCTGAAGTTCATTTAAGGCTGAAGCCGTTAATTTTTCGGCGTTATCAGGTCCGCATGGGAAAGAGATATTGAAATTATAATAACCATAAGGCACCTTCATCATACTACCTCTCGCGCCAACACCATAAACCCCACTTTCGTTTTCACGTAGCTGCTCCACTAATTTAATGGTCAGGATTTCACCAAGTGCCTGGATGGCAAATGCTTCTTTTGCGGTATACTGTGCATCCCCATAATACATGATCGTTACGTTACTTTTCGGATCTTTTCCTTTATTAACGACTTTTTTGTGTTCCCCTTTCAGCATTCGGTAACCCAAATCTTTGGCTTTTTCTTTATTTGCATTTGACGGTAAAGAAGCCAAATATTTGGCAGCATATTCTTCAATCACTTTATCATCTACATTCCCTACGAAGTAAAACTCGAAATCGGCTGCATTGGCAAAACGCTCTTTGAATTTATCATAAGCCAGTTTATAATCGGTTTCTGCCCACGTTTTTTCTGTCGGAACCAACCCATTAAATCTCGGATTTTCTTTATTCAGATAAGTATAAAACTCCTGTTGGAAATAAAATGACGGTTGGGAAGTCATATTTTTATAGAAAGCCGACTGCTTCTGTTTATATGCTTCAAAAGCTTCAGCGTCATAATTTAAATCTGTAAAATATGCGTAAGTCGTTTGAAATAAATATTCCAGATCTTTCGGAGTGGAATTCCCTCTTAATCCTTCAGTCGTACCACTAATATAAGGATTCACATTGGCAATTTTTCCGGTCATGAATTTGTTGATATCGTTCAGCTTCAACCCTGAAAAACCAGCTTCCGCAAGCGCTCCGTTGGCAAACTGCACTTTTTTCATATCCGCATCGGAATACAGATTACTTCCACCAAAACTTACCGCTTCAAATAAAACCTCATCGTTTTTGAAATCCGTTTTTTTGTAGGTTACTTTAGCACCGTTGGACAAGTACAATGTTTTCGTTCCCAATTTTTCATTGTTTTCACGACGCACTATAGTCCCTGCTTTTGGATCTGCTTTCAACAATCCTTTCGCAATTGCAACATCTTCATAGGCAGTAATTTCTGCATCATTAACTTTCAAAGCATTCAAAACTTCTTGTTCCGATGGCTTTTTAAGTCCCTCTTTTTCAGGACCAGTTAAAATCACCACTCGGTTTTCCTCTTTAATAAAGCCATTCATAAAAACGTTTATGTCTTTCAGCTCGATTAGAGGCAAAATTTGCTTAACCGTTTTGTATGACCATTCAATTCCCGGAGACGGTTCATTTTCTAGGAAATGCGATTGATATTCACTTACAAAATTCTCCGAATTCGTTTTATTTCTGTCATTATACAGCTTCTCTATTCCGGCGATTATTTCTGCTTTAGCTCTGTCTAATTCACCTTGCGTGAAACCATATTTTTTAGCTCTTTGGTTTTCTCTTACCAAAACTTTCAACGCTTCTATTTGCTTGTCTTCCTGAGACATGGCTACCGATTGAAATGCCTCTTTGGTTCTCGCCCAGGTTCTTCCGTGATATGAATATCCATATGTAAACGGAGGCGTTGCCGAATTGGTAAGTTCATCAAGACGCGCGTTGATCATGGTTGAAAACAAAGCTTCTGCCATTTCATCTTTCATATCTTTCACACTGACAGTTGGTTTTGGCAAGCCCGCATCTTTATACATCAACTGAACCTGCGCACTGGAAGCTTCTTTATCGCTTTCAATAGCTACAAAAGTCTCTTTGTGATTTGGCACGTCGAAAGTTTTTCTAGGCTTCTCGTTTTTTGGGTTCTGATAAGTAGAAAAATGGTCGATGATTTTCTTTTCCATCTGTGCCACATCGATATCCCCCACCACAATCACACTCATTAAGTTCGGACGGTACCAGTCTTTATAAAAACGGATTAGGGATTCTGGTTTGAAATTTTCCAAAATCTCCTTCTGACCAATCGGCAGACGTTTGGCATAATGAGAATTGTACATCATTTTTGGCATGAAACGCCCCATCATTCTTTTTTGAGCGCCCAATCCCAAGCGGTATTCTTCCAGAACAACACCACGTTCTTTATTGATTTCCTCCGGGGTCAAAACGGCATTAAATGCCCAATCTTCCAAAATCTGAAACCCTTTTTCCAATTTTTCCGGGTTGTCGGAAGGAATCGGAAGAAAATAAACTGTTTCATCAAAACTCGTGTATGCATTTAAATGCTGACCGAATTTCACTCCGATACTCTGCAGGTAATCCACCAACTGATTTTTAGGAAAACGTTTTGTCCCGTTAAAACACATATGTTCCATAAAATGTGCCAATCCCTGTTGATCGTCGTCTTCAAGAATGGAACCTGCGTTAATGACAAGACGTAAATCCACTTTATTTTCCGGCTTGGCATTTTTCTTGATGTAATACGTTAGCCCGTTTTTCAGTTTTCCGGTTTTTACTTCCGGGTCAAACGGAATTGTTTTTGACAGATCCATTTCCTGCGCGAATAGCATCGTCGGAAAAAGGAACAATCCAAAGGTCAGCTTGTTAAATTGTTTCATGCGTTTTAATTAAGGTGTTAATTTTTGTAAAACTATTCATATAACTCAAAAGTAGGTTTTTTATTATAATTACTTTAACATTAATCACACGTCGAATAAACCCAGGAAAAACAAAACAATTTAAAACCGATGTTAATCCCTATATTTACATTTTAATTCCTTCATGTTTATAAAGATGGTACAAAGAAAAATTTATATTCTTTTATTGACATGCATCAGTCTTTTCCAAGTCTTTGCACAGGTTGAAAACGAAGTTGCACCTCCTTTTAATATCAAAAGCGTGGCTTTCGTGCAAAACAACAACATCACAATTCCCATATTTCGTTTGGGTGAACCTTTTCAGTTTGAATTTGACGATGTTTACGGTAATGAAGCCGATTATTACTTCACCATTACACAGTACAATTATGACTGGACGCTGACTGATTTGGGCAAATCCGAATACATGAGAGGAATTGACAACCAGCGCATCATCAACTACAAGAATTCGTTTAACACCCTTCAGATGTATTCCCATTACACACAAAATTTTCCGAATAAATTCAACCAGATTTTACTGACCGGGAATTATATGCTGAAAATCTTCAACTCCAGTCAGGAATTGGTTTTTTCCCGCAAATTCATCATTTATGAAGATCGTGTACCGGTTGCAGTCCAGGTTAAACGCTCGCGTGATTTAGAAATCATCGATCACATGCAAAACCTGTATTTCACAATCAACACCATGAACTATCTGCTGCAAAACCCTACCCAGAATGTAAAAATCGCATTGTTTCAAAATGGAAGAATGGACGCCGGAATTTACAACATAAAACCACAATACACCATAGGTTCGGAATTGATTTACAGACACGAAAGAGAAACTCGATTTTGGGGCGGGAACGAGTATTTAAATTTCGAAAACAAAGATATAAGAGCCGTTGTCAACAATATAGGCCATGTGAGTGCCGGGGATCTGTACAATTCGCACTTATATATGAACATCGCGCGAAAAAACAGTCAGTACACTTATTATCCCGACATTAACGGAAGTTTCCTACCTAACAACATCAACGCCGAAGACAATAACATTGAAGCCGATTATGCCTGGGTATACTTTACTTTAAACACAAATACTTTTATGGATAAAAGCGATATTTATATCGGCGGAATGTTCAACAATTTTGCCCATACCCCGGAATACAAAATGGATTACAATGCCGAAAAAGGATTGTATGAAAAGGCACTTTTAATAAAACAAGGATTTACGAATTACCTGTATGACATTGTAGATAAAAACGGAAATGTCGATTTTGAAAATGCTGTCGATGGCAATTATTGGCAAACCGAAAACAATTATTTTGTCCTCGTATATTACCGAGGAAACAATGACCGCTACGACCGGGTTATTGGAAAAGGAATCGCAACTTCAACAAACATTACGAATTAAAAAAGTTATAAATTTTACAAACGAAAATAAATATTTTGCTATTTTTGGAGTTACAAACCCAATTTTTACAAAAAATATGGTTTCACAAATAACGAGCGGCATTAAAATTTCGGTGTTAACTAGTTTTGAGGGCACTTACTTCAAAAACTACAAGATTCACTTTGCCTTCAGTTATGAAGTAACCATTGAAAACCAAAGTAAGGATTCGGTACAGCTGAACACCCGTCACTGGGAAATTTACGACTCCCTTAATGATCTTGAAATTGTTGATGGAGAAGGCGTTATCGGTAAAAAACCGGTATTAAAACCCGGAGAAAAACACACTTACAGTTCAGGCTGTCTGCTTTCCTCTCCTTTTGGGGCAATGCACGGCCATTTTAACATGGTGAATTTCACAACTACAAGAAGTTTCTGCGTTATCATCCCTACCTTTAAATTGAGTGCGCCGTTCGCCTTGAATTAAGCCTAAAAATTACCATAGCATTAACAGTTAACCAATTAACTAATTGGCTAATAATTTGTATCTTCGCTTCGCGAAATTTTTGATAACTCAAATTATAACAAATTATGCCAAAAGGAATTTACAATGTTCCGACAGCGGTTAACGAACCTGTTAAAACATACGCTCCGGGTACCCCTGAAAGAGAAGCTGTGGCTGCAGCCTTCAAACAAATGTACAACAGCACCGTTGATGTGCCTTTATATATCGGTTCTGAAGAAATCCGTACCGGAAAAACCAAAAACATGACGCCTCCATTCGACCACAAACATGTGGTGGGACAATATCACGAAGCTGAAAAAGAGCATATCGAAAAAGCGATTGCAACAGCTATGGAAGCAAAGAAAAAATGGGCCAACATGCCTTGGGAACAAAGAGCTTCCATTTTCTTAAAAGCTGCTGAATTATTAGCAGGACCTTACCGAGCTAAAATCAATGCCGCAACTATGATTGCTCAGGCAAAAACAGTTCACCAGGCAGAAATCGATTCAGCTTGTGAGTTGATTGACTTTTTACGTTTCAACGTTCAGTTCATGTCACAGATTTACGCGGAACAACCGATTTCATCAGAAGGCATCTGGAACAGAATGGAACACCGTCCGTTAGAAGGATTCGTGTATGCCATCACTCCGTTTAACTTTACGGCTATTGCAGGAAACTTACCTTCATCAGCTGCTTTAATGGGGAATGTGGTAATCTGGAAACCGGCCGCAACGCAGGTATATTCGGCTAACGTTATCATGGAAGTATTCCAACAGGCAGGCTTACCGGCTGGGGTTATCAACATGATTACCGGAAATTCAGGAATGATTTCAGACACTTTATTAGCCAGTCCAGATTTCGCTGGTATCCACTTCACAGGATCAACTGGCGTTTTCAATGACATGTGGGCTAAAATCGGTCAGAACATCAACAAATACAAAACATATCCAAGAATCGTTGGAGAAACAGGAGGAAAAGATTTCGTTCTTGCTCACCCATCTTCGATTCCAGCTCAAGTGGCTACTGCATTAACAAGAGGCGCTTTCGAATACCAGGGGCAAAAATGTTCTGCGGCTTCAAGAGCTTATATTCCGGCTTCACTTTGGCCAGAAGTTAAAGAATTGTTGTTAGCGGATTTAGCTACCATCAAAATGGGTTCACCGGAAGACATGACTAACTACGTTTCTTCCGTTATTTCAGAACAGTCTTTCGACAAATTAGCAGGCTTCATCGAGCAGGCTAAAAAAGATTCGGATGCTGAAATCATTGCAGGTGGTGGTTATGACAAATCGGTTGGATATTTCATTCAGCCAACAGTTATCCTGACTTCAAATCCGAAATACAACACTATGTGTACGGAATTATTCGGTCCGGTTTTAACTATCTACGTTTATGAAGATGCTAAATGGACTGAAACGTTGGCATTGGTTGACGGAACTTCAAGCTATGCATTGACAGGCGCTATCTTCAGTCAGGACCGCTATGCGATTGTTGAAGCTACTAAAGCATTGGAAAATGCAGCCGGAAACTTCTACATCAACGACAAACCGACTGGAGCTGTTGTAGGTCAGCAGCCATTTGGTGGTGCAAGAGCTTCCGGAACAAACGACAAAGCAGGTTCAATCTTGAACTTGTTACGTTGGGTTTCCCCAAGAACAATCAAAGAAACTTTCGTTACGCCGACGGATTACCGTTATGCATTCTTAAAATAAGAAACGTAAAAAGGCTGTCAAAACTGACAGCCTTTTTCTTTTATAATACTATTTTATTTACCGCAAATTCGCAATTTTTTATTCTTAATCTGTGAATCTGCGGTTTATACTTTTCAACTACCTTCTATATTTCAGTGGCAGGTGCACCACCTTTTTGGTTTCGAAAAATTCATCCCCAAAGAAATCGGATAAATTATACTCTGTTGCCTTTGGAAAATCTTTCAGTTCTTCGGCTAAATCCCCGCCTTTCAGATACAGGATTCCGTTTGGTAAGTCATGGTTCTGTTTCTTTGCGATTTTGTCTTTTACCCATTTGTAAAAATCAGGCATATTGGTTACGGCACGACTCACGATGAAATCGAACTCTTCTTTTACATTTTCCGCACGCATTTGTTCGGCTCTCACATTCTGCAAACCCAAACCTTTTGCGACTTCATTTACCACACGGATTTTTTTGGCAATTACATCAATCAGATAAAAATCGACTTCCGGATACAAAATAGCCAACGGAATTCCGGGAAAACCACCTCCTGTCCCCACATCCAATACTTTCGCTCCGGGCTTGAACTCCATAATCTTTGCGATTCCGAGAGAATGCAGCACATGTTTGGTGTACAATTCATCGATGTCTTTTCTCGAAATCACGTTAATTTTTGCGTTCCAATCTTTATACAATTCCTCCAGTTTTTTAAACTGTTCTATCTGATTATCAGTAAGATTAGGGAAATAGTTTACAATATCATGCATTATTCAGAGTTTTAGGCAAAAGTAAGCATTTTACCGATGAATTTTTTAATCATTTTAACGCTTTACATCTTCATTAATAATTACCTTTGCTCGAATTTAATGATTTTGAGCATGAACAAACAAATGCCTGTTTTTTCCAAGGCAGATAATCTGAAGTTTTTTAGAACCCTAAATAAACGCGTAAACGATTATTTCAAGGAAAACAATCTCAAAAAAACCGGTAATTGGAAATTACACCTGAAAACCATAATCATGTTTTCACTGTTCCTTACACCCTATTTTTTGATCCTGACATTGGACCTTCCGCTGTGGGCACATTTACTTTTAACCATCGTGATCGGCATCGGCATGGCTGGAGTGGGAATGAATGTAATGCACGACGGGAATCACGGCTCCTATTCTTCCAAACCATGGCTGAACAAAATCATGGGCGGAAGCATCTATATTTTAGCCGGAAACGTATACAACTGGCAAGTACAGCACAATGTTCTGCATCACACCTACACGAATATTCACGGGCATGACGAAGATTTGGAAGCCGGAAGAATTATCCGTTTTACCAAACACTCTAAATGGTCGCCAATTCATAAATTCCAGCACTACTACTCCGTATTTCTTTACGGATTACTTACATTCAACTGGGCTATTACAACGGATATCAAACAAACCAGAAATTACATCAGGAGAAAATTATCTTATGGCGAATTCCCAAGCCCTTTCAAACTTTGGAGTACTTTGGTTATCACAAAAATCATTTATTTTTCGATTTGGCTGGTGATCCCAATGCTTTTAGGCATCGTTTGGTGGGAAGTTCTTTTAGGATTTTTCGTAATGCATTATACCGCCGGTTTGATTTTAAGCATTGTCTTTCAGTTGGCACATATTGTTGAAGAAACCGAACATCCGGAACCGGACGAAAACAATGAAATCGAGAACACCTGGGCGATCCACCAATTGTTCACCACAGCCAATTTCGCTCCGAAAAACTGGTTAGTTAACTGGTACACCGGCGGATTGAACCATCAGATCGAGCATCATATTTTCCCAAATATCAGCCACATCCACTATGGCAAAATCGGCGAAATCGTAAAACAGACGGCTGCCGAATGCAATCTGCCCTACTATGAATTTAAAACCATGCGTTCTGCCATTCATTCCCATTTCAAACATTTAAAGGAATTAGGACAGAAACCGCAATTAGCATAAATAAAAAAACAACTACATAACATCAGAACTATGAACCCGCTTTCGGACAGAATTAACAATTTATCTACGTCACAAACGTTAGCAATGGCTGCGTTAGCAAGAGAATTAAAGGCTCAAGGAAAAGACATTATCAGTTTAAGTTTAGGAGAACCGGATTTCAACACTCCAGATTTCATCAAAGAAGCCGCAAAAAAAGCCATCGATGAAAACTACAGTACCTATACGCCGGTAGAAGGTTATTTAGAGTTGAAAGAAGCAATTTGCCGCAAATTCAAAAGAGACAATCATTTAGAATATACCCCTTCGCAGATTGTGGTTTCCACTGGCGCGAAGCAATCTTTATACAATATTGCCCAGGTAATGTTAAACCACGGAGACGAAGTGATCCTTCCTGCACCGTACTGGGTAAGTTATTTCGAAATCATCAAACTATCAGGAGGTGTTCCGGTAGAAGTACCAACTTCTGTGGAAACCGATTTCAAAATCACGCCGGAGCAATTGGAAGCTGCCATCACGCCAAAAACAAAAATGATGTGGTTCAGCTCGCCTTGTAACCCAAGTGGTTCGGTATACAGCCGTGAAGAATTGACAGCTTTAGCAAAAGTATTGGAGAAATACCCGAACATTTACGTGGTTTCCGACGAAATCTATGAGCACATCAACTTCTCGGGAACATTCTGCAGTATCGGATCGATTCCGGGCATGTTTGACAGAACCATCACGGTTAATGGAGTAGCAAAAGCTTTCGCCATGACAGGATGGAGAATCGGATATATGGGAGCTCCTGAATTTATCGCAAAAGCATGTACAAAAATCCAGGGACAGGTAACCAGCGGAGCAAACTCCATTGCACAACGCGCTACCATCACTGCTGTTGATGCAGACCCATCGGTTTTAAAACACATGGTAGATGCTTTCCACAGCCGTCGTGACTTGGTTGTTGGTTTATTGAAAGAAATCCCTGGAATCAAAATCAATGTTCCGGAAGGTGCTTTCTATGTATTCCCAGACGTTTCTTCGTTCTTCGGAAAAACATTGAGAGGCCATGAAATCAAAGACGCTAACGATTTCTCCATGTATCTTTTAGCCGAAGCCAATGTAGCAACAGTAACCGGAGACGCTTTCGGAAACCCGAACTGCATCCGTTTCTCTTACGCAACCAGCGAAGATTTACTGAAAGAAGCCTTACGCCGAATCAAAGAAGCGGTAACCACTACCGAAGTTCTAGCATAATACAACAAAAGCCTCAAATTATCTTGAGGCTTTTTTATTTGAGCGTTTCCCGTTAGAAAAAAACGAGACCGGGCTGTACACTATATCTTTTTTGCGACTGAAAAAGTCACAAAAAAGGATGCCGTTCCCATCCCTAACGCAAAACCTACTGATAACCCGTGATGGTGTAACCCACACCGATATTGTACAACGGGTATTTTTTATCTTTTTTATACACCATTGGCTTATCGATTTGGCGCCAGCTGCCGGAATTGGCAAACAAATGCCTGAAAAGGGTCAGTTTTCCTTTAGGAGCTTCCACCAGCGGATAATTCGGTAAAATTATTTTCATGATTTTTTTCTCCTGACTTCTATATTCCGCTACCGAATAAGGCACTTCGGAAACATATTCACCCTGTATATTCGTTTTTCCGATAATAGTCATCACCACAAAAAATCCGTTTTCAGGAATGGGCAATTCCTCCTCGAATTTAACCTCAACCTTTTCCGAAATTTTTGCAACTTCAATTACAAAAACCTTGTTGTAATCGTATAATTTTTCACCCGGAATATTGGCGTCATTTCGCATGAATTCAAATTTAACCATCGTCCCATAAGGCTCATCTTCAAAAGAAGTTTCGGTAATACCCTGATGAATATCTTTCACTATCAAAGGAATGACAATCGATTTCAAAACACTTTTCCGTTTCTCCTGCGGAATATAAAAGGCAATCTGCTGCCCTATCGACGACCAATACATCTGATCCATATCGTCGTGCAGTAATGGCTTTGTTACAAATTCCTTTCGCTTTTTCAAATCTTCTTTGGAAACCACCACTTTGAGCTCCTCCAACATATTACTTGACGGCTTTAAAAAGATATCACTTCCCTGAACAGTACTTAACAAAACCGTTTTGGCCTGATATCCTACATAGGAAATCTTTATTTTTTCCGGCAAATCCTTATTTGAAACCAATTTCCCGTTTTCGTCTGAAAAAATACCGTATCCGTTTAAAAAATCAATGTTAGCATAAGGCAACGGCTCTTGTGTAAGTGAATCTTTAACTACATAAAAACCTCGCTGTGCGGAAACAGCAAAAAAGCTCAACAGCAGAACAATAGTAAAACCAAATTTATTGTACATCATCTTTACTAAAACTTCAAAATTCTCAAAATCGTATCTTAAAAACAATACTTGTCAAAAACTTTTAAACTTTTTACCTTTAAACCCTAAACCAACACAACAAAATGCAAAAGAAAATATTACTATTAGGCTCCGGGGAACTCGGAAAAGAATTTGTTATCGCGGCACAACGCATCGGACAAACCGTGATAGCTGTCGACAGTTATGAAAATGCTCCCGCCATGCAGGTTGCTCACGGATTTGAAGTCATCAACATGCTTGATGGTGCCGAATTGGACCGAATCGTAGCCAAACATCAGCCGGATTTCATCGTACCCGAAATCGAAGCCATCCGAACCGAACGTTTTTACGACTATGAAAAACAGGGAATTACCGTAGTTCCTTCCGCAAAAGCCGCCAATTTCACCATGAACCGAAAAGCGATACGCGATTTGGCCGCTAAAGATTTAGGAC
>NZ_DATIDM010000184.1:0-15560 GCF_035456225.1 Flavobacterium sp. | reverse complement strand
ATTCACCAGAAACAGGTCTAGTGAATGATACCTTTAATTTCTTTAATCCGAAGGCAGGGGTAACTTTTGCCATTAATAAGAAAAACACAATCTATTGGTCTTACGCCAGGGCAAACCGCGAACCAAATCGTACGGATTATGAAAATGGTAGTCCGAAGCCGGAGCAGCTGAACGATTTCGAAATGGGATGGCGTTATGTGTCTGCAAGAACAAGATTAAACATAAATGGTTATTATATGGCTTATAAGGACCAATTGGTGCTTACTGGTCAACTGGATGAAGTGGGTTCTCCGATTAGGGCCAATAGTGGTGACAGTTACCGATTAGGTTTGGAAGCAGATGCAGCGCTTACTGTTTTGGAACAACTGGTTATCCGCCCGAATGTTACGGTTAGTATGAATAAAAACAAGGATTTTGTGTTCCAGAGGAATGGTGTCCTTGAGAATTTAGGCGATACCAATATTGCCTACTCGCCAAGTTTCATTGCCGGGAATATTGTTACTTATTCGCCTATTAAAACAGTTCAATTGTCATTGTTTACAAAAATTGTAGGCGATCAATATATGGGGAATATCGATTCGGATGTTTCAAAACTGGAAGGTTATTTTGTGAATGATTTTTCGGTGAATTGGGAGATTAAAACAAAATCGGTGCTGCAATCCATTGTTGTAAGCGGACTGGTAAATAATATTTTTGATTATGAATATGTATCCAATGGTTATTTCTATACCTACGATGATGATTTCAGTAATCCCGGAACCATTACCACAATCGAAGGTGCCGGATATTATCCTCAAGCAGGTATAAATGCCATGCTTGGAGTGTCGCTTAAATTTTAGAGCTTAGTTATTAGTTGAGTTTGACTGAATCCTGGCGGGAAGTTCCTGTCAGGATTTTTTAATTGTAAACATTAATAACACTGCCGCTAACGGAGGTGCGGTATTGTTTCATCGGATATTGAGCTCCGTTGGCCAAACCTGTAAATAAATTGTATTCCTTTTCGTCGCAGGCGCATACGGCATTGATTCCGTCTATCGTCATGGTAGAACAACTGGATAATGCCTGATTCGGACAGGCTGCGTCAAAAGCATAGTATCCGCTCCCGGTGTTGAAGATGATAATTCCCCTAACGCCATAGCCGCCAACATATGCTGAATTGCTTGGGTATTGTAGGTTGCTGTACGCCGGAAAGCTCATGTTGATTTGCACGTTTACCGGGTAATTAGGCAGGTAAGGGTTGTTGTTGTTGATAGTGTTTTCGTCTTTATTGCAACTGATGATAAAAACAGCTGTTACTATGATGAGAAAAATGGAGCGTTTCATTTTTAAATAATTTTGCAAAACAATTGAAAAACAAATTTAAATTAATTAACTTTGACAAATGCAGTAATGCAGCAATAAAAACGAAAATTAAGTAAAAAACAATATCTTTGAGAAAAGAAATCCCGTTCCGATGGGATTTTTTCTATTTATATAAACGATGAAGTTATGAGCACAGTATCTTATTACACAGCAGAAGGATTGAAAAAATTAAAAGATGAATTAGATCATCTTAAGAGTGTAGAAAGACCAAAAGCATCTCAGGCAATTGCCGAAGCAAGAGATAAAGGAGACTTATCCGAAAATGCAGAATACGATGCGGCAAAAGAAGCACAGGGTTTGTTAGAAATGAAAATTTCCAAAATGGAAGAAGTTGTTTCCAACGCGCGATTAATCGACGAATCACAATTGGATGTTTCAAAAGTATTGGTGCTTTCTACGGTTAAGATTAAAAATCAGACCAACGGAATGGAACTGAAATATACGTTGGTAGCGGAAAGTGAAGCCGATTTAAAAACCGGGAAAATCTCTGTAACCTCTCCAATCGGAAAAGGATTGTTAGGAAAATCTGTTGGGGAAACTGCCGAAATCATCGTGCCGAACGGCGTGTTGAAATTTGAGATTTTAGAAATTTCGCGTGACTAAATTTTATAATTTAAGAATGGATTAATCTGGAATTTCCGGATTCTGATTTCTAAATTCTAACTTCTAAATTTTTAATACATGGCATCTATTTTTACTAAAATCATAAACGGAGAAATTCCGTGTTATAAAGTAACCGAAGACGATAACTTTATCGCATTTCTGGATGTAAACCCGAATGCAAAAGGGCATACGCTTTGTGTTCCGAAACAGGAAATCGACAAGATTTTCGACATGGAGGAAGATCATTATCTGGCTTTGATGAAATTTTCGCGTAAAGTGGCCAAAGCCTTAGAAAAAACCGTGGCGTGCAAACGCATCGGGGTTTCTGTAATCGGACTGGAAGTACCGCATGTTCACGTACATTTAATTCCATTGAACGAAATGGGAGAGATGACCTTCAAACAAAAAGTGAGTCTTACACCGGAACAGTTTGAAAATTTAGCTAAAGACATCCAGGCGAATCTGTAAGGATTTAAAATTTATAGAAAAGCGAAATCAGTGGTTTCGCTTTTTTTTTTTTTTGGTAGTATCTGTTTTTCTCGTATTTGCCTGACCCCTCACTGCTCAAAGTCTTCTGACGTTGAACGATTAAAGCAGTATACTTTTTGATTAATTTCGTTAATGTATCTAAAGCTGGAATCACTGTATAATATTTACCGCAGATTCACAGATTTCTTTATCTTTTAATCTGCGAATCTGTGGTGTTTTTAAAATATCTTGCTGATTTTACACCTCCTTCTTAAAAGTAATCTGCATCGTGGTTCCTTTTCCGATTTCCGAACTCGCTACCTTAATCCTTCCGTCATGATATTCCTCAACAATTCTTTTGGTTAAGGAAAGCCCAAGTCCCCAACCACGTTTTTTAGTGGTGAAACCGGGCTCGAAAACGCTCTTAAACTGGTTTTTTGGGATTCCGCTTCCGGTATCGGTAATTTTAATTTTGACAAAGCGGTCCAATTCTTCGATTACGATGGCCAACTTTCCTCTTCCCTTCATCGCATCAATGGCGTTTTTTACGAGGTTTTCGATTGTCCAGCTATGCAAAACAGGATTGAGCCGAATGTAAATAGGATGTTGAGGTGTTTTAAATAAGAATTCCACCTGTTTAGATGTTCGTGATTTAAGATATTCAAAGGATTGTTCGGTTTCCTGAACAAGATCGCGGCGTTCCAAAACGGGTTCGGATCCAATTTTCGAAAATCGGTCGGTAATGGTCTGGAGTCGGTTAACATCCTTTTCAATTTCGGAAACGGTTGTTTCGTCCACATTATCGGCTTTCATGATTTCCAGCCAGCCAATCAATGAGGATAATGGAGTTCCGATCTGATGTGCGGTCTCTTTTGCCATACCGGCCCAAAGACGGTTTTGCGTGGCCATTTTACTGGCGCGGTAAAAGTTGAAAATCATCCCACTGAAAAAAAGTCCGATTAAGACCAATGCTATCGGGTAATATTTCAGTTTTGTGATTAAAGAGGAGTTGCCGTAATACAATAAATGCTTTTTCCCGGCATAGTCAATCGTTATTGGGGGATTTTCCGATTTTAAACGATTCAGGAAAACAATGGATTTCGCTTTGTCTTTTGTTATTTCCTCATCAACATTGACCATGTTCACGATACTGTCCCTTTCGTTGGTTTGGATGATAGGAATCGTTTTATTGTTGCTTATGATCTGAAGCGGTAAGTCCAGGTCGGTGTTTTCATCGGCATTGTTCAACGTTTTTGAAGCCGCTGCCCAAAGTTCCATTTTCAGACGTTCTTCACTTTTAAAGGTTTGAAAGAAAGTATAAGTATTCCATAGTATCAGCACCAGAAAATTGAAAGAAGCGAGAATGATAATCCAGCGTATTAAATTGCGTCTGTCTGAAGAAAAGTTCATACTTTGTTTCGAATGCCAGGGTTATAGAATAGCTAATTTACAAAGTTTATCGCTACAGGCAAAAGTTTATTTTTAAACGAAAAATTTTCCTACATTTGTTTTGAGTTAAAATTGAGGGAAGTTTCGAGTCAAAAAAGTATCTTTGACAAAATTTTTCAGATTATGATTAGCGTTGATCCGAAGGAGTTGGCTCCGACGAAATTACAGGCATACCTTCAAGGTGCCGTTGGGCCGAGACCGATAGCTTTTGCAAGCACGTTGGATGAAAACGGAAACCCGAACTTATCGCCGTTCAGTTTCTTTAATGTGTTCAGTTCCAATCCCCCGATATTGATTTTCTCACCAGCGAGACGTGTGCGCGACAATACGATTAAACATACCTTAATCAATGCCGATGCTACCCGTGAAGTGGTAATCAATGTGGTGAATTATGATATCGTGCAGCAGGCCTCTTTATCAAGCACGGAATATGCCGATGGCGTTAATGAATTTGAAAAAGCCGGATTGACTATGGTGCCTTCCGACGTGATTAAACCTTACAGGGTAGGGGAAAGCCCGGTACAGTTTGAATGTAAGGTAAATGAAATCGTTTCTTTGGGTAACCAGGGAGGAGCCGGAAATCTGATTATCTGTGAAGTGGTGAAAATTCACATCAGCGAAGACGTATTAGATGCTAATGGAGCAATCGATCAGCATAAAATCGACTTGGTAGCCCGTATGGGAGGCAACTGGTACACCCGCGCCAATATGGGACTGTTCGAAGTGGAAAAGCCACTGACCACTTTAGGTGTAGGGGTCGACGTAGTGCCGGATTTCGTAAAAGAAAGCCCTGTTTTCGACGGCAACGATTTAGGGAAATTAGGGAACATAGAAGCCGTACCAACTGAAGAAGAAATTGCTATATTTGTAAAAGAGGATTTCGGGATCAAAGCGGTTTTGAGTTCAGACGACGAGGAGAAGAAATTCCAGATGGCCAAAGAATATTTAGATAAAAACGAAGTACTGACCGCTTGGAAAGTGCTTTTAGCAAAACAATAATTTAAGAAAAGATGGAAGTTACAGGTAAAGTAAAAGTGATCAATGCAGCACAACAGGTAAGTGCTTCATTTAAGAAAAGAGAATTGGTAGTTACAACGGAAGAACAGTATCCGCAGATGATTATGATTGAATTTCATCAGGATAAAACCGATTTGCTAAACAATTACCAAGTGGGAGAAACTGTAAAAGTTTCCATCAATTTGAGAGGGAGAGAATGGGTAAGCCCTCAAGGAGAAACAAAATACTTCAACACTATTGTAGGATGGAGAATTGAAAAATTGCAGGCTGAAGCGCCGGCAGGTGGACCACAAATGCCACCAATGCCAGCGAGCGAAGCCTTCGAACCGGTTTCGAGTTTAAAAGAAGAAGAGCACGACGATTTACCTTTCTAATTCAGAAATCTGAATTTAGAATTTAGAAAGAAGTCAGGAATTTGAGTAATTTTAAATTTCTGACTTTTTTATTTTATAAAATTTTAATTTGTGCCGCAAAGAATACATCTTTTAGACAAAGAACTTTGGTTCCCGCCTGTTTCCGAAACCCATCCTTCGGGCATCATTGCCGTGGGTGGCGATTTGAGTACGGAACGTCTTTTGTTGGCCTATAACAGCGGGATATTTCCCTGGTTTGAAGACGGCGAACCAATTACCTGGTGGTCTCCGGATGACCGAATGGTGCTGTTTCCCGACGATTTCAAACCGTCCAAAAGCATGCGGAACATCCTTAACCGCAATATTTTTAAAGTAACCTTCAATAAGGATTTCAGGGCAGTGATTTCCAATTGCCAATCGGCGAAACGCGAAGGTCAAAATGGTACCTGGATTACTGATGACATGATTGAAGCGTATTGCAAACTGCACGAACTCGGACATGCTAAATCCGTTGAGGTCTGGCAAAATGATGAACTCGTAGGAGGTTTATATGGCATCGATTTAGGTCATGTTTTCTGTGGCGAGAGTATGTTCTCTAAAGTGTCCAATGCCAGTAAGGTGGCTTTTGTGTCGCTTGTCAATTATCTAAAAGAGCATCATTATTTGTTATTGGATTGCCAAGTCTACAACGAACATCTGGAAAGTTTGGGTTGCGGCGAAATCGACCGCGATGATTTTATGCAGATTCTTCATTACCGCCCGAAGTAAATCTTACTCTTTTTTCATTTTCGGAAGCGTCCTGATGTAGAGTTCTTCCACTTTTTTTCGGGCCCAATCCGTTTTTCTTAAAAACGTCAGGCTTGATTTAACCGTCGGATTTGACTTGAAACAATTAATTGGAATCAGTTCTTCCAAAGTGTCAAAACCGTAAAAATCAACCAATTCTTCTACAATTGTTTTTAAGGTTATGCCGTGTAATGGGTCTTTGCTCATGCTTTATTGGCTTTTTTCAGATCTTTAATCGTTTTTTCTCTTCTGAATTTTCTTCGTGTGAAATTATAATAAAATATCAGATTATCCATGGTTAAGGCGATTGTAATCAGTGCGGCTGCTACAAGCAGTGTCTTGGTGCCCATCTGATAAAACAAAAGTGTGCCCGAAATACAACCCGCAAAAAAGAAAACTATAATTGACAGTTTCAGAAAAATGTTTTTTTTAACGGTAATGGTATTAGGATGATTTCTGTAGAAAAAATAATGTGAGATTTCAATGCCCAAATCGGTAAAGAGTCCTGTAAGGTGAGTGGTACGTACTGTCGACTGCGATATTTTGGTTACCAAAGCATTCTGTAAACCCATTGAAAACAAAAGGATGTATGCGATTTGGTTTGTGTTTTCACCATCAGTAAAATTCCAATCATTCCAAAAACCTGCCAGGACAAGCAGGAATATTTCCAGAAACATTGGAGTTGTGTGAATGTATTTCTTTTTGTTGAGAGAGGCTATTTCGATGAAAAAATTTGAAACAAAAGCACCGATAAAGAAAAAAAAGATATAAAGGAGATAAGGAATTGCGTTGACATATTGTCCAATAATTATTTTTTCGGCAAAATAAGCAAAATGACCGGTTACGTTGGTGGTCAATGTACTAATGGCCAAAACACCTACGCTGTTCACTATTCCGGCAACCAAAGAGAGGTTGGAGGCTAATCGTAAGTTGTGACGGAATGTTCTGTTCTTGCCTCGGTGTCTAAACATTGATAAATAAAATTTTTATAAATTCTTTTCTATCAATAAATATAGTTAAAATTTCAATTTAATGTAACTCCAGTTCAATGTGTTAAAAAACACCAATTCATTTTCTAACGTCGGCAAATCCATAATCAGTTTTAAGGTTTCGTGTGCCATCATGGTGCCGATAATGCCCGGCAAAGTTCCCAAAACACCGTTTACGCTACAATTAGGCACATCTTCCGGATTGGGCGGTTGCGGAAACAAATCGCGCAGGTTTTTAGAACCTTTGTTGTTGAAAACGGCCATTTGTCCTTCAAATTTCAGAATGCTTCCGTAAACCAATGGTTTTCCTAATTTAACACAGGTGTCATTGACAAGGTAACGAGTGGCAAAGTTATCGCAGCCATCCACAATAACATCGAAGTCGATAAGAATACGTTCAGCATTTTCTAAAGTGAGTTTTTCTTCAAAAGCATGAACTTCAATATGTGGATTCAAAGTATCCAAAACCGTTTTGGCAGTAATCGCTTTGGAACTCTCGATGCTGTTTTCGGTGTATAAAATCTGTCGGTGAAGGTTGTGCAACGCTACTTTATCAAAATCAACAAGACCTAAAGTGCCAACTCCGGATGCTGTTAAATACTGTAAGATAGGACAGCCTAAACCTCCCGCGCCAATCACCAGTACTTTGGCGTTTTTGAGTTTCAACTGACCGTTTTCTCCCACTTCGGGAAGCAGCATCGGTTTGCCGTAGCGTAAATAATCGTTTATCGTAATCATAATTTTATTTTAAGGGAAAAGTGAAAAGAGATAAGGGATAAGTAATAAGATGTTTAAGTGGTGTAGGCTTTGTCCCAGTCTTTCCAGACCGGCTCATAACCTTTGCTGGCAATGATGGAGGCGATTTCCTGTGCCGAACGTTCATCACTGGTTTCAAACTGTTCCAGGGATTCCACATCAACTGCGTAACCGCCCGGATTGGTTTTGGAACCGGCACTCATAGATGTTACGCCAATCGGAATAATGTTATCACGGAACTTCTCATTTTCGCGGGTAGAAATCGATATTTCCAGATCTTCGTTCCAAAGTCGGTAGGCGCATATCAGTTGGAGCAAATCGCTGTCTTCCATAATAAAATTCGGTTCGATAATTCCTTCGGCCGGACGCAATCGCGGAAACGAAACAGAGTATTTGCTCTGCCAATATGTTTTCTGAAGATAGTCCAGGTGCAGTGCATTGAAAAAGCTGTCAGTCCGCCAATCTTCCAATCCTAATAAAACACCCAATCCGATTTTATGAATGCCAGCTTTGCCAACGCGATCCGGTGTTTCCAAACGGAAATCGAAATTGGATTTTTTTCCTTTCGGATGGTATTCTTTGTACACTTCCCGATGGTAGGTTTCCTGATACACTAAAACCGTATGAACGCCGGCTTCGTGCAGTTGAAGGTATTCTTCTTCCGATAAGGGCTGTACTTCAATGGATATCGAGGAAAAGTGCTTTTTAATTTGTGCTACGGCTTTCAGAAAATAGTTGATGTTTACGGTGTAGTTGGCTTCCCCTGTAACCAAAAGCACATGATCAAAACCAGCTTTTTTTAGTTCGGCGATTTCTTGTTCAATCTCGTTCTCCGTCAGTGTTTTTCGTTTGATCTTATTGTCTAAACTGAAACCACAATAGGTGCAGATGTTCTGACATTCGTTACTCAAATACATGGGAGCATACATCTGGATGGTTTTTCCGAAGCGTTTTTGAGTCAGTTGATGACTTTGCTGTGCCATTTCCTCGAGAAAAGGTTTCGCTGCCGGGGAAATCAGGACCAGAAAGTCCTCGAGCGTTTTTTTGCTTTTTGCCAAAGTGTTTCTGACTTCCGTTTCTGTAGTCCGGTATATTTTATTTTGAATGGTGTCCCAATCGTAATTTCCAAAAACCGATTTGAAGGTGTTCATAGTTTTACCGCAAAGAATGCAAGGTTTTCGCAAGGCTCGCAAAGTTTTTCAAATAAATACCCGGCCTTATGGACTTTGCGAAGACCTTCGTGAACCTTGCGGTTAATAAAAAGTCAATTACTCATATAAAAACGCAGTCAGCGGACTCGAAGCCACAGCCGAATTAACTGTTTGTGCCAATTGCGCTTCATAAGCTTTTCTTCCGGCAATTACCGCTTCCTTAAAAGCTTCCGCCATCAGTTTTGGATTTCCGGTCACAGCAATGGCAGTGTTTACCAAAACAGCATCGGCCCCCATTTCCATGGCTCGGGCGGCATGGGACGGAGCACCAATTCCGGCATCTACAATAACCGGAACCTTGCTCTGTTCGATGATGATTTCCAGAAAATCTTCCGTTTTTAGGCCTTTGTTACTTCCAATAGGTGAACCTAATGGCATTACGGCCGAAGTTCCGGCCTCTTCCAGGCGTTTGCACAAAACCGGATCGGCGTGAATATAAGGTAAAATGATAAAGCCGAGTTTGGCCAGTTCTTCCGTGGCCTTCAGGGTTTCAATCGGATCGGGAAGCAGGTATTTCGGGTCGGGATGAATTTCAAGTTTCAGCCAATTTGTCTCCAATGCTTCCCTTGCCAGTTGTGCTGCAAAAATTGCTTCTTTCGCATTACGTGCTCCCGAGGTATTTGGTAATAAATTGATGTGCGGATGGTTGATGTGACTTAAAATAGCATCGGTTTCGGTTTCCAAATCGATGCGTTTTAGAGCAACGGTGACCAATTCGCTTTCCGAGGCCAGAATCGCTTCTTCCATATGGTGGTTTGAACCGAATTTTCCTGTCCCCAAGAACAAACGTGAAGTGAAATTCTTATCGGCTATTTTAAACGTTGACATATAATTTTTCGTTGAGTTGTGTTATTAGTTGCGGTTTTTCTGTAATCTGGCCAGATAGGGCAACACCATGTATTCCGATATCCAAAAGTGATGCGATGTCTTCCAACTGAATGCCTCCTATGGCATAAATCGGAATTTCAGGGTTACTGGGTTTCATCTGCGAGACAATATTTTGATAGCCTTCCAATCCTAAAATCGGACTGAGATTGTCTTTTGTAGTGGTAAATCGGAAAGGGCCTAATCCGATGTAATCACAGTTTTCTTCAACACGCTGTAAAACATCTTGCAATGTATTTGCCGTACCACCAATGATTTTATGATTGCCCAATAAGTTTCGGGCCTTTTCTATATTCATGTCGTTTAGGCCTAGATGTACGCCATCAGCATTGATTTGTAAGGCCAAATCAACTTTATCATTAATGATAAAAGTGGCCAAATATTCTTCGCAAAGTGTTTTTACGGCTTCCGCTAATGTGAAAAGTTGATGTTGGTCCTGGTTTTTGAACCGCAGCTGAATCCAATCACATCCGTTATCCAGCGCCTGATGGATATTTAATAGCTGATCTTCAACCGTGTTTCCTTGAGAGATATAGTGCAATTTGCTAAACATAATGATATCCTAATAAAGTTTTGTTCGAGGATAGGTATTTTTCGATATAAGTCTTGGCCCGCATCGATGACAAAATGAAATCGTTTCCCAACGCTATATTTGCTGTAATAGCGGATGATAAGACACAGCCAGAGCCGTGTTTTTCAGAATTGATTATGCGGGAACTGACCAATTTAGCGCGTTCATTGTCTACATACAGATAATCAATGCCTTTCTGTCTTGGATGGTGTCCGCCTTTCAGTAAAACGGAGCAATATGCCGAAAGATTTTCAGCAATTTCAGCTGCAGATTTCTGTGAATCTGCCAGTTTTAGGATTTCATGATAATTTGGTGTAATCAAATCGATGTGCTCTAAAACTTTTCGCAATTCCCATTGACTTTCGATGGTTGTGAACTCAAATTCTGTAGTTGATCTCAAAACGGTGTCCCAAATGATTTTTGTTTGTGGAGATTGTTTTTTTATTAGTGTGACAATTTCTTTTAAATACTCCAGAGAAGGAATAATTCCGATTTTAACGGCTTTTATTTCGTAGGTACGAAATAGTTTTTTTACCGATTCCAGTACGAAATCCAAATCCGTCCATTGAATCGCATGGAATTGGTTTTCCGTTTGAATAGTGTTGCCGGTAGTTATGGCTAAACCATATACCTGATGTTGTTCGAATGTTTTGATGTCGGATAAAATACCGGCACCGCCAGAAGGATCGTGTCCGGCGATTGTTAAAACGAATGGGCGTGTTGCTGACATATTCTAAAATTTTTTAGGGGGTTACTGTTTGACCAGATACTTCCTAATAATGCGACTTCTTCAAAACCGTTTTCCAGTGTTTTTTTTATGTTTTCCGATGAAAGACCTCCCAATGCAACCAGTTTCGTCTTGAAGTTGGTGCGTTGTTTCTGGCTTTCCAACAGATTAATGTTAGCATGGTAACCTTGTTTCGAAATACTCGGATATACCGGACTCAAAAAGGCATAATTGAAAATATCATTCAGTTTGTTAAAGGAATCGATTGTGTGCACAGATGTTGATTTTGTCCATTTAGGATCTGAAAAATGCATGGCATGGTTACGGTTGCTTTTGGGGAAATGTAGCCGGTTAGTGCCATAATCTTCTGCTAAATGATGGTGACTGTGTAAAACCAATCGGGCCCTAAATTCCAATCCTATTTCCGATAAAAACGATCTCATTTCCGCTTCTGAAAAGTCAGGTTTGCGTACGTGCAGCAGCTTTAATCCTTCCGGGAAAAGTGAATGGATAATGCTGATTTCGTTAGCAACGGGAATCGGACTGGTAATTACTATCATCTTTAATCTTTCTTCTATCTATAAATAAATTTCTTTTCCGCTTTCTGCAAATTCTTCCGATTTGGCTTTCATACCTTTTTCAGCTTCGGCTACGTCACGGATTTCCTGTGAGATTTTCATGGAACAGAACTTTGGTCCGCACATGGAACAGAAATGTGCCACTTTTGCGCCATCTGCCGGCAGGGTTTCATCGTGGAATTCCCTTGCCGTGTCCGGATCCAAAGCCAAATTAAACTGATCCTCCCAACGGAATTCGAAGCGGGACTTGCTGAGTGCATTGTCTCGATATTGCGCTCCCGGATGCCCTTTAGCTAAATCGGCCGCATGGGCTGCAATTTTATAGGTAATCACACCATCTTTTACGTCTTTTTTGTTTGGTAAGCCCAGATGTTCTTTCGGGGTTACATAACAAAGCATAGCACAACCATACCATCCAATCATAGCAGCTCCGATGGCAGAAGTGATATGGTCATAGCCCGGTGCGATGTCTGTAGTTAACGGACCTAACGTGTAGAAAGGCGCCTCGGAACAATGCTCCAGCTGTTTGTCCATGTTTTCTTTAATCATGTGCATCGGTACGTGGCCCGGGCCTTCAATGAACACCTGAACGTCGTGTTTCCATGCGATTTTAGTCAGTTCACCCAAAGTTTCCAGTTCGGCGAATTGAGCGACATCGTTAGCATCTGCGATGGAACCGGGACGCAATCCGTCCCCAAGTGAGAAAGCGACATCGTACCGTTTCATGATTTCGCAGATTTCTTCGAAATGGGTGTACAGAAAATTTTCTTTATGATGGAAAAGACACCATTTGGCCATGATCGAACCGCCACGGGAAACGATTCCGGTAACGCGGTTGGCTGTCAAATGAATGTAGCGCAATAAAACTCCGGCGTGAATGGTAAAATAGGAAACACCTTGTTCTGCCTGTTCGATTAAAGTATCGCGAAAAATTTCCCAGGTTAGGTCTTCGGCTATGCCTTTTACTTTTTCCAGGGCCTGATAGATAGGAACTGTTCCGATGGGCACTGGAGAATTTCGAATAATCCATTCGCGCGTTTCATGGATGTTTTTTCCGGTGGATAAGTCCATGATGGTGTCGGCGCCCCAACGGCATGCCCAAACCGCTTTTTCCACTTCTTCTTCAATGGAGGAAGTTACAGCGCTATTCCCGATGTTGGCATTGATTTTTACCAGGAAATTACGTCCCACAATCATAGGTTCGCTTTCCGGGTGGTTGATGTTGTTTGGAATAATGGCGCGTCCTGAAGCTACTTCGCTGCGAACAAATTCCGGTGTAATTTTTTTCTTTGGCGTGTTGGCTCCGAAACTATGGCCTGCGTGCTGGCATTGCATCGCTTTTTGCGCCGTTTCCAATTGTTCGATGCGTTGGTTTTCGCGTATGGCGATGTATTCCATCTCGGGAGTGATGATTCCCTTTTTTGCGTAATATAATTGGGTTACGTTTTGGTCTGTTTTGGCGCGTTTTGGTTTGTGTTGGTATTCGAAACGCAGGTGGTCTAATTTGGGGTTGTTCAAACGTTCTTTTCCGTAATCGGAAGTGATTTCGTCTAAAATTTCTACATCATTTCGGTCTAAAATCCATTGCTCGCGGATTCGAGGCAAGCCTTTTCTAATATCGATTTGGATATTCGGATCGGTGTAGGGTCCGGAAGTGTCGTAAACGGTTACGGGTGGGTTTTTTTCAGTGCCGCCGTTGGCCAGTTTTGTGTCGGATTGTGTGATTTCGCGCATGGCGACTCTTATCGGATGGAGTTCACCGTCTAAGTATACTTTCTTTGAATTGGGGAAAGGTTGTCTGGATATTTTTTCTTCTTGTGCCATTTTTTTAAGTTGCTGAATAATTGAATAACTGGGTTGTATTTTTGTTTTTAGCGCAGACTTACGCAGATTTTTTTGTCTTTATTCTTTGCTCTTTCTTCTATTTTCCGATTCTGCAAGGGATAGTAGTGGAAAGCCCGTAAGGGCAAACGCTTTTAAAAACAAGTGCTGGAAGGGGCGACCAGCGGAAGCCACTTGCAGGGCTGTGTTTTTTTAGCTTTTGACTGCGGACTTGCAACGAATAGCCCGTATGTGCAGCCAAATTATCCACCTTGTGTGGCTGTTATGATTAAAATGTCGTCAGTTTCGTTGAGAATGGTATTGCTCCAGTTGGTTCTGGGAATGACGGTATTGTTCACGGCTAGTGCTATTCCGTTTTGTTTGTTCGGAAATTCAAGGTCAAGCAAAGCTTGTGCGGAAAGGCTGTTGCTTTCGAATTGTTTGTGTTGATTGTTGATTTTTAGTTCCATTCCTGTTGGGTTTAGTATCTGAAAATACTTTAGGAATGGCTGCAATGCGTGTGTGAAAACGCCCTTATGAAGTCATCGCACTTTTCCCTACGCTGGTATTAACCAGATCAGGTTCAGAGGGTAAAATCTCAGCCTACGTGTTGCAGGCACCCCTAAAGTGTTACAAATGTATGTTTTTTTATTAAAAGAGTGAAAAATTTTAAGAGAATAGAGCAAAGAAACAAGAGGCAAGATATGTGGATTATTTTTGAGCATTCTCCACTGTGACTGCCCACTGTGACTGCGAACAGCGACTGATAACTGCTTACTTTTCCCTCGTCCAGCAATCTTCCACGTGGTCGTTTACCATTCCGGTGGCCTGCATATGCGCATAGACAACTGTGGAACCGACGAATTTGAAGCCGCGTTTTTTCAGGTCTTTGCTTAGTGCATCGGAGATTTCGGAAGTGGCAGGAACTTCTTTTGTGGTTTTGGGTTTGTTGTCCTGTGGTTGGTGGTTGACGAAGCCCCAAATATAATTGGAGAAAGTGTTGAATTCTTTTTGAACTTGTATAAAAGCAATGGCATTGGTCACGGCGGCCTTTATTTTTAACCCGTTGCGGATGATGCCGGCATCTTGCTTTAAGGACTCGATTTTGGAATCGGTATAGTTGGCAACTTTGTTGTAATCGAAGTTATCGAATGCGTTTCGGAAGTTCTCCCGTTTGGCTAAAACGGTGTACCAGCTTAACCCTGCCTGAAAGGTTTCCAAAATCAGGAATTCGAATATTTTCTGGTCGTCGTATACAGGAATGCCCCATTCATTGTCGTGGTAGTCGCGGTACAAATCGTCTTTTTCGCACCAGGCGCAGCGGGTTTTAGAGTCCATTTCTTAATCAATTAACCGGTTTTATAAGGTTCTGTTCTTTTTTTGAAAAATCTTCATCTGCAATCGGTTTGAAATTTCCAAAAGTATAGGTTAATGTAATACGCGCCATTCTGGTTTCGTTAATGCGATTGTAGGATGAGCTTAAATTCAACCCATTAAAGTTAGCATTAAATCCCGAGGTATTTAAAATATTTTGCACGCCAAAGAGTACCCTAAGCTTTTTGTCAAGGTATTTTGCGGAAAAATTGACATCCAGATTTTGAATGGGTTCGTTTAAATTATAAATATCCGTGCTTCCTTTTGAAGTGAAATTGTAGTTGACAAACATTTTGTACTCGTCTTTTAAAATGATTTGTGAATACAGGTACAACATGAAAGTTCCTTTTTCAAAATCAGTATACAAGTCGTTATTGAATTTTGTTTTATTGTAACTCAAATCTGCAAAGAGATAGCTTATAGCATTTTGATCTATGGCATTCCTTTTTTGTAGAAAAGCAGTTCCTTCGGTAATTATTCCAAAAGGGATTGGCAGTCCCAAGTTAATGGAGGTAGTTTGAACATTTTTCAAACTGATAAGGGATTGTGTAATGTTTAAAGAAGTGTTGTTGTTCTCATAGAAAATGGTGTTTCTTGTCTTTTGGTTGGT
>NZ_DATIDM010000183.1:0-11110 GCF_035456225.1 Flavobacterium sp. | reverse complement strand
GAGACCTAATTCAATTCCGATAAAATTATCGATCTCCGATTCAGGCACATCAGATTTAAAATCGGATGACAAATCAGCTCCACTAAACAAAGCCAAATTAAACTTCAGATTTTCACTGAAGTCATATTTGTAACCCACTTTATAGAACAACCCAATGGAACTACCTAAACCACTATGCTCTACCTCTAAACCAGTAACATTATCAATACCTTTGAATTTATACTGATAGTTTAGATCACCTCCAAATTCGGCATATAATGTTGAATTCCCATTTTTCATTTTCGCTCTGAAAGAAACAGGCAAGCTAACATATTTTGTCTCAAAGTGGAAATCACCTCCGCCCAAGAAAAAATTATTCAGATCCACACCAGAAACGATTGCATAATTTTTATGTATTGTAAATTCTTTTTTTAAACGAACGCCCGACAAGTATCCAACGCTTTGAATATTTGCAATATCAACTTTAGCATTACCATACGAGAGCATCACTTCAAAATCTCCCTTATTCTTGTTTTCCTGCGAGAATAAACACGTTGAACATAAAAGCAGTAAGTAAAAAAATGTATTTTTCATCTTCGTAAATTGTATTTAAAAATTACGGTTTCATACTTGTACCGATTATCAACCCAACAACTCCTCCAACAACCCCACAGACAGGACCACACAATGCGGTGCCAATTCCCGCACCGGCAAGAACCATTAAAGCTGTACAACCTTCGTTAGGACAAGGAACGTTGACAGTACCATCTTGAGCCGCTTTATTAAATTCATTAACTAATTCATTTGAATTCAGCAAAAGTACTTTTTCCGATTCCGGCAGGATCTTAAAACCTTTTTGATTGCTTAAATCTTCAATATAGCCCGCCTCTTTAATTTCCCCCAGTTTTGTCTTAACAAAAGAAGACACCTCTAATGAATTAACTTGATCCTCAAAACTGACATTTTGATTTTCGCCAATTCTTTGAATAATTTCAGTAACCGTTTCAACACTTACTTCTCCAGCTTTAAAACCTGAGCCAACCAAGTACTCATCAATCATTTCTTGGGTTACCCCCCCTTCTTCCAATCGCTGAAACATTCTGTTTTCATTACCTTGAAATTCCCTGAACAGCATAACCCCTTTTTTAGCATTCAATTTGGCAGCCTCCGACAACGCTTTGTCCTGCTGATCCGTATCGGTTGGCGCACACGCCATAACGGACACGAACAAGTAAAACACTGATAAAGGAACCGACAACTTTCTAAAAATTTTTTTCATGGCTTATATTTTTTTTTAAAATTAATCTTACAAAGATATATTGTAAGAATCGTATTTCAAAATAATTATAGCTTTTTTATTACAAAAAAATACAAAGCAAAAAAAAGACCCGATTGCTCGGGTCTTTTTATTATATTTTCACAAATATTATCTTTTATCCATTTCCTTAAAAGGACGCAATGCATATCCTGTATACACCTGACGCGGACGTCCGATAGGCTCTTTGTTCACGCGCATTTCTTTCCATTGAGCGATCCATCCCGGAAGACGACCGATTGCGAATAACACTGTAAACATATCCGTAGGAATTCCTAAAGCGCGGTAAATGATTCCGGAATAAAAATCTACGTTTGGATATAAGTTTCTTGATTTGAAATACTCATCCTGTAAAGCCGATTCTTCCAAACGTTTTGCAATATTTAAGATCGGGTCGTTTACACCTAATTCAGCCAATACTTCATCGGCCGCTTTTTTGATGATTTTTGCTCTTGGATCGAAGTTTTTGTAAACACGGTGTCCGAATCCCATCAAACGGAACGGATCGTTTTTATCTTTTGCTTTTGCCAAGAATTTATCAGCATCACCACCGTCTTTCTGAATTTCCTCCAACATTTCCAAAACCGCTTGGTTAGCACCTCCATGAAGTGGTCCCCAAAGCGCAGAAACTCCGGCAGAAATAGAAGCGAACAATCCGGCGTGTGATGAACCCACCATTCTTACTGTTGAAGTAGAACAGTTTTGCTCATGATCAGCATGTAGGATAAACAATTTATCCAAGGCATTCACTACAATAGGATTGATTTTATAAGGTCCGGTTGGCAACTCAAACATTAAACGCATGAAGTTTTCCACGTAACCTTTTGTATTGTCGTAATAATTCAAAGGGAAACCAGAACTTTTTCTGTAGGTCCACGTAGCCAAAACAAGGAATTTACCCATTGTTTTACAAACCGCTTCGTACATTTCTTTTTCGTTCTCAACATTAACCACTTTAGGGTTAAACGCCGTTAATGCACTTGTTAATGAAGACAACACGCCCATAGGGTGCGCTGTTTTAGGAAAACCATCAATGATGTTTTTCATTTCTTCATTTACTAATGTATATTTTCGAATGTCAGTTTCAAACTGCTCTAATTGTTGTTTGGTAGGTAATTCACCAAAAATCACAAGGTAAGAAACCTCCAGAAAAGAAGCCTTCTCCGCTAAATCTTCAATAGCGTATCCTCTGTAACGAAGAATTCCTTCTTCCCCATCAAGGAAAGTGATTGCACTTTGACATGAACCCGAATTTTTATACCCCGGATCTAAAGTAATCGCGCCGGATGCAGCACGTAATTTCTCGATATCAATAGCAACCTCGTTCTCACTTCCCACGATAACTGGAAACTCATATTTGTTGCCATCAATTTCTAATATTGCAGTTTTCGACATTTGTATTAGGAATTAAATGTAATTATTTTTTGTTGTAGGCGAATTTAAGAAATTCCCAATGAATTAAAAAAGAAAATTGACAGCCTTTTCGTTAATTATTTCAAAAAAATAGTTTTGATAGTAAAACCATCAGATTAAAGCACAAAAAGTCCAAGGATAAACTCCTCGGACTTTTTAACTTAACTAAAATCAACCGTATTTTACGACTTCAGAATCTTTTCAATTTTGACTCCCTCGGTTGTTGTTATTTTTACAAAATATATTCCGGAGGTTTTCGATGCCATATCAATACTTTCAATTACTTCATTTGAAACCCTTGTCAACAAAATTCGTCCCCGAACATCAAAAAGTTGTATCGATTTAATCGCATTGGCCGATTTAACGGTAAACACATCTTTCACAGGATTTGGATAAACGGTAACCGAATTATCAATCACGTTCTCATTCACACCTAATGACTGGAAAATCGTGCTGGCCAGATTGGTTTCTATTGCTGCATTATAATCGAAAAAGATATCCGCCTTATTAGTAGCCACATCGCCCGAAACCAAATTCTGTCTGGTCTTGATTTTCAGCAATATATTTCCATGACCTCCGCCACCGTTTCCTCCGTTATGAGCTAAATTGATATTCTGAAAAACGAATTCGGCTACATTTCCGTTAATTTTAGCTTCAACCGGATGCGAACTACTCAATACCTGTAATGATTTTTCATCAAATCTTGCCGTATCAATAACATCTTTCACCACCACATTAACTGCACCGGCCGTTCCTACATTTTCGAAATTAATCATATAATGAAGGTAGTCACCGATTTTTACAGGGGATTGTATTTCCCCTTCCAAACAATATTTATCATTTGGATCGAAAGCATTAACAACCGTCTGATTGAACTGAAAAAGATTATCCTGTGTTGTTGCATCCCCGGCCATTGGCAAAATAGATGCGGTTAATTGCAACACATCGCCACTATTTACAGGATTTACATCTGTTGGGGCATTGATATGCATGGTAACTTCTATACTCCTTGATTCAAAAGGCATCAGGTTGCTATAATTCCAACTCATACCTCCTAAATTTTGTGAAGCCGGGACTAGTGTTGCGGAAACGAAAGTCATCAGATTCTGATTATAGAAGAAATTGATACCATACGGTTGCGACAAAACCTGATTCCCTTTGTTTTTGTAAACGATTTTATACACCGCGTCAAATCCAGGTCTTGCCGGCATTACCGGAGCAATAACAATCTCAAGGTCAGGATGGATTCCGTTGGCGGTAACACAAAAATGTTGGGTTGCGATGTTATTGTTATTGTTCGGAAAATTAATTACCGCGTTTACCGGAGAGAAATTGAAAAAAGTTGGATTTTCAACATCCGGAGTCACTGTGAAATTTCCGGCTTGGGTGTAAAATTTATAAGTCCCCGATGAGTTTACAAATGAAGCGCCTTCCGTTGTCCCGTCATTAATTTTTACTTTTATAAACGGTTGGGGCAAATCCGTCGCATCACAACCATTGTTGGCAACATCATAAATCACATTTCCGGTTATGGTGTTGTAGTCGCCGCCTGGAGTGAAAGAACAGTAAGTTGTAACTACAGTATTTGACAAACTACTTTGATCAACAATCGAATCAACAATCGAAACTTCTCCTTCATCAATACAGACATGAGTCAAATTTGGGTTATTACCCCAATAATTCTCCGGATTCCAATGATTTGTTCCATTTTTAATATTTACTGAATGTAAATCGTTATTACTACACGATAAATCTATCATAGATGGGTTACCTGAAAAATCAAGACTTGTAAGCATATTATTCGAACACGATACACGCTGAAGATTTAACAATCCTGAAAAATTCAATGAGGTTAATTGATTATTACCACAGCTTAGTGAACGAAGATTGTTTAGACCTACCAGACTTAAAGCCGTCAATTGGTTTGCATAACACCTCAAATCTTCGAGACTAACTAAACCCGCTAAAGAAACCGAAGTTACTTGATTACTATTAAAATCTAAATATTTCAAATTAGCAAGCCCAACTACATTAAGTGAGACCAAATTATTTTCAAAGCAGTTTAACCATTCGAGCATAGAAAGATTTGACACATCAAGAACAGACAGCTGATTGTTATATAACAAAAGTGTTTTCAAACTATTTAAACCTGCTCCGTCAAAACTTGTAATCTGATTATAACCTGCTGAGAGACTAATCAAATTTGCAAAACTTTGGATTCCTTCTAATGATGAAATATTTGAATTAAAAACAATCAAGTTTTGAACAGCAAGCGCTTCAGACACTTCAATTTCACCATTATCATTGGTATCTGCATCAGCATCGGCATACGAATTATTATTAGTATCCACACAATTTGAACTCACCAAAGCCGCCTTAAAATTCGCATCCGGGATATTCACAATCTGTGCCTGAACCATCCCGTTGATAAACAAAAGAAAGAATAGTATTTTTTTCATAATCTATATGTGTTATTTGCATCGTTTCATGATAAAAGTAAAAACTTGCAAATCATTTATTTCAGTAATTGAGCAATTGACTCTTTTCGGTTAGAATTTGCTACATGTTTTTCAAAACTTCCTGCAAACGCTCTTTTTTTCGTTGTGAAATCGGCAAATTGCTGTTATCTGCCATAATTACATAACCACCGTCTTTCTTTATATAGGATTTCAAATACGAAAGATTGATAAGATGCGATTGATGGATGCGTTCGAATCCGTGTTCCGTCAACAATTCCTCATATTCTTTTAATGTTTTCGAAATCAGGATTGGTTTGTTGTTTTTAATATAAAACTTCGTGTAATTGTCTTCGCTTTCGCAGCGGATGATATCGCTTATTTCAAACAGGTGAATCCCATCTGAAGTGGAAAGTGCAATGCGTTTAAAATTATCCACCTTTTTACGGATGTTTTCCAGAAGCAAATCAATGTGCGCATAATTATCCTTTTTGCTGAGCGTATCTTTAATCTTTAGGACAACTTTTCCCAGTTCTTCGGGATCTACCGGTTTTAACAGAAAATCCAAGGCACTGAATCGAAATGCTTTAATGGCGTATTGCTCATGAGCTGTAATAAACACAATATGAGAAGTTGATTTCCCTTTTTGGTTGGCAACCTCTTCCAAAATATCAAAACCGGTACCATCACCCAACTGAATATCCATGAAAACCACTTGAGGTTCCAGTAATTTCATGACTTCTATTCCGCTCACCACGCTATCCGCTTCACCAATAATTTTTATTTCCGGTGCATAGCGCGACAAAAGACTTTTCATTCCGTTGCGCAAATTAGCATCATCATCAATTAATAGGACTGTTATCATTTTATTTTGTTGTGTATTGTATTGGTAAATTCAAAACTACTTTTGTGCCTTGTACTACATCATTTTCCCTCAACTCTTCTATTTCCACTTTAGCCTTTTTAGTCGTATAAGCTTCCATCATTTCCAAACGTTTTCGGGTGATATCCAGGGCCATCGATTTGTGAACCGTAACCGAATTCTCTTTCAATTCTTTTGATTTGGCAAACCCGATTCCGTTATCGGTTATTGTGCAGATAAGATTTTCAGCATTAAGCGAAAAATCCACCGCTATATTCCCCGTTTCTTTTTTCGGAATCAGCCCGTGAATGATTGCGTTTTCCACAAAAGGCTGTAACAGTAAAGGCGGCAATGCCAAATCATCTTCAATATCGACACTTTTGGTAATCGTAAAATTGAATTTCTTATTGAAACGCAATTGCTCCAACTCCAGATAATTCTGCAAACTCTCTATTTCTTTATCAATCGGAATTAATGACTCTTTGGAATACTCTAATGTGAGTCGCATCAATTTAGAAAACTTCGACAGGTATTTTATGGCCGAATCGGTACCATTCTGCACAATAAAACTGGAAATCGAGCCCAGACAGTTGAACACAAAATGTGGATTCATCTGCAAATGCAAGGCTTTTTGTTCGTATTCCGCTAATTCTTTCTGTAACGTAAGATGTTTTTTGAGTTGAAGACGATTGTAAATCAGAAACACGATTCCGCATAATGCCAAAATAAAAAGACCTGAAAACAATAGCTGCTGGTGTTGTCTTTTGGTTTGTTCATAATATATGATTTCCTTTTTCTCCTGTTCCTTTTTCTGCAATGCTTCCTTCTTTTCAAACTCAAAATTCATTTCAGCACGAACACCATTTCGGATGCTTTCATGATTGCTCACGCTGTCTTTTGCGATACTGTACAACTTGTAGTGCCGTAACGCTTCTGCAGATTTCCCTAGTTTTTCGTAGATTTCACTCAACCGTTTCTCGGCGTTCTGAATCTGTTCGGTTACGTTTAATTCTTTGGCAAGTTGTAATGATTTGGAAGTATTGACCAAAGCTTCCTGATAGTTACCTTCTTCAAATTTAATTTCTCCTATATAGAAATACGTATCCGAAACGCCAAATTTATCATCGATGGAAGTAAATGCCGCCTGTGCTCTAGAATAACTTTCAACGGCTTTCGCCTTATTTCCAGTAGCTTTATAATACAAGCCCAAGTTATTATACAACTCCCCTAACCCACGCTGATTCGGGTATTTTTCAAACAATTGCTGCGCTTTGGCATAATATTCGAAAGCCTTCGGGTAATTTTTCTGACGTAAATAAATAGTACCGATATTGGTTGTGGTAATCCCAATTGTGTTATCGCCTATTTTTTCCTGAATTTTAAGGCATTTTATAAAATACTGCAATGCTTTGAAATCTTCCCGCTGCGATTTGTATACAACCCCGACATTATTATATACCCGGGCCAGCTTTTCGTAATTCTTGCTTTCCTCGTAAATTTTTAATGCTTTCAAATGATATTGAAGTGCTTGGGAATAGTTGCTCTGTTCCGAAAAAACAATCCCAACACTACCATACGCGCGTGCCAATCCGTTTTTTATTTCTTCGTTTTCTGTTCCAGGAACCTTATCCAACTCGTTTTCAAAAACGGCTTGTGCATTAAAGAAGTTTTGCAACGCCGAGACATAGTCACCTACAATAATGCCCGCATTTCCTTTATTGAGATAAGCATTCCCTTCCGCTAAACGGAACTTTATTTTTTTTGACAATTGCAATGCCTTATCTGCATATTCCTGCATTAACACGGGATTATCAACCCGATAAACACTTGCAATATCATTTAACAACTGTGCTTTTTCAATATCGTTTTTAGTTTTTCCCAACAGTTGCTTTAAACTGTCTGCTTCCTGATTTTGGGAAATCCCTTGTATCGAAAGCAGCATCAACATCGAAAGAAGATAATGGTATATTTTCATAAACGGTTTTGTCAAAAAAATGATACACAAAAATAACCTTTCAATCCAAACGAGAAAGTACAAATTAGAATTTCAAAGATTTGAATGAGAATTTGATTTTACTCTTGAAGCACCCTCTTTACCGAAAACCGAAATCATCATCACAAATTTGAAATAAAAAACAAAGAACAAAATACAACATGTTGAATGCTATATAATTATAAGTAATTGTGGTAATTTTGTAGTATCTTCTTATTAATTTGGAAAACATTAAGAATTTCACCTTAAGTGGGATGCCTTGCGAAAAAGAAAACAATCCAAAATGAACACACTGAAATCACATCTTACCTTATATTTCATTTTTGGATTTTTGTATTTCCTGGCAATACTTGCGGATTGGCCCCTTTTAACATATATTGCCAAACCTTCTTTTATTGGTGCTGCTTTTTTTTATTATATCGAAGAGAGTAACAAACCTGCCAACAGGCTCCATTGCACTGTCCTCATATTACTCTTTATTTCAGCGTTAATTAATTTACTGGAAGGCTACAGCTACTTCATTTATGTGTTATTGTTTAATTTTTCAGCCTATTGTATTTTATTTTATCAATCAATAAAGCTATTGGCCCAAAAACAAAACCTAAAAATTGAAAAAGAGTATTTCGTTCACTTCTCATTGACACTTATCTTTCTGGCATGCCTGCTTTATATTGTTACGTTTATTGTGTTTGACCGTTCCTTCGAGTTTTATAAAGCCATTTCGGTTTACGGGTTTGTTCTGACGTCTTTTGCCCTCAGCGCAACGTTTCTTTATTTATCGGATGCTTCGTCAAAAAACATGTTTCTGCTGCTTTATGCAATAGACATCATTATCGGCGAACTTTTTTATGTAATCCATCACTACTACTACAATTTTACGCTGCTTCGAGTCATCAGTGTTTCCTGCTACATTCTTTCATTTTATTTTTTAGTGCATTACTTTTTAAAAGATAACAACGTACAGACAGAAGAACAACCGTAAATTAAAAAACCCACGAAACAATTTTCGTGGGTTTTTTTTAATTTTTTAAAAATTGATAAAATTCAACATTTTTTAAAATAGAAAAAATTACTCTTTAATTATTTTTTCAGAAAACACTCCGTTTTCAGTTTCAATTTTCAAAAAATATATCCCTTTCGAGTTATTTGAAATATCAATTTTTGAATTAAGGTCGTTGACAACTTTAGAATCAATTAGCCTTCCTTGAGCATCAAACAATTGTAATGTTTTTATAGTATTATTGCAATTTATATTGACAACTTCCTTAGTAGGGTTTGGAAAAATATCATATGAAACAACATCATGACCTACCACACCTAACGTAGCACCATCTCCCTGCAAATACACAGAAACAGGAATATAACCTTGACCATCAACAAAAACAGCAGTAGGGACAGAAATTTTAAACGAGTGCGAACCTGCCGCTAAATTACCCAAATTAACTGTTCTGGTAGGAATAACAGCACCTGGACACCAATTGCTAAAAGATTGCCAAACAGCATTAGACCTTGGAGAGGGGCCATAGATACCATTTCCCTGCGTGTTATAAACCCTGTAAGGTTCACAAGTAAGTTCTCCCGGTATGTAGGTCAAAATTTGATTACTATCTAAATAGATATAATGCTGACGTCTGTTGTATTCTTCTCCTCCATTATTAGCACCATGATTTGATGTAATTAAGTAAAACTTTGAATTACTTATTGTAGATGGCAGTGTAAAGTTTACCGTTCTTACAGTTTGACCAATCACATCTGTAGCCCCAGCTTGATAATTATTCAAATCTTTTTTGAAATTCAAAGGCAGTAAAGATACATTATCTTCATTCAATAAAACCCCACTTGTGATAAAATTCACGGTTCCAAAAAAAACATCATTCCTGCCTGAACAACCAGCAATTTGTGTTTGAGCAGCGTACGGAACTCCAAACAATTCAAATTCCACCCAGAAATCATACAACGCATTGAGAGAAGGATCCTTCAATATTTTAGCAACATTATCTACGTTAAAAGTATAAGGAACCAGATTCGGAGCCACATTTTTATTCATAAAAGGAGTAATATACCTTCCTAATTCTAATCGATGAGTAGTAGCAAGGTCATAACTTGTTGCCCCTTTTGGAACCAACGCCAGATTCACATTACCTATTCTATCGTAGTTATCGCAAGCCGCAGAAATAGATACATTTATGGACAATGTGCTTCCTATCTGGGCCAATTCGCTTGCCGTCATTTTTCTGGTAAACAAATCATTTCTTAACCTAACAACACCCGCTGGTGTTGGTGCTGACACTAACCCAGCATAACCATCATAAAAAAGCACGTTTGAATATATTGGAATTGTAGTTTGAGCCATCGAAACAGAACTCAACCCAATAATCAAAAGAAATAATAGGTAAAATTTTTTCATAATTTATAGTTTTTCATAGAACCACAAATCTATAATAAAATACAACAAAATGTTTTATATCTTTTTATTCCTAACAAAATCCCGCGTCAATGTTAATTTAACGTCAACAAAAAACCTGACAGGTTTCCCTATCAGGTTTTATATTTTTTTCGCGATAAATTATCTACCTACTTTGAACGCTCTTTCTTTAGGAAAATAAGCCACTTCAGCCAATTCCTCCTCAATGCGCAACAACTGATTGTATTTGGACATACGGTCAGAACGGGAAGCTGATCCTGTTTTGATTTGACCACAATTTAATGCTACAGCTAAGTCAGCAATCGTATTATCTTCAGTTTCTCCGGAACGGTGCGACATTACCGAAGTATATCCTGCATTGTGCGCCATATTAACGGCCGCAATCGTCTCGGTTAAAGTACCGATCTGGTTAACTTTAATCAAGATAGAGTTTGCGATATTCTGCTCGATTCCCTGAGAAAGGCGCTGAACGTTAGTAACGAACAAATCGTCACCTACCAATTGTATTTTGTTTCCTATTTTCTCGGTTAAATATTTCCAACCAGCCCAGTCGTCCTCATACATACCGTCTTCGATAGAGATAATTGGGTATTTAGCACATAATTCCGCTAAATAATCCGCTTGTTCTTCCGAAGTTCTTATTTTACCTGATTCACCTTCAAATTTC
>NZ_DATIDM010000182.1:0-13816 GCF_035456225.1 Flavobacterium sp. | reverse complement strand
CAGTGTTTGCAATTAAAAGCAATAGTATAAAAACTCTAATTTTCATAAGCTGGTAGATTTAATAAAGCGTCTATGGTAACGCATTCATACTTTTCCGACTGCAAAAATAACAATAACTGTTCCAAAACATTCACTGTTTTTAATGAAGTGTCGTGCAAAAGGATAATCCCTCCGGGTGCCAGTCTGTTTTTAATTCGTTCCAAAATTTTGGTTTCATCATCAATAACAGTGTCAAGGGAGCGATTATTCCAACCGATAACATAGTGATTTGTCTTGGCAACGGCTCGGGCTATATTGGGATTCGTTACACCGAAAGGCGGACGGAAATACAATGCTTTCTTACCCGAAAAACGTTCGATGATGGCATTGGTCTGTATAAGTTCTTCAACCACTTTTTGAGTCGAAAAAAAACCGAAACGATTCGAATGGGAATACGAGTGATTTCCAACGGTATGACCTTCCGATACAATGCGTTTAAAAATGTCAGGATGTTTTTCAATCTGACTCCCGATACAGAAAAAAGTGGCTTTTGCATTGTATTTTTTAAGCAAATCGAGCACTTTTTCGGTCATCGGGTGTGGTCCGTCATCAAAGGATATGGCAATTTTCAGGTTATTTTCAGCCGGATTACTACAATAGCTTTTTACGAAGTAATCCGCTTTAATATTCGACGATCCGAAAATGGTTAATCCCACCCAAAAAACGAAAAACGGCAAAAAACTCCACCATTTCAGATCAATGTAAAAACTTAAAACGGAAAAAACGGCAAATGCAGAAACAAAAAGAAGCAGTATGTTTTTATGTTTTAGCATTTTTTGAGTACGATTAAACTATGGTCTTTTCCGCGGTACTGATTGTAAAGTAAAATTGTGTCATATGTCTCCTTTTTCAAAGAATTCATTCTAACTACTTCCGGGATATTCTGATCTTTAAGAATGTTTGCCGCAATCCAAAAACCAAATGCCGAAGCTGTATTGTATTCACCGCTTAAATGCTTATAAAATACTTGAGGCGTATCTTTAAAAAGAGAATTTGAAACATCATAATAATCATCAAATTCCACATCCCCGTTGTTTCCTAAAACAACGGCATCGATATCGGATATTTTTAAATTATTGGTTTCCAAAAAGGTATTGATAAAATCGGCTACCTCATTAACTTCCATGGCGCTCTGCAGAGAAACCGCCTCAACCGAAGCATAAGAGCTTTCCTTTTTTTCGTTTTCTAACACAAAAAAGCCGGCTCCTTCGCTGTGGACAATCCCTTTTGAATTCGAATTTAAAACTGAATACGGGGCATCTGCTTCCGACTTGACCAAGTTGATCAATTTGTGAAGCGATAAGGTATAAGCACCAGTTTCATCGATTCCGCCCACAAGGATACTTTCCGCTTCATCGTTTTCAATCTGCATTTTCGCATCCAGCAGAGCCGTTTCAAAAGAAACCGCACCGTTTACATACGTGAAATTATAGCCTTTGCACTGTAATCCCAATGCGATTTGACCTCCGACTGTATTGTGGGTGGATTGGATAAACGATGTTGGCGTCAGGAATTCTTCTTTGTTATCTAAAATCGATTTCAGGAACTTTTCAGAATCTTCAACACAGCCCATTCCCGTTCCGATAATGATAGCTTCAGGCATGGCCACATTTGCTTCTTTCAATGCTTTTGAAGAAGCTGCAATCCCCATTTTTACACCTTTTGCCATGCGACGACTCGCCGCCGGAGCAATAAATTCCTTATAGGAAGGCTGAATAGCATAAACCGTATTTTCCGTAGTATTGATCGTTACTTCCGATAAGAATTCTGTTTCAAAGGTATTTTGCGTCGAAATACACCCTGTCCCGTTGATATAACAAGTCTTCATCAGTTTTTAGAGAATAATACGGTTGAACAATTCCCTCCAAATCCAAAAGAATTGGAAAGTACATGCGAAATGGATTTTTCCTTCAGCGTTGTTTGCGGAATCAAATCAAATTCTTCCATTGGGGTTTTGAAATTCAGGTTCGGAAACACAACATTGTTCTGCAACGCCAAAACGCTGTAAACCGCTTCAATGGCTGCTGCTGCTGCTAATGTATGTCCGGTAAATCCTTTGGTCGAACTGAATTCCGGCACATTTTCTCCAAAAACCCGCAGTATGGCACGCCCTTCCGACAAATCGTTATTGGGTGTTGCCGTTCCGTGTGCGTTGATATAATCGATGTCAGCCACATTTAAACCCGACATTTTCAATGCTTTTTGCATGGCTAGAAAAGCCCCTTCCCCATTTTCTGAAGAAGCCGTCTGATGGTAGGCATCGTTGGCATTTCCAAAACCGGAAACATACGCCAATACTTTTTTATTCGCTTTTTGAACCATCGCATCCGATTCCAAAACCAAAAAAGCAGCGGCTTCCCCTAAATTCAAGCCTTTTCGGTTGTTGTCAAAAGGCGTGTTATAGGTATCCGATAAAATCATCAGGGTTTTGAAACCGTTGATGGTGAATTTGGCCAAAGCATCGGTTCCGCCAACTATAACGCGGTCCAATTGGCCGGATTGAATAAGGCGTGCACCAATCATAATGGCATTGGCCGCCGATGAACAGGCTGTACTTACGGTCGTAACCAATCCTTTCAGCCCAATATGTTCCGCAATTGCATGAGTAACTTCCCCACAATCGTGACTGGTAATATACCTTCGGACAGATTCATCTTCAAAATAATCGTAATAGAACTTTTCAGTCATGTCCATTCCGCCCACACTCGTAGCCGAAACCAAACCTGTCCTATATTCGTTGCAATCTTTAATTCCGGCATTTTTCAAGGCCTGTTGAGCCGCTATAGCTCCCAACAAAGAGGTTCTGGAAAAATCATTGTCGGCGGGAAGTCCCAATTGTTGCGTTAACTGTTGGTTGCTTTTTTTAATTTCCCCCACTTTTATAACTGCAGCATGTGCCGTGTCAAAATTCTCAATGGAAGAAATACCGGTTTTACCGCTTATCAAAGCAGCATAATTTTCTTCGACATTATTTCCAATCGAAGAGATTATCCCCATCCCTGTTATTGCAACTTTCATCTGAAATTTTCGGATTATCAATTTATTGATTTTAGGTTCGTCAGATGTACTAACAACCCTGAATCAAATTATTTTGTTCTGTTTTCAGTAATATAACCTGCCATTGTTTCAACCGACTGGAAAATGCTTTTTCCTGCTTTAGGATCCGTCAATTTGATTCCGTAGTCTTTGTCTAATAGTACAATTAATTCCAAAGCATCAATCGAATCCAATCCTAAACCATCTCCAAAAAGAGTATCGTTATCGTTTATTTCCTCAACCGCAATGTCTTCCAAATTTAAAACCTCAATAATTTTCCCCTTTAACTCCTGCTTTAATGCTTCCATGATTATTTATTGTATAATGTATTTACTATTTATTTGTTATGTTATGTTCTAAATCCCCTTGTTTTTCAACCATATAGAGGATTGCTTTGTACTCATCCTGATAATATTCCACCCAGCCGCACAATACTTTTTCAGTTTTATTTGTTGCTAAAAGTACGTTTGCATAGTTGGTCATGAATTCCGAATTGAAAACCTCAAATACAAAAAAAGCATTCTCCGACTGCAATTTATGCCTGATACTGATCTCACCGATGCAAATATTCGGCAAAGTATACACAAACACTGCAGGACTTGGAAAATAATTCCCTTTGTCTGCAATAGAGCTCTGGTACTTCACATCGGTATCCAGGCTGGAAGACCGATTGGCAAAAACCAATGCAATATCATTTTCCTCCCCTTGTTTTATAACACTTCCCAGAATAAGTTCCGAACCTAAAAAAGCCAATTTACTCAGATTATCCATTTTGAAAAACTTCGGATAATCTATGTTGAAATTTTTATAGGCCGCTTTTGCAAATTCCGAAAAAGAAGCCTGTTCTAACTCAAACTGTTTTACGCCGTTCAGTATAACCGAATTATTTTCGATTACGCAATGAGCTGATATGTAATTTTTTGTCTGCAAATTTAGTTTACTTTTTCGAATAAAACAGCAGTATTGCATCCGCCAAAACCTGAAGCTGTTTTCAGGAAACAATTAATCTCCTTTTCTTCATTTTTGTTGATGATTGAAATTGGCTGACTGACACCCATTTTCGTGAATCCTTTTGAGGCAATCAGCTGATTTCTTTTAACGCTTTCGATAGCAATTACCGTTTCTAAAAGTCCGGATGCACCTAACGTATGCCCGTAAAATCCCTTCAGACTGTTCACCGGAACAGTATTGATTCCCAATCGGTTGAACGCTACGGCTTCCATTTCATCATTGTAAAGCGTTGCCGTTCCGTGGGCCGAAATATAATCCAATTTTTCTTTTGCCACGCCGGCTTCCGCGAAAGCGCTTTCGATACTTCGGAACAATCCCTCACCGGTTCGTGAAGGTCCTGAAATATGGTTGGCATCATTTACAGCGCCATCCCCAAGTACTTTTACCGCTCCTTTCCCAACTTCTTCTTCTATCGATGTCAGATAAACGGCTGCCGCTGCTTCTCCCAATGTCACCCCGTTTCTTTCTTCGTCGTAGGGTTTACAAGGAGCTTCACTCATCGCCTGGAAGGAATTGAATCCGGACAAAACAAATTCCGACACCGCATCACCGGCAACTACAAAAGCATTGTCATACGCACCGGCCTGAATCATCCTTTTGGCAACCGCAATGGCTAAAACCCCTGAAACACAAGCATTAGAAACCACAATGGGCTCCGTGGAAAATCCAAAAAAGGAACTGATTTTTTTTGCCAATGCCGATAAATGAGCTACTTCAACAGCGTTATTTTCATCTTCCAAAAGACAAATATTTCCTTTGGTTGTCGAAAAAATAAAGGCTGTTTTGTTTGTAATCGTTTTGTTTCCGATTATCGGTGCCAAGGCCAAAATCAGCATTTTTTCCAGTTTGGTAAAATGAGTTTCATTTGAAATCGGAGCAAAAGCCGCGTCAATTTTATCGGAATTTACAACAGAAGCATAAAACGATTCCAGCATGCCCAATTTCTCGAACAGCTGTATCCCGGAATGCCCATTCAATAGTGCTTCCCAATTCGATGCAACATCAAAACCTAAAGGAGTAATGCAATTGGTTTCGGTTATGTAAACATTCTTCACCATTACTTCAGCAAGCCTACTTTTCGCTTCCATTCTTCAAAAAAAGGAGGAAGATTTAACGATAATGTTCCTGTTCCATCTACAAACACCTGAACCGTTTCCCCGGTACAGGCTATCTCATTATTGGCATCGTAAATCTTATATCTGAAAATCATTTTTGCTGCAGGCGAATCGACAATTGTGGTTTCAATACGGGCCACATCTCCATAACGAAGGGACAATTTATGTTCGCAGGTTGACTTAACGATTGGCGTGGTATAGCCGTGTTTGTCGACATCCAAATACGAAATGCCATGCTTTCGGCCAAACGCTTCGCGGCCGTCTTCAAAATAAGTGATATAATAACCATGCCACACAATTCCCAACGGATCGGTTTCGTTAAAACGAACTCTAATTTCCTGGGTAACCGTAAGTTCCGTCGCTTCGTTATACTGCTCTTTTCTTCTTATCATAGACGATTGCAATGGTTATTGTAAGTATAAAAAACAAAAGTAATAAATTAATTTCGGGAAGGATTTCGACAATTCCTCCGTTGCGCAACAGCACATCATAAAAGGCATTCAATCCCCAGTTCATGGGTGAGATGTGCGATACGAACTGCATGATTTTCGGCATGGCGAAAACCGGAACCCAAACACCTCCGATAGCCGCCAAAATCACAACAGAAGTTGCCCCAAACGGTGCCGACTGTTCCTGTGTTTTGGCAACGGTTCCAAGCAAAATACCGAATCCGATGGCCGCCAGACCGGAAAAAAGAGCCACAATGCTCATTAAAATCAGTTTACCTTCTATTTCCAGAACTGGCAATCCTAAATATGGGAACAAATAAACTCCTATTGCCACCATCAGCAGGAATTGAATCATGCAAATGATCAGATAGGTCGCCGTTTTCCCGGCAATAACAACGGCATACGGAACTGGATTGGTTATCAATCGGATTTGAGTCCCTTGTCCTTTTTCCTTTACGATATTGATCGAAAGTGGCACAATGATAAAAAATATCGCAAACAATGTCCACGCCGGAACATTGTGCTGTACCGAATTAGGAAGGATTTCTTTATTGTCTACCTTGGGAACTATTTCTTTGAAAGTAATAAAGTTCTCCTGTTCAAAAATAGGCTCGCCTTCTTCGCCCAACTGATCCTGAAATGCTTTGTAAATCGATTTCGTTTCCACCTGAGATATCATCTTATCGATGGCATTTTTTACCCCGTTCTTAAAAGTAAGCTGGGTGGCAGGATCAAAATACATTTTAATTTCCTTTGCCTTGACTTTATTTTCTTTTTCAGCTTTCGGAATGGTGTCTTCCAACCCAAATTTACTGACGATTTCTTCTACATTCTCGGTTACTTTGCGTTCTAAATCGACGCTCAATTTTTCAGGGATGATAATTGCCAACTGGTATTTCCCTTTAAAAACCGCTTCTCTGGCCGTAGCCTCGGTTAAGGCAGTTCCTTTTATTTCAGTAACAATTTCAAAAGAACCGTTTTCATTTAAACTGGATTTGACTGTTTTAGATATTTCGCCATTATCATTATCCACCAAAAGAATCGGAATTTTACTTTCGGTAACCGATTTAAAAGTGCTGTCCTGAATTAAGGTAACGGTGACAATCAGTACCAATGGCATCAGGAACAGGATTACCAATCCGCCCAGATCCCTTCTCAACAGAAGTATTTCTTTTTGAACCGACATTAAAAACTTATACATCATCGCGTAGTTCTTTACCGGTTAATGAAATATATACGTCTTCCAGGTTATGGGCATTGGGCGTATTCGAAATTAACTCCTTTGGTGCGCCCTGGGCATAAATCCGTCCTCTGTCGATAATGGCTATATGGCTGCAAAAATCCTGGGCTTCCGACAAATGGTGTGAGGTATAAATGATGGTCGTTCCTTTAGAATTGAGCTCTTTCAGATAATCGATGATCACATTTTTTGACTGAACGTCAACCCCAACAGTAGGTTCATCCAAAAACAAAACCGAAGGCTGGTGCAGGATACCCGCAATCAGATTTACCCGTCGTTTCATACCACCGGAATAGGTTTCTATCCTTTTACCGGCGAATTTCAACAAGCCCAAATGTTCCAGAGCCTCATCCACTTTATCATACAGATCTTTGCCTTTTAAGCCGTACATACTCCCAAAGTAACGAAGGTTTTCCCGGGCCGTTAAGGTTGGGTACAATGCATATTCCTGGGGAACTACGCCAATTGTTTCCTTGATTAAAGTGGCATTTTTATCATAAGAAAGTCCGTCAATCGTAAACGTACCGGAAGTTGGTTTTATCAGTCCGCACAACATAGAAATCAGCGTGGTTTTACCGGCTCCGTTAGGCCCCAGCAAACCAAAAATTTCGTTTTTCTCAATCGACAGACTCAAGTTGTCCACTGAAAAATCATCGGCATCTTTGTACTTCTTATAAAGTTCGTTTATTTCGATTATCGGCTCATTCATAAGGACTTAAATCGCTTTTTTAAGTTTCTTAAAAAACGCTTCTTCTAAATCAGCTAATTTTAGCAGTTCATCAGCCAGACTGTTATACACATCCGTCTGATTACTTCTCTTTTTATATACACGTGCTGCGTTTACAGCAAAATCGCGCCATTGATCTCCGATAGCCGTCATTTCAAGAGAAAGTTCCTTCAGCGTATCATTTTTAAGAATAACCGAAGCCTCCTGAAGAAACGCCGCATAAATGAATCGGAAGCCACCGCCTCCGGTACCGATTTCTTCCTGCATACGCACCATCTGTGCCAGGTAATGATTGGCAACCCTTGGGTTTTTCTTGATTGGCCATTTTCGGATACTGGATGCCACAAAACGCATTCCTCTTACACCGATAATCGGCATCGGGGCAAGCATATCTTTACAGGTATTTTTTATCCCTTTTCTGATGGCGGATTCCCAGTCGATTTTCTCCGGAATTGCGGTTGGGTAATACATTTGTCCTTTAGGTGCCAGCGCTCCTTTGGCGAAACGTACTTTCTCCAGTTCTTTTTCGGTCAACGTGGTAACGGTTTCCATTACCGGGTCGCTGATTAAAAAAGTATCTTCTTTCTTTCCGTACACCACCAGATTGTGTGCGTTGAAATGAAAGCGGTATTCGTCCGGGAAATAGGTTAAATTATAAACACCAACCTGTAATCCTGACGGTATATTCTTGTTTAGATTTTCCTCCAGCGCTTTTTGAGCTGCCTGTGGATTGGAAAATTTTACTCTTTTTACTTTAATGCCCAATCGCTTGGCCGCTTTATTGAAAATAGAACCAGGCATGGGACGGTAACTGATGGCCGGCGCATGATTGACTTTCAACAACGGTAAAAAGAAAAAGAAAAGCCCGGAGCCTATACCGAAAACCATGGGTTCGCTGATATTGATTCCGTGGTGCTTCAGCAAATTGGAGGCTACTCCGTTTTCGCAGTGTGCGGACTGATGATGGATAAAATTGGTTTCCATTAGTCTCCTTTATAGTTTTTTAGCGTTTCCACTGAAATCTCGAAGGTTTCAGCGTATTTCGCTATCATTTTATCATTCAATTTTTTAAATACCGACGGTTTTCCGTGACGTTTTACGCGCCAAACCCAGATACCTACATAACTCGCCAAAATATTCCAATCCATTTTATGCACTTCCATAAAGTACACGATCGGACTGCAAACACCTGCTTTTACATCATTTTTAGCCTGTTCCACCCTTTCATTGATATCCTGAATGGAATTTTCCAGGGCAATCGTTTTGGGTTCCCAACCCGAACTCAAAGCAGTCGTATAATTTCCGTTTTCGTCGGTTGCATAACAAAGTTCTTTCATATTACTTACTGAAAGATTGCTTTTGTCCTGCGGTACTTCTTCCTTCTTCATTTATCGTTTCTCCTGAATGAATAAATTTATTTCTGCTTCGAAAAGCAGCACATCTTCACAAAACGTCTGACACGTCATCGTACCGATACTGTATTCATCGTTGTCAAAACGGGAAAGCAAAACACCATTGGTTGAAATTGTACTTCCAACCTTTGGCAGTTGATGCACTGTTATTTTTTTTATCCCGCTGATAAAACCAATTACTTCAACGTCTTCTTTTACCTGTTGGTTTTCATCTAAAAAAAAGAATTGGCCAACAATGGAAGAACAGGTCTGTGCCCCATTTTCAACAAGTCCTGTTTCGGAGAAAAAACCATCGGCAACAAAAATATTGTCTTCTTTGATTTCAAAAACCGTTCTGACTTCTGTCGGAGTCAGTTCTACTATAAAATCGACCATGAGCATCGGTTTACGATGTGGCAAAAACAATTTTATATCAACTACATTTTCGAACTGTTCCATCATTTAGGATGCCAAAACTGTTTTCATCTGCCCGCGGGCAATTTCATTATCATTAACTTTCGTCACAATATCCACCAAAGTAACTCCCATAAATTCATGAAGTACATTCACTGTGGTTACAATCGTATCGCCTAATTTAGGCAAAAAACTGATTTCAATTGACTTTATGGAACCGATGTACCCTGTTGGGGCCGGTTCGTTCTTTAAATAAAACTGGTAACCGGTATACAAAGCTACCGATTGTGCCATATGCTCAATGACACCGGATTCCTGAAATACACCTCCTTCTAAAAAAATATTATCCGTGGCAATGGTTAAACCTACGATTACTTCATTTTCCGAAAAAGACAGTAATTTATCCACCATCACAAATGGGAATTTCTGTGGTATAAGATTACCTACAAAAACTTTATCCGTTATGGGAAGTACATTTTCCATTAGCATACGGTTAAATAAGCATAAGAATAGGAAAATCGTCCGCTTTCGGGCACTGACAGCATTACTTTATCACCTTTTACCAATTTTCCGGAATTCATTAATTCTTCAAGCATAAGATAGATAGACGCCGAACCGACATTACCTACTTTTTTCAGGTTCATGAACCATTTTTCGCTTGGAATATCAATTCCTCTTTCCGAAAGTGATTTGGCCAATCCTTCCACAAAATAATGGGAAGAAACATGCGGTAGGAAGTACGTTATGTCTTCCGCCGTGATATTATTTTTATCCATGGCGTCCTTCATACTTTCGGCTCCTTTTACAAGAATATTGCTATCCAGAAGTTTAACATCCTGTTTGATTGAAAAAACGGATTCCGACAACCATTCCGCGGAACTGTAATCACTCCAAGGTTTGATTTGACCATTTTCCATCTTGTCTCCACCCGCATACATACAGGCTTCCAATTCATGAGCATAGGAAAAGGCTTCCATCCATTCGATCTTTAAGGCATTTTCGCCTCTTGGTTGGTTTTCAAGTAAAAAAGCAGCGGCTCCATCAGACAGCATCCAACGTAAAAAATCTTTTTTGAAGGCTATTATCGGTTGCTCTTCTAAACTTTTAAGATTAGCAACTTCACTTTTGAACTTATCGGCAAGCATCCAGGTTGACACTCTTTCCGAACCGGTGCAAACAGCATTTTTAGTATTTCCGGATTTTACGGAAAGATACCCGAATTTAAGGGCGTTCATCCCTGCATTACAAACACCGGCAGACGAATTCAGTTCGACGGATTTATTTTTCAACAACCCGTGTACCATGGCCGCATGCGATGGCAACAAAGTATCCGGTGTAGAGGTTCCGCATGAAAGCAATTCTACATCATTAGCTGTAAAAGTTACGTCAAAAAGGGTATTTATCGCATTATTAGTCAATTGGGCATTGCTATGCGTAGGATTTCCTTCCCTGTCTAACGCATAGTAGCGAGAAGAAATTCCGTTATTCCTTAAAATTATCCTTCTGGCTTTTGAAGGAGTATTATTTATTAGTCCGAGAAACGTCTCCATTTCGTCATTCGAAACCGCTTCGTTAGGTAAATATTTCCCGGATTTTGTTATGTAGACGTCAAACATAGTATTCTATAATTCTTTTAAACCCCTTGAAAGTAGGCTTTTTCCTTTCTTATTTTTACAAATTTCAAAGGATACGTAAAAAGGTGCAAGATATAGACAATTGGTGACATTACCCAAATTGCAATCAACAAATAAAGATTAAATCCTTTCAGCCAAGCCGGACGCGTATTGGTCTTTCCGATTATCAGATTTGCCCATATTTTGAACATTTTGTTGGCTTTTTTATCCATTTCAATCAAAAACGGACGGATTTCGACAGCATCATTGGCAACAAGTTCGGTCTGCAAATTGACATAAGAATTATTTTTTAAGTGTTTTAAAATGATTTTTCCGAATTTTGAAGACTCCTGAATATCTTTTTCAGACACCCCGGGTTTTGGGAAAACGCCAAGATATTTCTTTTTCTCACCCGAAAACATCCATTTTACAATTGTTATAACACTGATATGATTGATGTGTCTGTCCACCAAAGCCACATTACCCACCAATTGCGCACCGACACCCTGCAACAGGCCTTTCATTTTTTCCTGTGCCAAAGCCCACATATTGCGACAGCCAATAACGGTAACCAGAGGTGTGTGCTGCAGTAATTGTTTGGCAAAATCACTTTTCAGAAAAGAGTTTACCGGAATGGAAGGCGAAAGATACCAAACCTGATAGGCCAAAAGCACCAAATCATATTTTTTAGTCAAAACCTCATCGGAAGGTGTTGCAACTGTAGACGGAATCTGGAGAAATGATTCGGGAAAAGCATCAAAAAAGGCTTCTTTTTTCCAAGGAAAGGGGAATCCTTTTTCCAAAACAATGGGACAAAAAGTAACTGAAACTTCTGCGTCATCTTGTAAAGGCTTTGCGATGTTACGAGCAATTTCTTCTAATTGCCCGGATTGTGAATAATAAACTACAAGTACGTTTTTCATAGTCATTTTATATTGTCTGAAGACGATGCATACTGATTAAAAACTTGACCTGCATTAACTTTCAGACCACAAAAATAAGTATTTTATTTTGAGCTGAATTAAAATAAAAAAAGATCCAAATACTGCATCAATTTCTAAAAAGTCCTTTTATTTTTCCGGCTGTTTCCAGAACATAAAGTAATTGAACCATTGCAGCGGATATTTCAGAAGCATGCTTTCCACGCTTTGGGTGTATGCTTTTAAAAGACCTTTTTCGTCGCGTTGTTTAACATCGGCTCTTCGGGCGTAAAGATGATAATGAAGATTTGATTCTTTCATTACATAAACAAAAACAACCGGAACTTTTAATCGTGAGGCAATCAAAAAGGGACCTGCAGGAAAATCGGCTTCGGCTCCAAAAAGCGTTTCCGTCATGCGTTTAGTTCCTTCAAAATAGCGGTCTCCCGTGAAACATATAAGTTCATTATTTGAAAGGGCGTTGTTAATCTCGAAGATATGTGACATGTCGTCTTTAACCAAAATAAATTTCAGGGACGATTTCTTTGTAACACTTTCCAGATATTCTTTTATTTGGGAATGTTCCCTGTCTGTCGTTACCAGATTGATTTGGCAGTCGAAATCGATATCTTCAAAAAAATGGTCGGCAATTTCGAAATTCCCAACATGTGCGCTGATTAAAACCCCTCCTTTTTTTTCTGCTAAAAGTTCGTGCAGCAATTCAACACCATCAAACTCAAAGGTGAATTTATTGCGCAACCCGGCAGAAATTGCTGTTTTATCAATCAGTGTCTGACCGAAAGTAAAATAGTTTTTATAAACCATTGCTTTCGATTTGAAAAAGGAATACCCAAGTCGGTTTCGGAAGTAATAGAACATTGCCCTATTGGAATTCCGTTCGAATATAAAATAATAAAAAGCTACGAAAACCAAAACAGAATAAGCTGTCCTGATTCCGAGCTTTTTTATGCAAAAAACAAATATTTTATACCCTAAAAGAGTCCCCTTGGACTTACCATCCCACTGACTCATAGCGCATTAGTTCTTGTTCTGAATTTTACTTTCGATAAGTTTGTAAAAGTCATTAAACGTAGAAACCCCAACGAAATCAGCTTCCCCCAGTTTCACACCAAAATTAGCTTCAATCGCTACAACCAAATCAACGTAATCCAAACTGTCTAAACCCAATGTGTCTTTAAGGTTTGATTCAGGGGAGATAATATCGGCATCTACTTCAAATTCATCCACTAAAATCTCATTAATCTTCTCTAAAATCAAATCTGTTTCCATAACTATTCTTTAAATTTTTTAACCACTACTGCTGAATTTGTTCCACCAAATCCAAAAGAATTCGACAAATATATATCAAATTTTTTATTTACAGTCTCAGCTACAATATTTAACTTTTCAGAATCTTCATCTGGATTTTCAAAATTGATATTAGGAGCGATGAAATCATTTTGCATCATGATAGTCGAGTAAATCACTTCACTGGCTCCTGCCATCCAACATTCGTGACCGGTCATTGATTTTGTCGAACTCACATACGGCTTACTGTCACCAAAAACCTCGTAGATTGCTTTGGCCTCATTAGCATCCCCCAGAGGTGTCGATGTTGCATGTGCGTTGATATAACCTACCTCATGCGGCTGAACACCAGCCTGTTCCAGAGCGCGACGCATAGCTGTAGCAGGACCCTCCACATTTGGCGTTGAGATATGACCTCCATTGGATGAAAATCCGTATCCTATGATTTCAGCAATTATGGGAGCGCCTCTTTTTATGGCTGATTCGTAACTTTCTATAATTAATGTTGCTCCGCCTCCGCTTGGCACCAACCCGTTTCGGGCTGAATCAAAAG
>NZ_DATIDM010000181.1:0-4776 GCF_035456225.1 Flavobacterium sp. | reverse complement strand
CATAAATACCATCATCCGTTTTGCCGTGGTTACGGTTCAGATGTATTTAGTTTCTCCGAAATTGACGCTTTATTCTTTATTACCATTACCGATTTTAGGTTACAGCATCTTCAAAATAAGTTCTGAAATCAATAAACGAAGTACAGCTTATCAGCAGAACCTATCAAAACTTTCCACATTTACACAGGAAATGTTTTCCGGAATCAGGGTCATTAAAGCCTATGCGATTGAAAGCAACAAACAAAGCGATTTCGTAAATCTGTCTGAAGAAAGTAAAACCAAAAACCTGGATTTAGCGAGAGTTCAATCACTGTTCGGCCCTCTTATGATTTTACTGATCGGCATTAGTAACCTGGTTGTTATTTATGTAGGCGGTACAATGTACATCAACGGATCTATCCCTGATATTGGTGTTATCGCCGAGTTTATACTTTACATCAACATGCTGACATGGCCTGTTGCCTCCTTGGGCTGGGTTTCTTCCATGGTTCAGGAAGCCGAAGCGTCTCAAAAACGTATTAACGAGTTTTTGAAAGTCGTTCCTGAAATTCAAAATACGGTAAAAGAAAAAACCAACATCAACGGAAAGATAGCTTTTGAAAATGTATCCTTTACCTATGAAGACACCAATATCAAAGCACTTCAGAACATTTCACTAACCATCAACAAAGGGGAAACACTGGCTATTTTAGGGAAAACGGGTTCAGGAAAATCAACACTTCTTTCCCTCATCAGCCGATTGTATGATGTAAATGACGGCGCCGTAAAAATTGACGGAATCAATATCAAAGACCACAACTTATATGATGTTCGTGACCACATCGGTTTTGTTCCGCAGGATGCTTTTTTGTTTTCGGATTCCATCAAAAACAATATTAAATTCGGTAAAGAAGATGCTACCGACGAAGAAGTTATCACAGCAGCCAAAAAGGCGGTGGTTCATAAAAACATCATGAAATTTAAAAATCAATATGACACTATTTTAGGCGAACGCGGAATTACACTTTCGGGCGGACAAAAACAGCGGGTTTCTATCGCAAGGGCACTGATAAAAAATGCCCCTATCCTACTTTTAGACGACTGTCTTTCAGCCGTTGACACCGAAACCGAAGAAGCAATCCTAAATAACCTGATGGAATTCTGCAAAGACAAAACCACTATCATTGTTAGCCACAGAGTTTCATCTGCCAAGAACGCCGATAAGATAATTATTCTAGAAGACGGAAAAATAATTCAGCAGGGAGCACACTATCAGCTTGTAAATCAGGAAGGTTATTACAAAGAATTGTTCTATAAGCAACTTTCCGAAAAAGAAATGCAATAAAATCTTGGTTATTTTGGTTTTTTTTTAGATTTTTGGTTTCTACTTAACACAATTAATATTTGACAGAAGGATTATGAGAGAAAATGATTTATTAGAAAAAGAAGAAATTTTTTCTAAAGTTTTAAGAGCCGGAAGAAGAACGTATTTCTTTGATGTAAGAGCAACTAAAGCTGACGATTATTACATTACAGTTACCGAAAGCAAAAAGTTCACTGAAGAAGACGGTTCCTTCCATTTCAAAAAACACAAAATCTATTTATACAAAGAAGATTTCGCAGCTTTTAAAGAAATATTAGATGAAATGACTTCTTATGTGTTAAACCATAAAGGTGAAGAAGTAATCTCTGAAAGACATCAAAAAGATTTCAAAAAAGAATTTTTCAGCGAAAGAACAACAGTAGAAACTGAAACAAGAACTGCTGGAAGTTATACTGATATCGATTTTGATGATATCTAATAATCCGTCAAGAACATATACAAAAAAGTCCAGGTCGAAAGATTTTGGACTTTTTCTTTTTACATCACCGCCAAAAATCTTTCCTTTTTAGACAGAATAACGTAAATTTGAGTACAACGTTAGCCGACAATGTCCGAAAGAACCAACATCCCTTCTTATCTCACCGGATTAAATGATGAAGAAGTCGCTGCTTCCCGAAAAAAATCCGGAAGCAACGAACAAATACAAAAACCGCACTACCGTTGGTGGAAAGCTGTATTTGATTTATTAAAAGAACCCATGTTGCTTTTACTGCTGGCAATATCTGCAATCTATTTTATCCTTAATCAAAACAGCGAAGCCTGGTTTATGTTGTGTGCGCTCATAGCCGTTTCCGGAATTTCATTTTATCAGGACACACGTAACCGAAAAGCCCTGGACGCTTTGGAATCCCTTAACGAACCGCTTACAACGGTGTTGCGGAAAGGAGAAAAAACACAAATCCCAACAAAAGAAATCGTAGTCGGCGATTTAGTCATTGCGGAAGAAGGCAACCTGATCAATGCTGATGGTGAAATTGTCCACAGCAATGATTTTTCGTTAAACGAAGCTTCATTAACCGGTGAAGCATACTCTGTTTTCAAATCGGAAAAATCGGAAGACAAAAAGGTCTACAGCGGTACTTTGGTCGCCTCCGGACTTGCAATATTCCGTGTTACCGAAATAGGCACAAACACCATCTTGGGAAAACTCGGCTCATCCCTGATTTCCATAAAGGAAGAACCAACACCGCTACAGCAGCAAATAGAAAACTTTGTAAAAAAAATGGCTTATGTCGGAATTGCCGTTTTCGCCGCCGTTTGGGCCGTATACTTTTGGAAAACACATGATTTACTCCACAGTTTGCTTAAAGGGCTGACATTGGCCATGTCCATACTTCCTGAAGAAATCCCGGTCGCCTTTACCACCTTCATGGCTTTGGGATCCTGGCGTCTGATGAGAGAAGGAATCATCGTAAAAAAAACACGAACTGTAGAAACCCTTGGAGGCGCCACAGTTATCTGCACTGACAAAACAGGAACGCTGACCGAAAACAGAATGAAGTTACAAGCCGTATATGCATTGAAAAACAACACCCTTTGCGAGGATGAAAACTGGAACGATGCCGAAATAAAGAAAGTAATTACCCTGGCCATGTGGGCAAGCGAACCCATCCCTTTCGACGCCATGGAAAAGACACTCCACCGGGTTTATGAAAAAATAACTGAAACAGATGAGCGTTCCATATTTAAAATGTTCCATGAATACCCGCTTGACGGAACACCGCCGATGATGACACATCTGTTTAAAAATAAAAACGAAAAACGGATAATCGCAGCAAAAGGCGCACCTGAAGCACTTCTAAATGTAGCGGATCTCAATGAAAACCAAAAAAAGAAAATTCTTGACATCTGTAATTCATTAGCCTCACAGGGTTTCAGAATATTGGGTGTGGGTTATTCAGACTATCAGGACACGGAATTCCCACAAACACAACAAGAATTACCTTTTCATTTTGCAGGTCTCATCGCTTTTTATGACCCTCCGAAAGACAATATCCGAGAAGTAATCGATCAATTTTTAAAGGCCGGAATAAAAATAAAGGTTGTTACCGGCGATAATGCGCTTACCACAAAAGCCATCGCAGAAAAAATAGGAATTCCCGATACTGCAAAATTCATAAACGGCGCCGATTTAATGAAATTGAATGAACAGCAACGTAAAGAAGCCATACACGACACCAACTTACTTACCAGAATGTTTCCCGAGGCCAAATTAAGTATCGTAAATACATTGAAAGATGACCATCAAATAGTAGCAATGGTTGGTGACGGTGTAAATGACGGTCCTGCATTAAAAGCTTCACACATTGGTATTGCCATGGGGCAAAAAGGCACCCAAATCGCAAAAAATGCGGCCGATCTGATTCTGATTGATGACGATTTATCAAAAATGGTCGTAGCCGTAGCTACAGGAAGACGAATTTATGCCAATATTAAAAAAGCAGTACAATACATAGTTTCTATCCATATTCCGATTATACTGACAGTATCCCTCCCTTTATTTCTGGGTTGGAAATACCCCGACATTTTCACTCCTGTACATGTAATTTTTCTGGAACTGGTTATGGGGCCAATGTGCTCCATCGCTTACGAAAATGAGCCCTTGGAAAAAAACAGCATGGAATTTCCTCCGAGACCGCTGCGAAGTACCTTTTTGTCGTTTAAGGAAATGAGTACCAGTATTATTCAGGGATTGGCTATTACGGTGGGAATTCTTTTTGTATATCAGTATAGTGCACAGCTCTATGAAAACGAGCAACTGACCCGGACAATGGTTTTCGTTACATTAGTTTTTGCAAATATCATATTGTCGCTTACCAACCGGTCTTTCTACTATTCGATATTCACTACCCTGAAATATAAAAACAATACGATGTTTGCTTTGAACACAGTCACAGTAATCGTGCTGGCTTTAATTTTATATCTTCCAATTACCGCAACATTTTTCAAAGTACAACCGCTGTCGCTTTTGCAGTTAGCCATCTGTATTATAGTAAGCAGCACTTCTGTTTTGTGGATGGAAATACTGAAATGGCGACGAAGAAAAAAAACTTATAAAATGAAAGGTAGTCTCTGATAGACACCAAAAAGTTTCAAAAAAAGCTATACCTGGTCACCAACAAGTGTCGGTATCGGAACTTCCTTTTTGTATATTTGATTTCGAAGCATCAAAAAAATCTACACTAAAAAACATCTGGTATGACAACTACAGAAATCATGGCGCAATTGGAATCTTTCGGAAGCGAAAACATTAAAAAGATACTATTGAAACATGGCGTAAAAGAACCTTTTTTTGGCGTTAAGATTGAACACTTAAAAACCATCGAAAAGAAAATAAAAAAGGATTATGCATTGGCTCTTGAACTATATGCGACTAATAATGCCGATGCGATGTACCTCGCCGGATTAATTGC
>NZ_DATIDM010000180.1:0-3088 GCF_035456225.1 Flavobacterium sp. | reverse complement strand
CAACGCAAAATTCCGACTGTTGTTAACCAAACTTCCCCACATTCTTCGGCCTTCCCACCATCTGTCGTAAGCGGTATTCGTCCTAAAGACTAATAGCAATGAAATCACAAAACCAAGCATTCCGTGCATAGCACCGAGATTTCTAACATAACTATTTTCGGGTAGATCTAAATATTCAACTTCTAAATACCCAATGATACCTGAATAAATACCAATAAATATCATTAGCGGCAGTAAGAGTCTGAAAGTATCTGCTTTGTGGAAACGAAAGATGAAAGTAATCCAGTCTTTTGGGTTGTATTGTACCATGTTTTAGAGTTACTGAGTTGCTAAGTAGTTAAGTTACTGAGTTTTTAAGTTAATTAGTTTGAAATTACTTGTGTTATAAATAATATTTAATTTTGCTAACTAATATAATTCCAAATTGTTTTCTTTTTACTTATTTCGATGAAAGCCCTTCGTAACGCCTGATGTTCCGGTTTCTCCATTGAAGCATCATCTTTTAAAAGCTTTATGGCATGATGACGTGCTAATAGTAAAATGTCTTTATCCTTAATCAAATCAGCTATTTGCAGGTTTAAAACGCCGCTTTGCTGTTTCCCCATGATATCGCCGGGACCGCGCAATTTCAAATCGACTTCCGCAATTTCAAATCCGTCATTAGTCGCGCACATTGTTTCGATTCGGGTTTTTGTATCGCTGCTTAATTTATGTCCGGTCATCAGAATGCAGTAGCTCTGTTCTGCACCTCGTCCCACGCGACCGCGAAGCTGATGCAATTGTGATAACCCGAAACGTTCAGCGCTTTCAATAATCATCACACTGGCATTGGGGACATTCACGCCGACTTCAATAACGGTAGTTGCTACCATGATATTGGTTTTACCTTCCGAGAAACGTTTCATTTCAGCGTCTTTTTCTGAAGGCTTCATTTGTCCGTGAACGATGGAAACGGAATATTGCGGTAATGGAAAATCACGTGAAATTCCCTCATAACCATCCATCAGATCTTTATAATCCATTTTTTCCGATTCCTGAATCAGTGGATATACGATGTAAATCTGTCGACCTTTAGCAATTTCATCTTTCAGGAATTTCCATACTTTCAAGCGGTTGCTGTCAAAACGATGTACGGTTTGGATTGGTTTTCGCCCCGGAGGCAATTCATCAATAACAGAAACATCCAAATCGCCATACAAACTCATAGCCAACGTTCGCGGAATAGGAGTGGCGGTCATGACCAAAACATGTGGTGGAACTTCATTTTTTTTCCACAATTTACTGCGCTGTTCTACACCAAAACGATGCTGTTCATCTATGATTGCCAGACCAAGATTTTTGAATTGCACCTTGTCTTCCAATAAGGCATGTGTCCCAATTATAATGTGTAAAGTTCCGTTTTCTAATTCTTCATGAATGATTTTTCTATCTGAAGTTTTTGTTGAGCCTGTTAATAGTTTTATATTGAGGTTTAACTCTTTAGCTAATTCAGTAATACCAACAAAATGCTGTGAAGCAAGGATTTCCGTTGGCGCCATCAAGCAAGCCTGAAAGCCGTTATCAATAGCCAAAAGCATGCTCATTAATCCGACAATGGTCTTTCCGGAACCAACATCACCTTGCAATAGTCTGTTCATTTGCGCATTGCTGCCTAAATCATTTCGGATTTCTTTCAGCACTTTTTTCTGTGCATTGGTCAAATCAAACGGAAGATGGTTGTTGTAGAACGTTGTAAAATAATCGCCCACCTTTTCAAACGGATGACCTTTGATTTTATGTTTACGGATTAGGTTTTTGGTGATGAGCTGCAGCTGGATAAAGAACAGTTCTTCAAATTTCAGGCGGAATTGCGCTTTGGCCAATAGTTCCTGGCTTTTCGGAAAATGAATATTAAAAAGTGCAGCGTTTTTTGGAATCAATTTTAATTCTTCCATCAAATAAGGCGGAAGAGTTTCGGAGAACAAAGTATGCGTTTCAATGAAAAGCTGTTGCATCATTTTGGCAATCACTCTGTTTGAGATTCCTTTGTTAGCTAACTTTTCAGTGCTCGGGTAGATGGCCTGCATGGCTGAACGCAAATTCGCTTTATGATCTTCCAGTAATTCCATTTCCGGATGCGCCATGTTGAACTGTCCGTTAAAGGAAGTCGTCTTCCCGAAAATCACGTAAGGCGTATTTATTTTCAGGCTTTCGCGTATCCATTTCTGTCCCTGAAACCAAACCAGTTCCATCTCGCCGGTATCATCAACAAAAGTGGCAACCAAACGTTTTCCTTTTTTCTGTTCAACCGATTTGATATGGATTACCCTGCCGACAATCTGTACTTCGGAGTTGCTGCTTTGCAGTTCGTTGATTTTGTAATACCGCGTACGGTCAATATACCTGTTCGGATATAGATTGATTAAATCGCCATATCGATGAATATTGAGTTCCTTGCGCAACAAATCCCCACGTTGAGGGCCTACGCCTTTTAAATATTCTATTGAAGTGTCTAACAGGTTATTCATTTTGGCTTGTAAAAGATAGGCTAATATAAAATTTAATTTTCAATTGATTTCTATTTCGGAATCAAATCGCAATACCAAAATCCGTAATCGAAAGCACTGCTGTCGTCTGTATCACATGCAGTATTTGATGAATCGGATTTGGGTTTTTCATACTTACGGTACACAATTTCGCCAATTTCAAAATCAATCGGCTTCGAGAAAATCGGTCCGTCAAAAGTAAACGTATGAAATTCGCCGTTCTCTCCGCAAACGTCTACGTCATCGGGTAAATCAGTTATGAATTGCTCATCGATAACCCGTCCGACAAAACTTTTATCAAGAGTACGTTCGTTAACACAGGTCACAATTGTTTTGAAACCCAAATCCAGAAACTCGCGAATCAATTGTTTAGTGTCAATTTTCCAAAGAGGGAAAACGCCTTCCAATTGCATTTCGGCTAATTTATCTTCACGGTATTTTCGTAAGTCTTCGAGGAAAATATCGCCAAAAACAGAATGGGTTACACCTTTTTCTTTGAAATGATTAAGAGTTTGGTGCATGACATCTTCGTACACTTCCATGGTTGGCATTTCCGGGATTTC
>NZ_DATIDM010000179.1:0-5413 GCF_035456225.1 Flavobacterium sp. | reverse complement strand
AGAAAACACCTATCAAAATGGGGAGCTTGTAAAAAAGATCGAATACTATCCGACAGGAAAAAAATCCAAAGAAGCTACATACAGCGATAAAGGAGAATCGGAAATGTATTCGCTTTACGACGAAAATGAAAACAAATATTTCGAAGGAAAATACAAAAAGAATGAGCTGAAAAGTGCGATTCAAATTACTAAAAACCCCCCTAAACCAACACCAATAAACATCAACAAAAAACCGGTGCAGTTTAAAAACTTCAACGGCGATGTCATTATTAGCGGTGAATTTGAAAAAGGACAGAAAAACAATGTCTGGGAGCAGCGATATTCCAATGGTATAGTTAAATTCAAAGAGACTTACAAAAAAGGCGTTCAGGAAGGATTAGCGCATAACTACAACAGGGACGGTTCTTTAAATTCCATAACCAATTATGCCAACAATAAAATAAGCGGTTTGTATGAAGGTTTTGATTTTGGTGTTCAGGATGAATCAACGTATTTTGATAACGGAGAAAAAAACGGACCATTTAAAACATTTTTTGCCGATGGATCAACAGAATCCGAAGGTTTTTACACCAACGATGAGTTAATCGGCGAGAAAATAGAATACTGGATGAACGGTAAACTGAAATCAAAAACTGATTATGTAGAGGATGAAGTTACTTCTTTCAAAAGATTTGACACAAACGGTGAGCCGGTTTCTTCTGTAGACTATAAAAACCGCAGTGGTAATTTTACGATAAATCTATACAATGGTACAGTTATCGAAAATTACGATATGGTTAATGGATACTTTAACGGAAAGTACATCGAGAAAGACAAAGACAACAGCCTTATTGTAGACGGTGAGTTTGTAAACGGAATGCGAAACAACTATATCAATTTCTATGGCCCGGCCGGTAAACTATCGCATGAGCGACCTATGTATTGCGGAAAACTTCACGGACTGCAAAAACAATACGATCTTGCAGGAAACTTAAGAATTGCAGATGAATACATCTTTGGTAATGAGTACGGAAAAACAACCCGATACTTCCACAATAAAGCAAAAGTATACGAGTATACACAACTGGATAACCTTCTTGAGGGAGATTATACGTATTACAACCAAAAAGGAGAAGCTCTTTTAATTGTGGGTTATCAAAATAATGCTGCAAAATATTACATCCGAAAAGGAAAAGACGGACAATTGAACGACAAAGTTGAAATCATCAACGAAACAGGTGAAATTTCCTCTTTTTATCCTAATGGAAAATTGGCAGCAACACTAACTCTTGACAAAGGAAACTGGGAAGGTAAATTCATCATTAACAATGTTGAAGGAAAACCGGAAATTGTAACCGATTACAAGAAAAACTTTGCCGAAGGAGAGCGTTTAGAATATTATCCTAACGGAAAAGTATACAAAGTGGAAAGACTGAAAGCCGGTGATTTTGACGGATTACAGGAGTACTTCGCTGAAAATGGCAACAGAATAATTTCTGCCAACTACAAAAACAATAATTTACACGGTGACGTTATTATATATAAAGACAACAAACCAGTGGTAACAAAAAAATACGATACTAATGAATTGGTCCAAATCATTAAATAATCTGGTAATGGTAGGCTCGGTACTTTGTTGTATCGACGCCTACAGCCAGAATACGATAAAAGAATACAAGGTTAAGTATCCGGATTACAATGAGCTTATTTTAAATGACATCCAGTCCTATAAAATATCCATTGAGGACGATAAATTAAAGATTTTTCAGGACAACCTTTCTGAAACAATGATTTTATCCGATATCGGAATCCACAACAACAAAGAATCTTTTACGCATTCCGATCTTGTTAAATTGGTTGATTATGAAGCCTATTCGGTTGTTAACGACAAAGGGAAGGAAAAGAAAATCAAAGTAACCCAAACCAATGAGAAATTCCATGATGACGGCAGTGTATTCCACAGCGCCATAAAGGAAAAACAGGTTATATTCCCTAATCTTGAAACCGGAGCAAAAAAAGTTCTTAATTACACGACCGAATTTGTCGATCCGCATTTATTACACAAATTTGTTTTTGGCAGCGGTTTACCAATTGAGAACTCTTCATTGGAAATTACAACCGACAAAAATATCACTATCGGTTACAAAATATTTAACGACCCGGAGAATAAAATAGAATTCACCAAGACCGAGAAAAAAGGTAAAATCCATTACAAATGGACGCTTAAAGACATAAAGCCTCTAAAATCGGAAGAGTTTGCACCAGGCTTCTTATACTTCGTTCCTCATATCGACGTATACATTAAAGATTATACCGTTGACGGAAAAAAAATAGACGTTTTGGATGATGTGGCGAAATTGTATGCCTATTACCGTGGTTTTGTGGGCAACCTGAACAAAACTGAAGATCCTGCACTAAAAGCTCTTGTAGAAAAAATTACAGCTGATAAAACAACCGAGAGTGAAAAAGTAAAAAGCATTTATTACTGGGTAAAAGACAATATCAAATATGTCGCTTTCGAACAAGGCTACGAAGGTTTTATCCCAAGGGAAGCCAAACTTGTTTACGAACGAAAATTTGGGGATTGTAAAGACATGGCGAGTATCATCACAGCAATGTCGCGTCTGGCCAACATCAATAACGTTTACATTACCTGGATCGGAACAAGGGAAATTCCTTATTCGTATTCTGAATTGGCTACTCCTGCCGTTGATGATCACATGATAGCCACTTACAAAAGAGGAAACGAATACATTTTCCTGGACGGAACCGACAAAGAGACGGAATTCGGTTCACCTTCTTCTTTCATACAAGGCAAGGAAGCATTGGTAGATGAAAACGGGACTTTCAAAGTTATCAATGTCCCTGTGGTAGCTTCTGCCAAAAACGAAGTAAGGGAAACGCTGAAGCTGAAAATCGACAACGATGTTCTTTCAGGAAACGGAACCCTGTCTTTCTATGGCTATAACAAAGGGCATTATTTGATGCAGATTGGCGATGCTACCGGAAAAACACGTTTCGAGATGATTAAAAGCCTTGTTCTTAAGGGGAATAACAAGTTCAATTTAAAAGAATATACAGAAGCCAACATCACAGACAAAGACAAGCCGTATGAAGTTAATTATAATTTCGAACTGGAAAACTATGTCCTTAAAGCGGATGATGAAATCTATGTGAATTTAAATCTGGACAAAGCTTTTGAAAGCCTTATTCTGGAAGAAGACAGAAAATATAAAATCGAACTGGATTTCTTAACGTACAACAATGCCAATTATGAATTGGAAATCCCAAAAGGTTATACTGTCTCTTATCTTCCTAAAAACACAGCATTCAATAATGATTTGATGGATGTGGAAATTACTTATGAGCAAAAGGAGAACAAAATCATTTTGAACACAAAAATCAAAATCAAAAAAATCCTTTTTGAAAAAAATGAAAAAGATCTTTGGAATCAGTCCATTAAGAATCTTAAAAAAGCCTATAACGAGTCGATAATCCTTAAAATTAAAAAATGAGAAGATCCCTATTGAAAAAAACGCTTTCCATTGCATTTTTCCTTTATGCCTTTTCCGGCAATGCCCAGGAATACACTTTTAAAAACTATAATTGGGATGAAAAGTTAACTGCAATAGAAGTTCCGGAGAAATACAAAACTCTAAATGAGGTAGTTCTTGAGCGCGATATTAAAATCGAATTGATAAATGACAAGGGAGCGGCTAAACAGTTTTATCTTCTTCACGAGAAAATAGCCGTAAACACTGATGACGCTATCGAACGAAACAACAGAGTTTATATCCCACACACAAGCAGTGAAAACCTTTTGGTTAAGAAAGTGCGTGTTTTTTTAAAAAACGGTAAAGTCATCACGTTTGACAATGCTGATATCAAAGAAGAAACCGATGAGGAAAGAAATATAAAGTACAGCTATTTTGCCATTACAGGATTGGAAAAAGGTGCCATTATCGAAAAATTCTTCATCTTACAGGAAGATCCTGATTTGGACGGGAATTCAGTGAAAATCCAAGACGAATATGTTATTGGTAAAATGTCATTTGAATTGATCTATCCGGAACATCTTATATTTAAGACAAAAACCTATAACGGACTGAAAGAAGTTACCGTGGATGAAAAAAAATTCGAATCGAAAAAGGTAGTTACGCTGACAGAAAACGATATTCCGGCTCTTGAAAAAAACGAAGAGTATGCAAACAGGAATGCCGCTTTAAAAATTATCCGCTACAAGTTGGATGAAAATCTTTATAACGGATCAAAAAACCTGTACAATTTTAAAACATTCGCATCGAACATCTACGACAGATTGCACCAGCCATTAGAGAAAAAAGACACTAAAGCAGTGGCCGATTTTTGTAAAACAATCACAAATTCCAAGGATACAAAAGAACTGATCTGGAATATTGAAGATAAGATTAAAAAGACGGTTGCTTATGATAAGTATGTTGACAACAAAAGTGCTATCGGGGAAATTATCAAAACCAAACAGGCAAATCAATTTGACATCTTAAGATTATATGTTGCCATTTTTGATCATTTTAAAATCGAAAACAATATCGTTTTAACTTCCGAGCGTTCTTCTGTTCCATTTGACAAAGAATTCGAAAGTTATGAGAATCTGGATGAACTGTTATTTTATTTCCCGTCAATAGATAAATATATGACGCCAACGGAAATTGAATACAGAATTCCATTATTCCCGGCACAGTTGGGTAACAACAATGGTTTATTCATCAAATCGAAAGAGTTTGCCGGTGTAATGATGGCCGTTAGCGAAATTAAATTCATTACCCTACCAGGAACAGAATTGACAACAGATACGATGGAAATCACTATTGACTTATCTAAAGATATAGAAAACCCAACGGTAAGTTCTAAATTCTCATATGGAGGCTACTCTGCCATGAATTTCCAACCGATAAAGGACTTTGTTTCAAATGACGATTACAAAACCATTTTTAATTCGGTAATCGAAAATTACACTAATAAAAAGGAAAATGGAAATTTCAAAACCGCTAATGAAGGCACGGCTAATGTCGGCAAAAACCCATTCCTTTTAGAGTTCAACTATTCAGGTAACGAATTAGTGCAAAAAGCAGGTAACAACTATCTGTTATCATTAGGCTTGGTTATCGGAAAACAAATGGAACTTTATCAGCAAAACAAAAGGTTATTGCCAGTCGAGATCGATTATCCACATGCTTATACGAGAAAAATAAAAGTTATACTTCCGGCTAACGTAGACACAAAAAATCTGGACAAAATAAACATGAACAAGACTTTGGTTCTAGACAATAAAACAGAAGCCCAGTTTAAGAGTACATACAACAAAGCTGGTAACGAAGTAATAATTGATAATATTGAATTTTACAATATAGTCAACTATCCTTTAGACAAATTTGAAGAATATAAAACAGTAATT
>NZ_DATIDM010000178.1:0-15128 GCF_035456225.1 Flavobacterium sp. | reverse complement strand
GGGCAATCGCATTTCCTTTGCTGATGGCGACAGGCGCTTCCGGATTTAAAGTGTCTTTGATCTTTTCACGCAATAAATCACACGAATGTAAACTGTCACCAATGGTTTTTAGTGCTTCATTAGTGCTATTCAAAGCTTGCGTTTTCATCGGAATGATGGCGTCCAACGAATTACATAGGTAAACCACTTCACGCGGACTCACTTTTCCGGTTGCGATTTTCGAAATCAGACGCTCCAAATCGGAAATTTGTTTGATTTGGTATTGCATGTTTTGCAGTACTTCGCTGTTGTTTTTCAGGTATTCCACGACTTCATGACGCCCTTCGATTTTCTTTGCATCTTTCAACGGAAGTGCTAACCAGCGTTTCAGCAAACGTCCGCCCATAGGGGAAAGTGTTCTGTCGATGACTTCCAATAGGGTAACTGCATTCGGGTTATAACTGTGGTATAATTCTAAATTGCGAATCGTGAATTTGTCCATCCAAACATACGCGTCTTCGGCAATACGGTGGATGTTGGTGATATGCTGAATTTTGTTGTGCTGTGTTTCGGATAAATAATATAAAATCGCTCCCGAAGCGATAATGCCTTCCGATAATTCCTCGATTCCGAAACCTTTTAATGAATTGGTCTGAAAGTGAGTGGTTAGGCGTTCAAAAGCGTAATCTTCTTTGTAAATCCAGTCTTCCAGGAAGAAGGAATGGAAATCTTCGCCAAAGTGTTCTTTAAATTGATTTTTATAATGCTTCTGAACAAGTATTTCACTCGGATTAAAGTTCTGAAGCAGTTTGTCAATATATTCTTCGTTGCCTTGAGCTGTCAAAAATTCTCCGGTAGAAACGTCCAGAAATGAAACTCCGATAGTTTTCTTTCCAAAATGAACGGAAGCCAAAAAATTGTTTGACTTCGAGCTCAATACTTCGTCATTCAATGCGACACCCGGTGTTACCAATTCCGTAACGCCTCTTTTTACGATGGTTTTGGTCATTTTCGGGTCTTCCAACTGATCGCAAATAGCTACGCGAAGACCGGCTTTTACCAGTTTTGGCAGATATGTGTTCAAGGAATGGTGTGGAAACCCGGCCAATGCAGTTTCCGAATCGGAGCCGGCACCTCTTTTGGTTAAGGTGATGCCTAAAATCCCCGAAGCACGAACTGCGTCTTCTCCAAAAGTTTCATAAAAATCGCCTACACGGAACAGCAAACAGGCATCGGGATATTTGTTTTTTATCTCGTTGTACTGCTTCATTAACGGAGTTTCTTTCGGCGCTTTTTCTTTTGTTGACATGGTAATGGTTTATTTGCAAATATACACGAAGATTTTTTGTGAAAAGATTATGAATCTAAATTGACGTTTGTTTTTTGTGTTAAATTGTTTATTTGGAAATTAGTTGCTGAAGACATAAATCTGTGTCAAAGTATGCAGATGAGGTTTCCATGAATAAGAATGTAAAAAGAGAATTCTTTTGTTGTAAAAATGATGCGACAAAAACGGGATAATTTTCATAAAAAGAAGATTGAACAGTAATTGGGATATCACAGATTCTTAAAAATTAATTAAAAAAGCAGTTGTAGGCAACCAATCAAAATCTTTTTTTAATAGATTTGCTTTCTAAATGTTTAATTACAACACGTTATGAAAAAAATATTGCTACTAAGCGCGTTTTTTGTATTCGGCTTAACAGCTGCTACAGCACAGGAAACAGCTAAAACAACAAAAGTTACTACTGAAGTAAAAAAAACAAAAAAGACTAAAAAAGCTAAAAAGGAGGTTGCTCCTGAAGTAAAAGGTCCTAGTATCGTTTTTGAAAACGAAATTATTGATTACGGAACAATCAATCAAAACGAAAACGGTCAGAGAGAATTCGTATTCACTAATAATGGTAATGAACCGTTAGTGATTAAGAGTGCACAAGGATCTTGCGGATGTACCGTTCCTGAAGCTCCAAAAGAGCCAATTGCTCCAGGTGCAAAAGGAGTTATCAAAGTAAAATACGACACTAACAGAGTGGGTGTTTTTCAAAAAAATGTAACTATTACAACAAACGTATCAGATACGCCTAAATTGTTAACGATCAAAGGAGATGTTAAAGCTGCTCCGGCTCCTGCAACACCAGCTACTCCTGCAACACCGGCTACTCCTGCAACACCAGTGAAAGTTCAGGAAGTAAAAAGCTAAATTTTTACATAAAATAAATAGAAAGCCTTCAAAATGTTTAATTTTGGAGGCTTTTTTAATGGAACAAAATGAGAAAACTGGCCAACAGCGAACTGGAACGCAAAAATATAGACGAATTTAAACAGGCAGATAAAACACCGATTATCATCGTATTGGATGATATCCGCAGCCTTCATAACATCGGTTCGGTGTTTAGAACTGCCGATGCTTTCTTAATTGAGAAAATCTACTTGTGCGGAATTACCGCCACTCCGCCTAATAAAGAAATCCATAAAACCGCTTTAGGGGCTACAGAAACGGTAACCTGGGAATATGCAAAAGATGTTTTGGAAGTAATAAAGCAACTGAAAGACGAAAAAATCTCGGTTTATTCCATCGAGCAGGTTGAAAATTCGGTGATGTTGAACGATTTTCAGATAGAGCCAAACCATAAATATGCATTGGTTTTCGGAAATGAAGTGAAGGGAGTAGCGCAAGAAGCTATCCATTTGAGTGACGGCGTTATTGAAATTCCGCAGTTGGGGACCAAGCACTCATTAAACATATCGGTTAGTGCTGGAATCGTGGTTTGGGATTTATTTCAGAAAATAGATAATTTGAAAACTGGGATTTAAATTTTGGAATTAATTTTCTCCAATATTCGTATGTAATCCTCCTGATTGTTCACAAAATCCATTTCCGAAACATCAATCGTCAGGATGTTTAAATCGGTTTGGGTTTTGATGTAGTCCAAGTAACCCTGATTGATTTTTTCCAGATATTCTGCCGGAATTTCCTGCTCGTAAGCACGGCCCCGTTGTTTGATCTGATGCAATAAACGCTCGGGTTTCTGATATAAATACACATACAGATCCGGTTTCGGCATTTCTTTTTTGATAATGTCGAACATGGTTTTGTACAGTCGGTATTCTTCTTCGCCCAAAGTGACTTTGGCAAAAATCAGTGATTTGAAAATATGGTAATCGGCCACAATGAAATCCTTAAACAATTCGAATTGGGCCAGGTCATCCGACAATTGCTGGTAACGGTCGGCTAAAAAAGACATTTCCAATGGAAAAGCATAGCGGTTCTGATCCTTGTAAAATTTAGGCAAAAAAGGGTTGTCGGCAAAGCGTTCCAAAACTAACTTCGCATTAAAATCTTCGGCAATCTTCTTGGATAAAGTGGTTTTCCCTGCTCCGATATTGCCTTCAATGGCGATGTAGTTGAAATTCTGAATATTGAAATTTTCCAGAGGAGCTTCCAATGTTCCGACAATTTTGCAGTCACTTTGATCATCTGTTTCTTTGATAAGTGCTGCGATGGGTTTTTGGGTTTTTGGATGGAGCCAGTCATAGTTCAAATCCTGCATCGGCAATAAGACGAACAGTCGGTTTTGCATTTGCGGATGCGGAATGTGTAATGTTTCGGTTTCTAAAACCAGTTCGTCAAAACTAATAATATCAATATCGATAATTCTCGCCTGATACCCTAATTGTCCGTTTCGGATGCGTCCCAATTGTTTTTCGGCTTCCAGAATTTTGCTTAAAACCTTTTCTGCAGACAAAGAAGTATGCAGCAACAAGGCACAATTGTAAAAAGCATCACTGTCAAATCCCCAGGAAGGCGTTTCGTATATTTTGGAAACACGAATGACGGTGCCTATGGTTTTGTGAATTAAGGAAATACAGATTTGGATATTCTCTAAACGATTCCCCTGATTACTTCCTAACGATAAAACAACTTGATGCTGACGGTTCATTTGACAAAATAACTAAAAGAATTTCAGAATTGAAGGTTTTTCCAACGTATAGTTATTAACTTATTTAGACCTTCAGGTGTAACAATTTTAACATTTTGGCTACCTATCTTAAAAATAAAGAGCGATGAGATTTTTAGGGAATGTATTGGCGACAGTCGTTGGATTGTTTGTGTTTTTTATGGTTTTCTTCTTTGGAATCCTATTGATTGGTGTCATTTTTGGTGGTGATGGTGATCATGTGAAAGTGAAGAAAGATTCCGTTATTGAGCTGGATCTGGCGGAAGTGACTCAGGATTACGGTGGGCAATTTAAGTTTACCGATTTTGATTATTTTGAAACCAAACATGATGGGGTAACCGATGTTTTAAACGCTATCGATGCCGCCAAAACCGATGATAAAATCAAAGGAATTTCGATTTTAAACAACGAATCTGAAATCGGCTTGGCGCAAAGTAAGGCCATTCGCCGTAAACTGGATGAATTCAAGAAATCAGGGAAGTTTGTGGTAGCTTATGCCAATTCGTATTCGCAAAAAGAATACTATCTGAATTCGGTTGCGGATACCATTTATCTGAATCCGGTGGGTGAAATGGATTTCAAAGGATTATCTGCCGAAGTATTGTTCTTTAAGAATTTTGAAGACAAATCCGGGGTTAAAATGGAGGTGATCCGCCACGGAAAATACAAAAGTGCCGTAGAGCCGTTTTTGGAAAATGAGATGAGTGTGGCCAACCGCGAACAAATGACTGCTTTACTGAATTCGATGTGGGCTTCAGTGGTAACGGATATTTCTAAAAGTCGAAACATTTCCGTAGACAGTCTGAATGCCATTGCCAATTCACTTGGGGCACGTACGCCTGAATTAGCGTTACAAAAACACCTGATTGATAAGATTGCTTACGAAGATCAGTACCACAACGGCATACGAAAAGCACTGAAAGTTGACAATGACGAAGAGTACAATAAAATAAGTATTTTGGATTATGCCGAAAACGTAGCCAGAAGCAATTCGGATTACTCCAAAAAGGATAAAATTGCCATTGTATATGCGCAAGGTGAAATCCAATCCGGTGAGGGAGATGTGAGTTATATCGGTGAAGGTTCGATGCGCCGTTCTTTAGAAGAAGCGCGTAATGATGATGATGTAAAAGCGGTTGTTTTAAGAGTAGATTCTCCTGGAGGAAGTGCGCTGACATCCGAATTGATCTGGAGAGAAATCGAATTGACCAAAAAAGTAAAACCTGTCGTTGTTTCCATGGGGAACTTGGCAGCTTCCGGGGGTTATTACATTTCATGCAATGCCAATACTATTTTCGCGGAACCAAACACGATTACCGGCTCTATCGGGGTTTTCGGGGCTTTGCCTAATTTCCATCCGTTGGCAACCAAAATGGGAATCAATGCGGAACAGGTAAAAACCCATCAGAATTCGAGCGGTTACAGCGTTTTTGAACCTATAGATGACAAGTTTAAAGAAGTGGTTACCGAGAGTATTGAAACCATTTACACCACATTTTTAAAACGCGTTTCAGTGGGAAGAAAAATGACCATCGAACAGGTTGATTCGGTTGCTCAAGGTCGTGTTTGGACTGGGGCCGATGCTTTAAAATTAGGATTGGTGGATAAAATAGGCGGAATGGATGCGGCTATTAAACATGCGGCAACCTTGGCGAAAATAAAAGAATACAGAACAGAAGATTATCCGGAATATGAAAAAACCTTTGAAGATTTACTTCGCAATTTTGGAGGTATTTCGATGTTTCAGTCAAAAGAAACCCTGATAAAAGAGGAAATCGGTGAAGAAAATTACCAGGTTTTAGACCGAATCAGAAAGGTTAACCAGCGAAGAGGTGTTCAGGCAGTGATGCCTTTTGAGCTGAATATCAGATAAAAATCTACCACTATAAGCAACTAAACCAACTTATTTACGTTTTATTAATAAGTTGGTTTTATTTTTGTAGTAATTTAGTGAGGTAAATAATAGCAGACATGGCAAAGAAAATTTTAAAGATAGCAGGGATTTCCCTCTTGGTTATTGTTGTAGTTTTAGCAGCGGCTCCTTTTTTGTTCAAAGACAAAATAAAAGAGTTGGTGACTAAATCCATAAACGAGAAAGTTGATGCGAAAATCGCTTTTGAGGATGTTGGATTGAGTCTTTTTAAAAACTTTCCGAATGCCAGTGTGACCATTGATAAGCTGAGTATTATCAACAAAGCGCCTTTTGAAGGGGATACGTTGTTTTATGCCGGCGAAGTCAATTTAAAAATGTCGGTAAAAGAACTGTTTAAAGGCGAAGGCGAGGCTATGAATATCGAAGGGTTTTCTTCGAAAGACGGATTGGTGAACATCATTTTCAACAAAGACGGAATTGGAAATTTTGATATCGCATTGAAGGACGATAAACCGGAGGATAAATCCGAAAGCAAGCCGTTTGCCATGAGCATTCAGAAATATTCGATTGAGAATCTGCGTTTTCGTTACATCGATGAGAAGTCGAAAATCAAGATGGTTATCGATAGTCTGAATCATGAAGGGACCGGGGATTTAGCCGCGGATAAACTCGATCTGACAACCAAGTCAACCGCGAAACTGTCCTTGGATATGGATAAAATGAACTACATGAGCAATGTAGCACTGTCTTTAGATGCTGTTTTGGGAATCGACATGAAAAATCAAAAATATACGTTCCGAAACAATAAGGCGTTAATCAATCAATTGCCTTTGGAATTTGACGGTTTCATCCAAATGGTGGAAAAAGGTCAGGTATATGATCTGAAATTTAAAACGCCTACCTCGGATTTTAAAAACTTCCTTGGACTAATTCCGGCAGCTTATGCCGGTAATATCAATACGGTAAAAACTACAGGGGAATTTAGAGTAAACGGAACTGTAAATGGCGAACTGACCGATACTACCGTTCCGAAGTTTAATATCGCTATCGCTTCGGACAACGCTTCGTTCCAGTATCCTGATTTGCCGAAATCGGTACAGGATATTAAGATAGATACTAAAATCATCAATGAAACCGGTTTAATGAACGATACGTATGTGAATCTGGACAAATTGTCGTTCCGTATTGATCAGGATGTCTTCAACGCAAAAGCAAATATTAGAAATCTATCCGAAAATGCTTTGGTGAATGCCGAATTGAAAGGAGTAGTTAACCTGGCGAATGTAACAAAAGCTTATCCGGTGAAGTTGGACAAACCGCTTTCCGGTATTTTAAAAGCCGATGTGGTGACTAAATTCGATATGAAATCGGTAGAAACAAGCCAATATCAGAATATTCAGAATTCAGGAAACATGACGCTTACCGGATTCAACTACACCGGTCCGGAAATGGCCAAACCGGTTCAGATTTCACAGGCGGTTGTGGCGTTTAATCCGAATCAGATCCGTTTGAATCAGTTGGACTTGAAAACGGGGAAATCAGATGTGCATCTTACAGGGACTTTGGATAACTTCTACGGATTCGTATTCAAAGACCAGATTCTGAAAGCCAACTTCAATATGAATTCCAATCAGTTTTTGGTTTCCGATTTTATGGCACCTTCCGCTACAGCCAAAGAAGGGGCTTCTAAAGAAGGAACGGCTAAAAAAGAAGCGGTTAAAATCCCGGCTTTCCTGGATTGTGCCATTACTGCCAACGCGAATACCGTTGTTTACGATAATCTGACCCTGAAAGATGTTTCCGGGAAGATGATCATCCGCGATGAGGCGGTAACGCTACAGAATCTGAAAACAAGTGTTTTTGAAGGGATTATTGGTGTTGACGGAGTGGTTTCAACTAAAGGGAAAGTGCCAACCTTTAAAATGAATTTGGGATTGAATAAAGTTGATATTGCCAAGTCGTTTACACAATTGGATATGTTGAAATCCATTGCGCCTATTGCGGGCGTTGTGGATGGGAAGTTGAATTCGACCATTAATCTTTCCGGAAATTTAAATGCTATCGAAATGACGCCGGATCTGAAAACTATTTCGGGTGATTTGGTAGGACAATTGTTGAGTACCAAAATAAATGCGCAAAATTCGCAACTGCTTTCTTCATTGACTTCAAACGTGAAATTTATTGATGTGAATAAATTGAGCCTGAATGATCTTAAGGCGGCACTGTCTTTTACCAATGGAAGAGTAAACCTGAAACCGTTGGATTTGAAATATCAGGATGTTAAAGTAACGATTGGCGGATCACACGGTTTTGACCAGTCGATGAATTATAACCTGAAATTCGATGTTCCTGCTAAATATTTAGGTCCGGAAGTAAATAAATTATTGGCAAAACTTACCCCGGCAGAACAAGCGAAGTTGCAAAATGTGCCCGTAAATGCGCAGATGACGGGGAGTTTCAAAAGCCCCAAAGTAACAACCGATATGAAGCCGGCGATAGCTAATATTACCAAGCAGCTGGTAGATTACCAGAAAAATAAGTTGATTAATCAGGGCGCAGGGGCTTTAGGTAATATACTCGGTGGAACGAAAGGAAACACGACTCCTAAAGACACTACTAAAACGCAAACTACGCAGCCAAAACCGGATGTGAAAGAAACAGCAACAAAAGCCTTAAAGGATTTGTTTGGCAAGAAGAAAAAAGAAGAGCCAAAACCACAAACGCCATAAAAAAAGTGATCGGAGCTCTCTGAATACATTTCTAAAATCATATTCAGGTGATGCAGATTGAATTCTTAAAAATAGTAGCCACGAATGCACTAATTAAACAGTATAAATTAGTGAATTCGTGGCTAAAAAATTATAGGTGGTATAAGGTTGAAAATTTTATGACAAATTGATTTGTACCACGTAGCCTTCAAAGGTTCGCACATTAAAAACCGTACCGTCGTCAAAGATGAGGTATTGTCCTTTTATCCCAGACAGTTTTCCTGTAAATTCATGGGTTTTCTCTAGGTTCAGGCTGTTGACTTTTTTGGGGTATTCCAAAACGGGATAGACCAAGTCGTATTTTTTCTCGGGAACTGTTGCGAAATAGGGTTGAACTTCCTCCGGAATCAGATTGCCCAAACTATTTCTTTCCGCAACCAAATCGACATTCGGGATTTCGTTTTTAAGCATTTTTTGCCAATTGGTTTTGTCGGTATAATGATTTTTTAAAGCGACTTCGGTAATGCCGGCCAAATAGCGGTTTGGTACTTCCACAATAGGAACTGCTTCGATAGCGCCCTGGTCAATCCATCGTGTGGGAACCTGTGTTTTTCGCGTAACACCAACCTTTATTTCACTGGATAGGGCCAAATAAACAATATGAGGTTGTAATTGTACCCGCTTTTCGTATTCCAAATCACGGTCTTCAATGCCTAAATGGGCCGTGCTTAATTCTGGTTTCATGATCCAATCACCCGCAGAAGCACTTGACATGAAGCAATCATAACAAAATCCCTGACGGAAAATTTTCTTCTTCTTTCCGCAATTCAGGCATTGGTACCCCTGAAAGGTGATTTTCAATTCTTTGTTCAGCAGTTGGTTAATGTTTAAATAGCTGTTTTCGAAAACCAGATAATACTGAATCGGGTTTCCGAACTCGGTTTGCATTTTCGTCAGTACGCCTTCGTAAGTCATTTTTTAAAGGATTTGAAAATTTAGGAATTGGGTTTTCGGAGCAAAATTATCGCTAAAATTTGTTATATTTGGTAAAGTTGTAAAGTTATAATTCATAATTTACAATTGATAATTCATAATTGCGAAAAGATGCCGTTAACCATTATAAATTCAATTGCTTCCTGGATACTGAAAAAAAGAATTCATCAGATGGAATTGTTTTTGAAATACCCTAATGAAGTTCAGGAAGAATTGCTTTTCAATTTGCTTCGAAGTGCCGAAGGAACCGTATTGGGACGAAAATATGAGTTTTCAACCATTAAGAGTTATAAGACCTTTTCCGAAAGGATTCCGGTCTCAACCTATGAAGAACTCGAACCGCTGATTGAACTTACGCGAAAAGGGGAACAGAATGTTTTTTGGGGTACGCCGATAAAATGGTTTGCCAAATCAAGCGGCACGACCAATGCGAAGAGTAAATTTATACCGGTGAGCAATGAAGCGCTGGAAGACTGCCATTATAAGGCCAGTAAAGATTTGTTGTGCCTTTATTTAAATAACAACGAGGAATCGGAATTGTTCACGGGTAAAAGCCTTCGTTTGGGCGGAAGTAAACAGCTGTATGAGGATAATAATACCTTTTTTGGGGATTTGTCGGCCATTTTGATTGACAATATGCCTTTCTGGGCAGAATTTAGCAGTACGCCAAGCAATAAGGTCTCGTTAATGAGCGAATGGGAAACAAAGATTGCGGCTATCATCAACGAAACCCGAAATGAAAATGTGACCAGTTTTGCAGGAGTTCCTTCCTGGATGCTGGTGTTGCTGAATAAGATGCTGGAGGTTACCGGAAAAGAGAATCTGTTGGAAATATGGCCTAATCTTGAAGTGTATTTTCACGGAGGGGTGAGTTTTGAGCCCTATCGCGAGCAATACAAGAGAATTTTGCCGAAAGCCGATTTTAAATATTACGAGATTTATAATGCATCCGAAGGGTTTTTCGCTATTCAGGATCTTAATAATTCCAGTGATTTGTTGTTGATGCTGGATTACGGGATTTTTTATGAATTCATTCCGATGGATACCTTCGGAACCCTTAATCAGCGTGTAATCCGTTTGTCGGAAGTACAGTTGGATAAGAACTATGCTGTGGTGATAACAACCAATTCCGGTTTGTGGCGCTATCTGATTGGAGATACCATTCGCTTTACTTCCTTAAATCCTTACCGTATTCGTGTTACCGGAAGAACGAAGCATCATATTAATGTTTTTGGCGAAGAGCTTATGGTGGAAAATACCGATATGGCCTTGTCAAAAGCTTGTCAACAGTTGAACTGCGAGGTAATCGATTATACAGTGGCTCCAATTTTTATGGAAGGAAATGAAAAAGGGGCACATGAATGGATGGTGGAGTTTAGAAAGAAACCTGAAAATATTGAGGAATTCAGTAAATTGTTGGATTTGTGCTTGCAGGAAGTGAATTCGGACTATGAGGCGAAGCGTTATAATAATATGACTCTAAATCCGTTGGTTTTAAATGTTGCGCGAACCAATTTGTTTTATGATTGGTTGAAAGAGCAAGATAAATTAGGAGGACAGCATAAAATCCCGAGATTGTCAAATCAAAGAGAATATCTGGAACAGTTAAAAGCGTTACAGTTTTCTGAAATTTTTTAAGAGATGAAGAAATTATTGTTACTGGTTGTCTTTGGGCTGATAGTGTCTTGCGGTCCCAAAAGATTAGGCTGTGGGCCGGGAAGGTGTGAGATGATAAAAAAACAAAAGAATTTTTCAAAACCGTGTTAGGTTTCGGATAAAGCCAAAAAAAAGTCCTGCTATGCAGGACTATTTTTTTCTTACTGTATTAAAATACTAGTGAGCAGCTGGAGCAGCTGGAGCAGCAGCAGGAGCAGGAGCAGGAGCAGCTTCAGTAGCAGGAGCTTCAGTAGTAGCAGCAGCAGCAGCAGTATCAACAGTTTCAGCAGTAGCTTCTACAGCCTCTTCAGCAGGAGCAGCAACTTCTTCAGTTACAGTTTCTTCTTTTGCAGTTTCTTTACATGATACGAAAGAAACACTCATCATAGCTACTAAAGCTAAGCTTAAAACAACTTTTTTCATCTTACTAAATTATAAAGGTTAATTATTAATTCGGGGCAAAGATATAAATTTTTTTATACGATTAAAATAATTTTTTTCATTTTTTAAAAAAAATATTCCCTTGAATCCCACCACAGTAATTACAAATTTCATGCCATTTAAAACAAATAGAATTTGTAGGTTAAAATTTTCTTTGTTTTCGGTATGTGTTTGATTTACAGTTTCGTGTTATTTTTTCTTCTTGGTTGTTGGTTTGACTAATTTCATTTCTTCAATCAGATTTTTCGCTCCGGCATACTTGTCGATTATGAACAAAACATAACGCATATCAACCATAATATTCCTACATATTGAAGGGTCGTATTGAATGTCGCTCATTGTTCCTTCCCAAACACGGTCAAAATTCAGCCCGATAAGGTTTCCGTTTGCGTCTAAAGCAGGGCTTCCTGAATTACCACCGGTAGTGTGATTGGTTGCTATGAAGGCTACCGGCATTTTTCCGTTTTTGTCGGCATACTGACCGTAATCTTTAGTGTTGTATAGGTCGATTAGTTTTTGCGGAACATCGAATTCGTAATCTCCCGGAATGTATTTTTCCATTACTCCGTCCAAATAGGTCATTGGTTCGTAGCTGACAGCGTCACTTGGTTCGTACCCTTTTACTTTTCCGTAGGTAACGCGAAGCGTACTGTTTGCATCTGGGAAAATGCGTGCTGATTTCGGACTCAATTCCAAGATGGCTTTCATGTAATTACGTTGCAGCGCGATGTTTTTCGTGTTTAACTCATCGTATTTCGGAACTACATTCTTATTGTAAGCATCGGCAATCGTTTTTACAAGCATGTAAGCCGGATCCTGATTCATTTTAGCGATTACTGATTTCGCATCACCTTCCAATATTCCTTTTAAACCATCATAAGAAGTAAGCTTCGAATTAGCGAAAATCGATTTGGCTGTAGCTTCAGAATTGATGTTCTTAATGGATTCCGGTAAAAATTGTTGTGGTGATTTTTTAGCATACAATTCGATCAATTGTTCGAAAACTTTTTCGTCTACTTTAGCGTTGAATTCTTTGTATAAAGGTTCAAATCCCGCAGTTAAGTTGTTTTTTCTGTCGTTAAAAGCCTGCTCACCTTTAGTGTTGAAAACTTGTTCCAATTGGTATAAGCGGTAACCAAAGCTTAAGATTTCAGTATTTCTTAAAACAACTTCCGAAAAGTAATCTCTTGCTAAAGCATAAGGAGCAATAGCATCATACGTGGTTTTGAAATCGGCTAATATGTTACCGTATTCAGCTTGTTTTCCTGCTTTGTTGACTTTGGCTGTGAAGTCTTTTTCAAAATTTTGTTTGATAGCAACGGCATTGACCTTTTTCAGTCCTTTTGATTCTCCAATCCATTTTTTCCAGTAATTAGCGACTTGTGCATATTTAGCGGCGTACTGAATTTTGATCGCGTTGTCTTTTCTCATGAAACCGTCTTGTGTTTTCAACGCGCGGTCACGAATTTCAATTTTAGCCGGATTTAATGAGTTAACGATTTGCTCAACAGCGTACGAAGGCAAATATTCCTGTGTTCTTCCAGGGTATCCCATAACCATGGTAAAGTCATTTTCCTTAACCCCTTTTATGGAAACCGGGAAATAGTGTTTCGGTGTGTACGGTACATTGTCTTTAGAATATTCAGCAGGACGATTGTCTTTTCCTGCATAAATTCGGAACAAAGAGAAATCGCCCGTATGACGTGGCCAAACCCAGTTGTCAGTATCCGAACCGAATTTCCCGATGGATGAAGGCGGAGCTCCTACTAAACGTACATCTTTGAATGTTTCTGTAACAAATAAAAGATATTGGTTTCCGTCGTAGAAAGTACGGATGCTGTTTTCCTGCCAGCTTTCCTTCGGTAGGCTTTTGTTTAGCATCGCGATATTTTCCTGAATTTTCTTTTGTTTTTCTGCTTCTGTCGGAAGATTAACAACACCTTCCATAACTTTATTGGTAACGTCTTCGATTTTAACGATGAATGTTACGAACGCGTCTTTGTTAGGTAATTCGTCTTCCATTTTGTAAGCCCAGAATCCATCGGTTAGATAGTCGTGTTCTACCGAAGAGTGGTCCTGGATGTTATTGAAACCACAGTGGTGATTGGTTAGGATTAACCCTTTCGGGGAAATTACCTCGGCGGTACATCCTCCGTTAAATTGAGGAACCGCATCTTTCAAACTGGAATGATTTACCGAATAAATGTCTTCGGCGCTGATTTTCATTCCCATATTTTTCATTTCGGTTTCGTTCATTCCTTTTAATAAAGAAGGAACCCACATACCGCCTTGCTGGGCGTATATTGGAAGAACGAATAAAATAACAAGTAGTTTTAGAAATTTCATAGTATGAATTTAAGAGTGTGCAATTTACAATTTTTGAATTTCAGAGATATAATTTTATAGTAAGAATTTGGTCTGTGAAAATTTGGTATCGAAATGGAATAAGTTGCGAAGCACATTCCGAAACAAATGTATTAGTTCGGGGTGTTCGATAGAATATGATTTAGTATCGTATTTGTCGCTCCTTTATTCATCTGAACAAAAGTGCTGCAGATGTGCCCTTTTTCATACCGTTCGTCTTCGTTTTGTGTCAGCAGATCAAATGCCTGATTTAGTTCGTTTTGATTTTTGATGGAGATACAACCTTCAATATTGACCAAGGCAGTAGCTTCGGCGAAATGAGAATAATTCGGGCCGATGACAACCGGAATTCCGAAGGTCGCCGGCTCCAAAATATTGTGCACGCCCGGATTTCCAAAACCTCCGCCCACGTACGCAATATCAGCATAGCTGTAAATTTTAGTGAGGATTCCAATGGTGTCAATGATGAAAACCTGATATTCGGAAAGATTCTGATTTTCTTTTTCTGAAAACAAAACCGTTTTTCGGGTGATTGTGTTTTTTAATTGTTGAATCTGCTCCTGTTTTATGTTGTGCGGAGCGATGATGAATTTTGTGTTTGAATCCGCTTGGTTAATGTAATTTGTCAATAAGGATTCGTCTTTAGGCCAAGAGCTTCCTATGACAACCATAGTCGAATCGTCTTTAAAATCGGAAATAAAATCCAATGAATTGTCGCGGTCTAAAATGGAAATCACACGGTCAAAACGGGTGTCGCCGGATACTTTCACATTGTGAAAACCGATACTTTGAAGGAGTTTTTTTGAACTTTCATTCTGAACAAAAAAGTAATCGATGTTTTTCAGTGCATTTCGGTAAAAACCGCCATACCACTTGAAGAAACTTTGTTTTTCCCTGAAAATGCCTGAAATCAGATAGGTTTTTATATTCCGTTTTTTGAGTTCATTAAGGTAATTGGGCCAAAATTCATATTTGATGAAAAAAGCCATCTCCGGATGCACCAACCGTAAAAAAGTTTCAACATTTTTTTTAGTGTCTAAAGGAAGGTAAACGGTTACATCGGCAACCGTGTTGTTTTTTCGTACTTCATAACCGGATGGTGAAAAAAACGTAACCACAATTTTATGCATTGGAAACTTTTTCCTGATTTCTTCC
>NZ_DATIDM010000177.1:0-5438 GCF_035456225.1 Flavobacterium sp. | reverse complement strand
CTTTTATAGTTTTCATTTTCTGATTGCGTTCCATCGAAAAAGTAGCTGTCTTACTGTCGATGTACTCATAAATCTTTAATGCTTTATAGCGATAATCATCCGAATTTATTTTTGCTAAAATATCAGCGAACAATTCAAGGTTTTCGACACTGAAATACTCCTTTTGAAGTAAAAAAGCAACCACCTCTTCTGAAGTGAGTTTTTCAATTTCTTCTAAATCAAAACCGAGAGTTTCCTTTAAATCGGTATTAATTTCTATAACTGTTTTGGAAATATCTTCATCAGAATTACTACCCGTTAATTTTTCAAACACCTTTCTGAGAAAGAATCCCAACTGGTTTATCTGTTTCGTTAATAAGTCTTCTTTTGCCATGATTAACTCATCATTAAAGTAACTTCATCATTGATTTCCAACTCGGTTTCGTGTTCGAAGAAAATCACTTTACGGTCTGAAACCGCTTTAACCAAATAATGACTTCCTTTATAATAACACTGTCGGACAATGGCTTTCAAAAAACCGTTTTCTACAACTTTTAACTGATGCGGGTACAAAAACAAGGTTTTATCATCATCTACATCATCAACCAATTGTGAAAGCTGCAACTCATTAACCTCACCAAAAAGAGAAGCCACATACTTACTTTCAGGATTGTTATAAATGGTGGCAGATGCTCCTCTTGCTACAATTTTACCGTTTCTCAAAACAACAGTTTCGTCTGAAAAGGAAAGTGCGTCAACACTATCGTGCGTTGCAATTATGACGGTAATTTCTTTAGACTTCAGATAAGCGAATAAATTTCTTCGAAGGGCATTTTTTCTAAAATTATCGATATGACTAAAGGGCTCATCCAACAACAAAACCTCTGGTTCTAAAGCTAAAACTTTGGCTAATGCAACACGCTGTTGCTGTCCTCCGCTGAGAAATTGTGCTTTTACATTGGCAAATTCGGTCATCTCAACAATTTCAAGCAGTTCCTGGATTCGTTGTTTTTTTTCTTCAGGATAAAAATTGGAAAGATATTTACCGACATTTTCAGCAACGGTTATGTAGGGCATCAGGTCGAAATCCTGCGCCAGGTATTTCATAAAAGGCATCCCGGCCACTAAATTGAATTTAGGTCCCAGAACTTCGGTTTCATTCCAAAAAATATGGCCTTCATCTAAATCATGTAAACCATAAATCAGTTTCAAAAGCGTACTTTTCCCGCAACCGCTTTCTCCTAAAACAGCTACATTCTTACCTTTTGGGACAGTAAACGCGATGTTGTGAATGATTTTTTTTTCCGTGTATCCGAAGGAAATAGTTTTAACCTGTAGCATTGTTCTGTATTAGTCTGCAAATTTAATCGCTATTGAATTATATCTGAATTTATTGAGTATATTTTTTTAAACAAATCATAATCAATATTTAAAACTTTATGTCTAATATTGCAGACTATTTAACCTACAAATCCAACAAATGCATGGAATTCCTAACTAAAAAACTGACGTTAGCTCTACTGCTTGTCTCGTCTTTAACTTTTGGTCAACGTGTATATAATAACGTATCGATAGATGTCGATTATGGTATATCTGGAGTCAAAGACCCTGAACTTATTGATCCGGTCCATTACGATTTTGGTGTGAGATACATGTTTGGAGATACCTGGGGAATTAAACTGGATTATGGTTTCGACAAATTCAGAACCCAGAAGTCACCCATAGAAATGGGACTTAACTCACACAGAATTTCTGCTCAGGCTGCCTGTAACCTGACTAATCTTTTGGATCCGAGAAGTTACTTTTATAACCGTGATTTCAATGTACTTACCCATGTGGGATTAGGGTATACAGTCCAAAAATCGGTAACACTTCCCAGAGCGGGTAATGATGAAATCGGACATATAATTTTTGGTATCAATCCACAGTATTCCATTACCGACAACCTTGCCGTTGGAATCGATTTTACCGGATTGGTTCATTTTTCCCAGCATTTTTGGTTTGATGGAAAATACACATACACTGACCCTGTCTTTAACGGAACCCCGAACGGAACATCCACACTTATCTACAATTTAAGTTTAGGATTATCGTATACTTTTGGAGAATAAGTCATAAAGATGAACATTATACAATAAAAAAATCCCGATTAATCGGGATTTTTTTATTGTTATAAATGATAGCTGATTAATTTCCTGCTTCTTTTTTAGCTTCCTGAATCATTTTTTCATTAGCCGTAATTGCGAATTCCACGCGTCTGTTCATGCTTTGACCTTCTTTGGTGTCATTCGAAGCAATTGGCTGCTCCATTCCCATACCTTTGGTAATAAATCGTGTTGGCGCCAATCCTTTTGAAATCAGGTATTTTTTAACCTCATCAGCTCTTTTTTGAGACAGGGTCAGGTTATATTCCTTTGCACCAACGTTATCGGTATATCCGTAAATATTGATATTGGTTTCGTTGTATTCATTAAAAATCGGTATCAACTTATCCAGATTTGCCTGAGCTTGCGGCGTGAGTGTCGACTTATTAGTGGCGAAACGAATCGCATCTTCTTTTAAAGTAATATGTATTGCCTCTCCTACTCTTTCTACATCAGCACTTGGTAAAGCTTCATCAATGGCACGGGCCTGTTTGTCCATTTTATTACCGATAATCGCTCCGGTTCCACCACCTACAGCGGCTCCAATGGCAGCTCCCCATGCAGCTCCTTTAGAACCACCTGCAAGCGCACCTATCCCGGCACCTAGAAGAGCACCACCTGTCGCTCCGTATACTGCTCCTTTTTGCGTATTGCTTGCTGATTTACAACCCGTAAACAACGTACCGATCACAAACAATATCGTTACTACTGTTAATTTAAATGCTCTCATAATAACTCTTTTTATTTTTTTAATAATTAATTTCTCTGAAAATAATAGGTCACATTTTTCTTCTGTCCTGCTACATCGATGACATCCACCAATTCAAATGAATTTTCTGTTGCATTCTGGAAAGCAGAGTAATAACCCTGTGTCTGGTTTTTGGCTTTCGTTCCTTCACTTATAAATTTTAAACCAAATTGCCCTTCTTTACTGACCTGCCATTTAATCGCCGACGTAAATGCCGGACAACCCGACTGGTTTAAAGTAACCGTACCGGTGTTGTTATTCTGAACAAATGTCCACGCGCTGCCTTCAAAACACTTTGGATCGGCAACACCAAAAGCATTCACCTTGAAGTAGCCACTTCCCGGAAAATCAACTTTGACAATTTTCCAGTTTCCGTTCAGATTTTTCTCCGCTTTTGTATCCAGTTTTGCTGCATTGGACGCACTTGCCGTTGCAGGTTTTGGAGGTTTTTCAGCGCTACCACTTCCTGATTTACAGCCAATTGCCAATGCTAAAACACAAATTAAAAGACCAATTTTTTTCATACTTCTCTTTTTTTAATATCGTTTTTTAAAATTACAAAAAAATCTGAAAAACACTATGCTTTTCCCAAATTATGAAAGTGTCATTTTGACAGACAACCTGTAATGGTATATTATTTGCAAAACCACTTCGAAAATAATTTAAAAATATCATACCTATGACAACAGGAAAAATTAACGTATCGGTTGAAAATATCTTCCCGTTAATCAAAAAGTTCTTATATAGTGATCACGAGATCTTTCTTCGCGAATTAGTTTCAAATGCGACAGATGCCACTCTAAAACTTAAACATCTGACCAGCATTGGTGAGGCTTCAGTGGAATATGGCAATCCAATCATCGAAGTAAAAATCGACAAAGAAGGCAAAAAAATACACATCATTGATCAAGGATTGGGAATGACTGCCGATGAAGTGGAAAAATACATCAATCAGGTAGCTTTTTCAGGCGCTGAAGAATTCCTTGAAAAATACAAAGATTCGGCTAAAGACAGTGGCATCATCGGGCATTTCGGTTTAGGTTTCTATTCGGCTTTCATGGTAGCTGAAAAAGTGGAAATCATCACTAAATCCTATAAAGACGAACCGGCAGCTCATTGGACATGCGACGGAAGCCCGGAATTCACTTTGGAGACAGCTGACAAAACATCCCGCGGAACCGAAATTATCCTTCACATTGCAGAAGATTCATTGGAGTTTTTAGAAGATTTCAAAATTCGTGAATTGCTTACCAAATACAACAAGTTCATGCCTGTGCCGATTAAATTCGGAACCCGTAAAGAACAAAAAGCTTATGGCGTTGGTGAGGAAGAAAAAATGGAAGAAATCGAGGTTGACAACATCATTAACAATCCGTCTCCGGCATGGACAAAACAGCCTACCGAATTAAACGATGATGATTACAAGAATTTCTACCGTGAATTGTATCCGATGCAGTTTGAAGAACCTTTATTCAACATCCACCTTAATGTTGATTATCCGTTCAACTTAACAGGAATTTTGTATTTCCCTAAAATGTCGGCCGATTTACAAATTCAGAAAGACAAAATCCAATTATATCAGAATCAGGTATATGTTACCGATAATGTAGAAGGTATCGTACCTGAATTCCTTACCATGTTAAAAGGAGTGATCGATTCTCCGGACATTCCATTAAACGTATCGCGTTCCTATTTACAGGCTGACGGTGCCGTTAAGAAAATATCAAACTATATTACCCGTAAGGTAGCCGACAAATTAAAATCGTTATTCACGGAAAACAGAGAAGATTTCGAGAAAAAATGGAACGACATTAAAATCGTTTTGGAATATGGAATGTTGTCCGAACCTAAATTCTACGAAAAAGCGGGTGCCTTTGCATTATATCCAACGGTAAATAAAAACTATTACACGTTAGAAGAATTAAAAGAGCTTGTAAAAGACAAACAAACCGACAAAGACGGAAAGCTGATCCTGTTATACGCTTCCAACAATGATGCACAGCACAGTTATGTTGAAGCAGCTGAAGCCAAAGGATACGAAGTGCTTTTACTGGATTCCCCTATTGTTTCGCATTTGATTCAGAAATTGGAAGCAGACAACGAAAACCTTCAGTTTGTACGTGTCGATTCGGATCACGTCGACAGTTTGATCAAGAAAGAAGAAAGTGCGATTTCAAAACTTTCCGATGAAGAACAAGAAAGTTTAAAAACAGCTGTTGAAGGCATCGTTCCTGCGACAACTTATACGGTACAACTGGAATCTTTAGACAGCAAAGCGGCTCCATTTATGATTACACAACCGGAATTCATGCGTCGTATGAAAGAAATGAGTCAGACCGGTGGCGGCGGAATGTTCGGTATGGGTAACTTCCCGGAAATGTACAATCTGGTGGTGAACACAAATTCGGATTTGGCAACTTCTATCTTAAATGAAAAAGACAAGCCAACCCAGGAAAACCTTGTAAAACAAGCGTTGGATTTGGCAAAACTGTCGCAAGGCCTGCTAAAAGGCGAAGACCTGACCGCTTTTGTAAAACGCAGTTTTGATTTAATCAAATAAAAAACAA
>NZ_DATIDM010000176.1:0-15668 GCF_035456225.1 Flavobacterium sp. | reverse complement strand
TAATTGTACGCACGAGTTATGATTCAAATATCAAAGTCGTTAAAAGCGAACTGGAAACAATTATCACCACGCATCCGAAAGTATTAAAATCACCGGCACCGGAAGTTACTGTAAACGAACTCACCGACACTACAGTAAATTTCGCTGTTCGCATATGGGTAAAGAACGCCGATTTTTCAACAGTGAATTCCGATATACTGGAACGAAGTAAAAATGTAGTTAAACTTTAGGCTTGGTGGTCATCACAAAGTCTTTCAGATAAAAAGGTTCAAAATAAGCGACATCCACAAAGTCGCTTTTTTTGTATTTATCAAAAGACATCGCGCTCATTTCGTTAGAAGACGGATATATAACTTCATCATGGTAGACGAATCGCTCGGAGTTGAGGATTTCTTTGCATTTAGGAGCGCCATCACCAATTAAATGTATTGTCCCGGCCAAATCTGAATACGAATCTGCATCGATTATATCCGCGCGGGTTTCAAACTGCTTCACATAATTCTGATCAAAACCGGAAGCGAAAACTTCCATCCGGCGGGCATCAATCATCGGAACTATGCATCCGTTCTCAATGCTGATCCTGCGGGCCAACGCTTCCAGAGTATCGGTTGCAATCAATGGGATATTCAGCGAATAACATAACCCTTTCGCGGCAGAGACACCGATTCGCAATCCGGTATAAGAGCCAGGCCCTTTACTCACTGCAACTGCTTTCAAATCCTGAAACGTTATTCCGGCTTTACGCAAAGCTTCTTCGAAAAAAAGATGCAGCTTTTCCGCATGGGAATAGCCTTCATCGGCTACTTCAAGACAAACGATGGTCTTCCCTTCGTTCGCAATAGTAACCGAACAGTTTTTAGTTGCCGTTTCAATATTTAAGATGTAAGCCATGTGTTTAAAAATATCGACAAAGATACGTCTTTGAGATTCCAAAATACAAATCCAAAATTCCAAAAAAAATCCAAACAGTAGCTTTTAAACAAACCTGTTTGGATTTCAGAATTTATAAGTCGTTACTTATCTTTTTATGCTTTTTCCTCCTTGTCCTTTTCTTTTTCCTCGGAATCTTTCTTCTTAAGGGTAACTTTATCGCCCGGGTTCAGTTCTTTGGTTACAGTAGTATAAGGCCCTACAATAACTACATCTCCTTTTTTCAGTCCGCTAACCACTTCAATGTTGGTATCATCCTGAATTCCGGTCTTGATTACGCGGAGTTTTGCCTTATCCCCTACTTTTACAAAAACACACTCGTATTTCTTGTCGGCTGAACCTTTGATTTTTTCCTCCTGTTCTTTTTCCAATTCTTCCACTATATCTTTTTTAGTTGAAGTCGTGTCGGTTTTCATCACCACAGCACTGATTGGCACAGCAAGGATATTTTCTTTTCTGGTTGTTATAATATCAACTGTAGCAGTCATCCCAGGGCGGAAAGGTGAGAAATTAGCTGGTTTTCCTTCGATTAAATCGGCATAGGATTCTTTTAAAATACGCACTTTCACTTTGAAATTAGTTACCTGATCTGCTGAAGTCGTAGCCACAGACGAATTGGAAATACTTGTAACAATCCCTTTGAATTCTTTTTTCAGATAAGCATCAACTTCAATTTTAGCTTCATCACCAATGCTTATTTTAACAATGTCATTCTCATTTACATCTACTTCCACTTCCATATCATTCAAATTGGCAACACGAAGCAATTCAGTTCCTGCCATCTGTTGAGTCCCTAGAACACGCTCTCCTAATTCTACATCCAATTTTGAAATTGTCCCGTCTGCCGGAGAGTAAATCGTAGTTCTTCCAAGATTATCCTTGGCTTCCGTCACGGTAGCTGAAGCACTTTTTACATTATAATAAGCCGATTGTTTATTCGCTTGGGCAACCTCATAGGCAGAAACCACTTTATCCCACTCCGATTTGGAAATCACACCTTTTTCAAAAAGCTTTTTGTTTCTGTCGTAATTTGATTTTGCTTCTTTCAGTTGTGCATCTGCCTGACTTAATCCTGCTTTAGTTGTCGATAAGGAAGCCACTGTACGATTTACACCCGACTCATAAATATCCGGATTGATTTTTACAAGCAAATCACCTTTTTTAACGGTCTGTCCTTCTTTAACCGGCAAGGCAATAATTTCCCCGGACACTTCGGAAGAAATCTTAACTTCTACTTCCGGTTGGATTTTTCCGGTAGCCGAAACCGTTTCCACAATAGTTATGGTATCGGTCTTGGCAACTTCAACTTCTTTACCTTCTTCTTTATTTCCGATTACACCTTTTTTGCTTAATACAACCAATGCAGCAACTAAAACCACAACGCCTCCTAATACTAAATATTTTGTTTTTTTTGTCATAATCTATTGTGTTTGTACAATCGGAATCCCGAAATAAAATTCTAAAATTTTGGTTCTGAAAATATAATCGTATTTGGTTCGCAATACTTCAGATTGTGCGTTTACATACAAGGTTTGCGCCTGATTAAAATCGAAAACATTCATTAAACCCACCTCGTAGCGTTCTTTGGCATAATTATACGACTGTTCTCTGGCTTCTAAAGTGGAAACCGCAGCCTCATAGGATTTCAAGGCCCCTTTAGTGTCCGTGTATGCTGTGTAAACAGTTCGTTCCAAATCCAGACCGTTTTGCTCCAACGTAATTTTGGAACGCTCTAAAGCTACTTTTGAACGCGCCACATTATTTCTTGCGGAAAATCCGTTCAGGATTGGAACATTAAGAGACAACCCTATATTTTGTCCTTTATTCTCATCGAACTGATCTAAAACCGGTTTCGGGCCAGCTATTATCGGTGTATTATCCGCATCAACCCCAATCAGCCTGTCTGAATACGAAGCACGGGTTGCAAAACTGTAAAATCCGCTTAAGGTCGGCTGATAAGCTCCACGCGCAATTTTCAAATCCCTTTGGGCAATATCCACATTCGTTTCTGCCAATTTAATATCGGTTCTTATTTCCTTCGCCTTCTCAAAAATAGTCTTAGGCTCCTGCAATAAAATACTGCTCTCCTGAACCGGTACTGAACTGTCGGCAATATCAAATTCCTGAAAATTATCCAACTGAAGCAATTGTGCCAGGCTTAATTTCGAAATCAGTAAGGCATTTTCAGCGGCAATCATTCGTTGGGTGGTAGTTGCCACCGTTGATTTCACATCCATCAAATCACCTTTAGGCACTACTCCGGCATCCACCAATTCCTGGGTACGCTCCATTTGTTTGTTTTCATACCCCAACTGTTCCTGCTGTACTTTTAAATTTTCCTTATTGAAAATAATCTGCAGATAGGCATTCACCACATTCAGTGAAACATCTTCCTGCATTTTGGTAAGCTGGTATTGAGTTGCAATGATGGAAAGATTGGCTTTACGTAACCGGTTTTGATTCTGAAGCCCTTTATAAATATCAACCCCTGCATTTATCCCGACATTACTATACTGTGTGGTCTGGTTTCTTAATAAACCCGTCGTGATATCCGGATTCAAACCAATGTTCCAGGAATGAGACGCATTCCCATTCAATGTTGGAAGAAAACTACCATACGCGTCTTTCTTGGAAATCTCCGCAAGCTCTTTATCAAGCGTTGTATTTTTAATGGAAATGTTTTTCTCCATGGCATAATTCACACATTCCTCCAAAGTCCATTTTTTAGATTGTGAATTGGCGGATATAGCAAGTAAAAGAAAAAAAGTAAATGATGAGTTTATTAAACGTTTTTTAATCATTTTGAAATTTAATTTTATGTATTAGTAGTAGTTTTTTGTTTTTTGATACAAAAAATCGGTAAAAAAAATGTTATGGCCAGCAAAGAAAACAATAACCCCCCTATTGAACCAATCGCCAGCGCGGACCAAAAAGGCACTTCCTCCCCCTGAATTAAAAAAGGGAGAAAACCTAAAGCACTTGACACGACAGTGATAAAAACCACTTTAATCTTCCCAAAATAAGCTTTAACAAAAGCTTCGAGTGAAGCCAATCCGCTTTTCTTATAACCATTAAAATCATTAATTACGAAAATTGAAGCACTCAAGTTCAAACCCGAAAGTAAAATAAAACTCGTAAAACCTCCCTGATCAAAATGGAATTCAAAAAAATAAAACGAAACAAATACTCCTATAAATGAAAGCGGTATGACACTTAAAACAATAAGAGACTGTTTCAGATTTTCAAATAAAATTGAGCATATAAAAAATTGCGTTACAAAAATGAACAACAAAACATAAAAACAATTAATCTTTGCATTCTCTGATAAAATACCATAATTATTTCCCATTTCCATTTTGTAACCTAAAGGCATAACATTGTTCATTTCCTTAATTTTTTCTTCTAAAAAAGCAGTCCCATTTTTTGAAGAACCCATATACTGAAATTCAATTCTTTTAATATATTCCTGATTTTCTTTATCAATATTTTCCTGCTCAACTTCTTTTTCAACATGTGCATTTTCTTTAAGATTGATTGCGTTCATTTTTTCAGAAGCAGGTAACAAGGTGTTTTTCAATTTCCACAAATCAAAATCTGAAACATTTTTACTTTCAAAACGGACAGGTTCATATTTTCCATCAATTTCTACGTAAAAATCATTCCCCTTTGAAAATGTTCTTTCCTTTAAATTTTTATACACTTCAGATGCCGTTGATTGCTGCAATGTTAAAAGATCTTTATTAAGAGACAGACGATAACCGTAGGCTTTTTTTGACGAATAACGACTATTATCGCGTATGCCTACATTTTGAATACGGGGATGCCCCTCTAGAACCGCTTTCAATTTTTCTGCCCAAAGGTTAAGCTCGTCCAAATTATAACCGGTCGCTTTTACACTAAAATTTATCGGATCGCTTGTACCTCCGTTCCTAAAACCATTGCCAATACCGTAAATCTGCCACTCAATTCCACCCACACTGATTACTTTTCGTATTAATTTGGATTTTAAAGACAAAGGAAAAGAAGATTTTTCAATTCCAGGATTAAACACAATTTCAATAAAACCGAAATCCGGGCCTTCTACTTGTGTGGTAAACTCTTTAATCTCCGAAAAATTACTCAAATAATTCTCCATCCCTAATAAAGCTTCATTCAATTGATGGACTGTCGCCCCTTTTTCCATTTCTGCCATAACATACAGCTTTGTCTCTTCATTTGTTCTGTATCCCGAATTTTCATTAACATATACAGAAAAGAGGCGGAACGTTCCACCTAAAGCAACATCAGAAAATGGTCTGATATTTTGTACAACCCAATCATGTCCTAAAGTCGAGTTATATGCTTTTTGATACCATTCTTGATTTTGTTCCAGGCGTTTGGGCAACATAAAAAAAGGAATTCCAAAAGTCAAAACAACAAACACAACAACCACCTTTTTGTACTTTAAAAGACTTTTCAGGAGTAATTCATAGTTGGTTTGGAGTTTGAACCAAACTCCTCTACTTTCCGACATTCTTTTTTTTGGCAGAAGTTTAGATGATAAGACAGGCAATAAAATTAAGGCAATAAAAAAGGAAACCGCCAGATTTAGACATAATACCAAGGCAAAATCAGCAATATATATCTTCATTTTTTCATCTAAGAAACAAACTGACTGAAAAGCTGCGATACTTGCAAGTAAAGACGCTAAAAAAGGGATGAGATTTTTTTCAGGTTGCTTCCCCTCATAACTTAATACCATGACAGTATTATTAACAATCAAACCTAACGAAACTATTATGCCTGCCAAAGAATACAGATGAATTTCAACCTTAAAAAAGTAATACAAAGCAAATGCTATTGTGATATTCATAACAATGCTGATAACGTTTATTATCAAGTATCTGAAACTAAAACTCATCAATAATACCAATAAAAGCAAGAGGACAATTGCAATGACACTCCGTTCTATAACTTTGTCAAACTGTTCACTCAAATAATCTGAGGCATTATATGCTTGCCTGATCTTATATGTCTCCGGTAAGGAATTAATTTGTGATTTGATTAAACTTTCAATTTCATCTGCCAATTTAACCATGTTCACATTCTTATCAGCAGAAACAGATATTGTTACTGCATTCTGACCGTTAACCCTAAAATAATTCGCACTTTCCTGCTCCCGATAACTAACTGATGCCAATTCATCAAGATAGATGACTGACCCTTTAATATTTTTGACAGGCAGGTGGGAAGTAAAAAATTTGCTTTGGTTTTTCAGAATCACTTTCAGTTCGCCTTCCTGATTGGTAAGACTCCCCAAATCCCTCCTATCGTAATAATTGTAAACGGCAGCCTCTATTTCATCTTTCGAAACCCCAATTGCATTTAATTGTTCCGGATCATATTTAACAATCCACTCTTTACTGTTTGCTCCATTAACCGTAACCTTGTCAACACCGGGAACAGCATTTAGTAACGGTACGATTTTTTGATACGCAAATTCCTTGATTGCTGTAGGAATGACTGAACCGGAAACCTTATAAACCATCAAAGGTCTTTCCCTCTCCTGATCTTCAGATTTATTAACACTTATCTCAGGATAGCTTACGTTCTTTGGTAATTTCCTGTACAGTTGCCGTATTATTGTTGCTACCTCTAAACGATGGTTCTCAGGTGAAATACCATTATCTAATTCCAATGTAATGATTCCATGACCATTTGAAGATTTTGAACTAATATTTTTGATTCCTGCCACTGTGTTTAGACCTGCTTCAAGGACAGAAGTAACCTGATGTTCAACAACATGAGCGGAAGCATTAGCAAAACCATAAGAAATCAAAATAGAATTTCCTCTAGCCTCCGGGTTGAGTTGTACAGACAACATTGTCATCAGCAACAATCCGCTAACCGATAATATCGCAAAAAAAACAAAAACTTTAAATGAAGGTATTTTCATATAAAAAAATATAATCTTCTTGCAAATTACAGTTTAATATTACATATTTGCAATAAATTTTAACAATTTAAATCTTAAAAATTATGAAACAAAAACTCCTGATTATTTTAGCCGTTGGTTTAGGCTTTGTTTTTCAATCCCTTAAAGAATACTCCGTAAGTCCAAATCCAGACCAGTTAACATGTTACGACACTTTTCAAATCGGGCACACTTATCTCTCAATAAATTGCAACGCATGCACCGGTCAATTTTGCAATGATTATTTAGACCAAAGTAGATGCACAAAATAATAAACGTAAACAACTATGAAAAAATCAATCGCGATAATTGCCATGGCGCTATTCTTATCGATCTCAGTGGATTTTGCAAATGCTAAAGAATTAATAGATATAGGCGGCGGAGGACAGCAACACACATGCTACGGTCTTACACCTGATCAATTGGGTGGCTATTTAGCCTTCAGATGCAGTGACTGTATACAATACAGAGCAGATAAGTACCTAGCTGGATCACAATCAACATGTACGAAATAACTTAAATTAATTTTATGGAAAAAACTTTTAAAATATCGATTACAGCGTTAGCAATAAGTTTATTTTGTTCCAACAAACTTTTAGCACTTCCTGAACCCCCAAGAATGGTTACTTGTTACACAACTTTACAAGTTAATGAAAGACTGTATCCTGTATACTGGTGCGGTGACTGCAGGACAGTTATGTCCAAATCATGGACAGACTCTTCAGTTTGTGTAAGATAACAATCATCAATAACATAATAAATCAATAAACACAATACGGACAATGAAAAAAATTATAATCCCACTACTTTCTTTATTCTTGTTTTCCTGTAACAACGAGGACAAGGGCATATCCAATATTGATCCCGAAACTTCTTTTCCGAAAGAAATAAATTTGAAACATGCAAAAGTGGATGAGATAAAACAATTAAATCCATTCCGATTGTGTTTATTTGATTCAATATTAGTAGTAAATGACGCTTTTGAAAATAACCGTATACATTTCTACAACAAAAATACTTTACAAGAGATTGCCTCTTTTGCAAAGCAAGGGGAAGGACCTGTCGAATTTGACATGCCCGAATCCTTGACTCAATACAATAAAGCAGAAAAAAAAGGTTCATTTTACATTTATGAATTGAGCAAAGGCATCCTCAGCGAGATTGATATGGCTAAAGTTCTTAAAAAAGAAAGCAATCCCATAGTACAAAAAACCTATCTCAATCCAGATCTGATAGGATCGGACAACCTTTTTATCTTTAACGATTCGATAACCGGAGAGAAAATGTTTGGTGACTACGATTTTCGATATTTTTCCATGAACAAAAAAACATCAAAATACCGAGCAATAGAATTACTTGAAGAAACAGATTTCATCAAAAGCGCACTTCCGGACGATAAAAGAAATTTAGACCGTTCTTTCTTGGGCTACAACAAAGAAAGAAAAAAATTTGTTGCCGCCTACTTGCATTTTAACAAGATCAAGATATATGATGATAAATTAAAGGGTCAAAAAACCATTTATTATGGTGACGATGAAATCACTCCGAAATCCACCACCCCTTTCAACAAAGAAAACATCCGATACTTTCTGCATCCGTTTATGGGTAAATCATATTTTTATGTTCCTTACAACGGAAAAAACAATGAATCGGATTCCAACAGAGAAATCCATGTATTTAATTATGAAGGTGAGCCTGTGGCTCGAATCAGTCTAGATATGCCGATGATAAATTTCACAGTGGACGAAGAGACAAAAACCATATATACTATTACAGGTGATGAAAAAAATGTAATCGTAAAATACCATTTCAATTTATAACCTAAATTACAATGAAACCTATTATTAAGAATATCATTTTATTTATTTCTGTTTTTGCACTGGGGATAGTGCTGAAGTCAATAATTACAGACTATTTATATCCAAAACCCGTCTTCATGTTGCTGGGAGATACTGTAAAGGATTTTGGAAAAGTCAGACAGGACCAACCTGCAAAACATTTTTTCAAGTTCACAAATAAAGGCAGCAAACCGTTAAAGATAGTGAACATAGAAACAAATTGTGGGTGCACCGCCAGTACCTGGCCAAAAAAACCTATCGCACCCAATAAATCCGACAGCATTCTTGTTGAATATGATTCCCATATAACCGGTTCGTTTAACAGAAAAGCCGTTGTTTATATAGAAGACATGAATGAAACCCACACACTTTTCATCAAAGGCACAATCACTGATTAATTAAAATTTCGTTCATGAAAAACTTTTTTGATTCAAAGCCTTATAATCGAAATGTTTGTTTGATTCTTATTTCCATACAGCTTTTTATTGCGTGTAAACATAGCGATAAGGTAATCCCTGAAAATCAAGATACTAATTCAAAGAATGCTGATTTTTATGTTTCCACGCAAACATCCAAAACCGGCTTTAGAAAGCAGATATATTCAAACGGAAAAGTAGAAGCTTTGCAAAAAGCCGATTTAAGATTCAACGGTAGTGAACAATTAGCAAAAATATTTGTACGCAACGGACAAACCGTAAATAAAGGAACTGTACTTGGACATTTAAAAAATGATCTTTTAAAAATAATGCTGCAAAAAGCAGAAATAGAATTTAGTAAAGTCGAAAATAAGTTTCTCGAAGAGAAAATTATTTTTGGATTCGGAAAAGTTCAAAACACAGAAATTCCGGAAAACATTTTAAAAACCATTTACTTCAAAACAGGATACCTTGAAGCAAAAAACAACTTGGATAACGCAAGATACCAATATGACCAAACTTTTCTTAAGGCTCCCTTTTCAGGAACTGTGGCGAACTTAACCTTCAAAGAAAGCAATTACATCTCTGCTCAAGATACTTTTTGTACGCTAATAAGCCATAATAATTTGGAAGTGGTTTTTCAGGTTATGGAAAACGAAATTAAAAATATCGCAATAAATCAGAGTATCACAATTATTCCTTTTGTAAATAATTCAAAAACACATAAGGGAATAATTACTGAAATCAACCCAATGATCAGTAAAGAAGGCCTAGTAAGAATTAAAGCAAAAATAAACTCTGATGCCAAATCACTACTGGACGGGATGAACGTAAAAATCATGATTAATAATGCCAATCAGGATATATTGGCGGTACCGAAAGAAGCATTGGTTTTACGTTCAGACAAACCTGTAATTTTTACCGCCAATAAAGGACATGCAAAATGGAACTATGTCACTATTGCCGACGAGAATAGTACGCACTATGCCATAAGTGAAGGTTTGAAAACAGGAGATACGATCATTACATCTGGCAATCAGCATTTAGCACATGATTCCCAAATAAAAACCAACTTCAAAAAAGTTAAAAGTTGATAATTGAACAACTCATAAAAAGGCCTGTTGCGGTATTTATGACCGCATTGGCCTTTACAATTTTAGGATTAGTTAGTGTTTTCAGAATACCTTCCTCCCTATTACCCGATATTGACATACCCGAAATAGCCATTCAGCTATCCTATCCTAATGCTTCTTCAGAAAATTTAGAGTCGTCAGTGGTAAAGCCCTTAAGAGGGCAATTACAACAACTCTCAGGATTGAGAAGTATAGAAACCGAAACCCGAGATGGTCTGGCAGTACTAAAACTTTCGTTCAATTACGGAACCAATATTGATTACGCTTTTATTGAAACTAACGAAAAAATAGACGGTTCCTTAAATTTCCTACCGAAAGATTTAGAACGCCCAAAAGTCATCAAAGCATCCGCCACAGATATTCCGGTGCTGTCACTATCTGTTTTTCAAAAGCAAAAAAGTGACGAAACCTCTTTTCGACAATTGAGTAATTTCACGGAAAATGTAATAAAAAAGCGCATTGAACAACTTCCCGAAATTGCTATTGCCGACATTAATGGCATAACAAAGTCCGTAATCAGCGTAAGTCTCGATGAGGAAAAAACAAAAAGTTTAGGCATCTCGCCCCAGGAAATTACCACAGCAATAAATAAAAACAATATTGAATTGGGTGATTTGCTTATTAAAAATGGTATCCATCAGTACCATTTTCGATTTTCAAATCCCTTACACACAATAGAGGATATTAAAGATATATATATATCCAAAAACGATCATCTCTTAAAACTGAAAGATATTGCAACAGTTTCTATAGAAAATGAACAGGAAAGAGGCGTCGTTTATTACAATGACCAACGAGCAATTAATATCGCTATAATTAAAAAAGCCGATTCAAGAATCGACGATCTCGAAAGCTCATTGAATACCATTATATCGCAGTTTAAAAAAGATTATCCTACTTTAGAATTTCAAACCTCGAAAGACCAAACAAAACTCCTGAAATTGTCCATTCAAAATCTGTTTCAAAGTTTGCTGTTAGGCTCTTTTTTGGCTGTAGTTATAATGTTTTTCTTTTTAGAAGACTTACAGTCCCCCATTGTGATTGGGTTGAGTGTTCCGCTGTCCTTAATAATAAGTTTTCTTTTTTTAGAATGGTTTGGTTTGACCATAAATATTGTATCACTCTCAGGATTAATCTTAGGAGTGGGTAATATGATTGACAATTCGATTATTGTTATAGACAATATAGCCCAAAAAATCAATAACGGAGAAAAACTTCTTGAATCGTGTTCAAAGGGAACTGAAGAAATAATCACTCCACTTCTAAGTTCCTTATTAACAAATTGTATGATTTTCATTCCGCTGATTTTCCTTAGCGGTATCAGTGGAGCCATATTTTTAGATCAGGCGATTGCGGTTACAGTTGGATTAAGCGCTTCGTTTATAGTTTCAATATTTTTCATACCCGTAATGTATTTTTTTGTCAAACAAATAAAATTTAATTACAAACCCGTTCTTTTTATTCGGGGAATAGAAGACTGGTATGAAAAAGGATTTTATTATTTTTTTGAAAACAAAAAAATAACTTTTTCAATAATCCTTTCTTTTTTAATTTCAGGCGTACTATTTTCCTTTCTTCTCCCATATGAAAAAATACCAAAATTCAGTGATGACACTGTAGAACTACGAATCGACTGGAATGATAATATTACATTAGAGGAAAATTTAAGACGAGTCCAATTATTGAATCAGTTCAAATCTGAAATTTTCCTTTCAGAAATAGGCGAAAAACAGTACTTATTAAACACGGATCAATCCAGTTTATCAGAAACCACCCTTTTTATTAAAGAAAACAATCCCCAGAAAATAAAAAAAACGACTGAAAAAATAACAAAATTATTAGAGAACCATTTTCCAAATGCGACGTTTGCGTTCAGTCCTCAAAAGAACTTGTTTGAATACATCTTCGGTTCTAACAATAAGGAACTTGTAGCCAATATATACCCTAAAGATGGTAAAGAGCCTAACGTTGAAGACTATCGATTGGTTTCCGAAAAGTTGAATGCGACAAATGAAAAAAACCCTTTCTTAAACCAAATAAACATCGAAGTAAATTTTGAAAATTTAAATCTCTATAATGTTTCGTATAACGATTTGCTAGATGCCATAAAAACCTCTTTCAATCAAAACGAAGTTGATTATTTAAAAGCTTCCCAACAATACCTACCCATAAAAATAACAAGTACCAAAACATTCTATGACACTTTGGAATCCACTTTTGTTGATAATGCTAATCATGAAGCAATACCCTTAAAAAATTTGATCAATATAAGTAACAGAACAAATTTTAAAACTATTTACGGAGACAACACCGGAACAAAATTAAGTTTTCAATTGGACAGTAAAAACAGCGTACTAATGGAATCCCTTGAAAACAAATTTGCCGACGACCCCAAATGGATTTTAAAATTTACAGGAAATCTGTTTGAACTAAAAGAGCTCAAAGACGAGATGTTATTTGTGTTTTTAATTTCTATTGGGCTACTGTATCTGATAATGGCTTCACAGTTCGAATCCTTAATTCAACCTTTAATTATTCTTATTGAAATACCCATTGACATCGGTGGTGCCTTGCTGTTTCTTTATCTATTCGGTCAATCTATAAACATTATGTCGCTGATCGGTATTATTGTCATGAGTGGCATCATTATCAATGACAGTATAATCAAAGTTCACACAATAAACGAACTAAGAAAAGAAGGGCTAAGTGTACTTGATGCAATAAAAAAGGGAGGAAAAATGCGATTAAAACCAATATTAATGACAGCATTAACTTCTGTGCTTGCCCTAATACCTGTTTTATTCAGTAATGATATGGGCAATGAAATGCAACAACCCCTCGCTTATGCCCTTATTGGCGGCATGATTATAGGAACTTTTGTCAGTTTATATTTTGTACCCTATCTTTACTATCTCATTTATAAAGATTGACAGTGAAAAATATCGTCTTATTAATAGCCGTTTTAGCAGCCCTAATGCTACTGGCTAGCTGTTCATCCCCAAAAAAAATAGAAGCATCGAGACCGGAACCAAGCAACAACACTCCAATGGTATACGAAACTACAACATCGTTCATCAACATGCCTGTTGAAATCCCGTTGAAAGAAATTGAGAATCAACTCAACAAAGCCTTTTCGGGTTTGATCTATAACGACAGTACAATGACCGATGATAAAACGGAGATGAAAATCTGGAAGCAAGGCCCGATAAAACTGACGGAGAAAGGCGGAAAAATAGAATCAGTAGTCCCTTTGAAAATGTGGGTTAAACTAAAATACGGAACCGATTTCATGGGCCTGAACGATACCCGCGAAATCAATCTTGACGGAACGATTACCTTCTTAAGCGAGGCAAAACTCTCTAACTGGAAACTCACTACTTCATCCTCGATTGAAGATTTTAACTGGAATGAAAGTCCGTCCATTGTTGTTTCCGGCAAAAGCATTCCGATTACCTATATCGTAAATCCTACCCTTCGCATTTTCAAATCGAAAATTGCCAAAAAAATAGACGAAGCCATCAGCAAATCGACTGATTTCAAGCCAATGGTTTTATCGGTTTTAGAAAAACTGAGCACACCGCTTCAAACCAGTGAGCAATACGAATCCTGGTTTAAAATGACACCATCCGAATTGTATGTTACCGATGCTGTTTTATCAAAAGGAAAAATCAGCATGGACATGGGACTGAAATGCAACATGCAAACCATTGTAGGACAACAACCGGTCAACACATTTAAAAAGGAAAGCATCGTTTTGAAACCGGTAACAAAAATGCCAAATAAGATTGAAGCGACTGTAGCCGCCATTTCCACCTACGAAACCGCATCACGCATTTTAACAAAAAACTTTCAGGGACAGACCTTCTCTTCCGGCAAACGAAAAATAACCGTTCAGAAAGTAGATTTATGGCAGAAGGACAGCAAGATGATTGTGGCTTTGGACATACACGGCAGTATCGATGGCACCATTTACCTTTCCGGCTATCCAAGTTACAATCACGTAACTAAAGAAATTTATTTTGACCAAATGGATTATGTTTTGAATACGAAAGGAATATTGACAAAAACTGCCAATTGGCTTTTAAGCGGAATCATTCTGAATAAGTTCAGGGAAACCTGCCGCTATTCGATTAAAGGAAATTTAGATGAGGCAAAGAAAAATTTATTGCCATACCTTACCAACTATTCGCCAATGAAAGGTGTATTCGTAAACGGAACACTAAACGATTTTGAGTTTGACAAAGTAGAACTTACCGATAAGGCCATCATCGCTTTCATTAAAACCTCCGGACAAATGAATGTGAAAATCGAAGGACTGGATTAGTATGGTGTTCAGTCGCAGTCGCAGTCGCAATCGCAGTCGCAGTCGCAGTCGCAGTCGCAGTCACAGTCGCAATAAGCAAAATTAAAAAAGCCGTTTTTATCAAACGGCTTTTTTACTCTTTTCTCTATACTCTTTTCTCTATACTCTTTTTTCTATACTCTTTTTTCTATACTCTTTACTCTTTACTCTTCTTCCCATACTTCAACCGGTAAATTGCAAAACCAATTGCGCCAACCAATATATAGGGAATTGCCATTAAGTAAACGATTCCATCATTAACCGCCTCGGCCTGCACACCGGATTCTTCACTTTCCAAAGCGGCACGACACATGGCACATTGTGCATTACCTTCAAGAGGAAAGAAAACAGAAAACAGAAGAAAGAAAAAAAACAGTCTTACTCCCCAAATCTTTGCTCTTTGCTCTATATTCTTTTCTCTAATTAACATAATACGGAGAAATCATCAGATACACAATTACGCCTGTTACCGCTACGTACAACCACAATGGGAATGTAATTTTAGCAATTTTCCTGTGACGCTCAAAACTATTTGAAATAGCTCTAACGTAAGTAATCAGAACAAAAGGAATAACCACAACGGAAAGCAAAATATGCGTTATCAAAATGAAAAAGTAAATATATCTGATTAATCCCTCACCTCCGAATTTGGTCTCGATCGACGTCATGTGATAAGCCACATACATTCCCAAGAAGGCAACCGAACAAGCTATCGCAATTTTAATCAGACGCTCATGAAGACTGCGTTTCCCATTTTTAATGGCCCAAACTGCCGCTACAAGCAAGACAGCTGTTATTCCGTTGATCGTGGCGTAAATCGGAGGTAAAAAAGACAGCGGTTCCACATCGTATCCTAATTTTCTAAGATTAACACCAAACAATAAGGCAACCACCAGTGGAATTGCTACCGACAAGACCACAATCCATTTATTGTATTTACTTTCTGCTGCGTTTGTGATTGTATTTCCCATTTATTCTTCTAATAATTTTTTAATATCTTGTTTGAGCATATCAATGCCCGGCTGTTCCAATCCGTCGTAATATAAAATCGGATTT
>NZ_DATIDM010000175.1:0-14865 GCF_035456225.1 Flavobacterium sp. | reverse complement strand
ATCTTCCGGCCAGAGAAAGCTCGGAGCTTATTCGGGGGCCTTTGGTTGATATCGGTTCTTTAACTACCTGTACGAGAATAGACTGATTGGCGCTCAGCACGTCGCCGATGGCACCATCCTTGTTTATTTCCGGCTCAAAAGGAAAGTTTTTTAGGGAGAAATCTTTTATTTTACCTGCGCTTACAAGTTTGATGAATTTGATCATCGAAGAGAGGTTTGGTCCTAGATCGTGATAGTGCAAAAAAGCATCTTTCTCGAAGCCAACGTTTACAAACGCAGCGTTAAGTCCCGGAACCGGTTTTCTGATTTTGGCAATAAAAATATCGCCCACCTGAAAGCCGCTTCGTTCTTCACCACCTTCTTCTTTGTGTAATTCAACTAGTTTTCCATCTTTTAATAAGGCAAAATCTACGGCATCTGAACTGGTTCGAATGATTAATTCTTTGTTCAAAATGTGTACATTTTTATCCATACAGTTAAGTGAAAAGTGAAAAGTGAAAAGTGAAAAGTTGCAAATCTTTTAAAAAAGATGACTTATCCCTTATTCCTTATCCCTTATTTCTGAATTGTACAGATGGATTAAACAATAATTTTACAGGTATTGTACCCGGTTGGATTATAGATGGCAGATAACAGATTTTAGATTGCAGAATGTATCTGATTGCTGAAAACTGCTGACTGCGAGCGGTCTTAATCCAAATTTCAATGAACTTTTAATTCTAAAAAAGAAAAAGTAGTTTTAAACTACTTTTTCTTTTTATGACGGTTAGCTCTCGCTCTTTTTTTACGTTTGTGAGTAGCTACCTTATGTCTTTTTCTTTTTTTACCACTTGGCATAACTTGTAGTGTTTAGTGATTAATAAATTAGTTAATTTTTTGCTTCCGTATTTGTTTTTACTCCATCAACAAATATTTTTGCCGGTTTGAATGCCGGAATGTTGTGAGCAGGGATTTTAATTGTAGTGTTTTTAGAGATGTTTCTTCCGGTTTTTTCAGCTCTGGTTTTGATGATGAAGCTTCCGAAACCTCTTAAATATACATTGTCTCCAGTCTCTAGGGAGTTTTTTACTTCGTCCATAAAAGACTCAACTGTTGCTTGAACGTCTCCTTTTTCAAGACCCAACTTCTCAGAAATTTTCGCTACGATGTCTGCTTTCGTCATTTTCTTTCGTTTTATATTGATGTGTAATTTTTTGAGTGTGCAAATATAGCAATTAAAAAAACAATTTTTCAACCTTAATCGATTAAAATTTAATTACATAAAGTTTTATTTTTGTTTTCCAATTTTTAAAGATGGATTTTACTAACTTGCTAATTCAATGGTATTTACGGGAAAAGCGTGATTTGCCTTGGCGAAAAACCCCTCATCCGTACCCGGTTTGGCTTTCCGAAATCATGTTGCAACAGACGCGAGTTGCGCAGGGATTGCCTTATTTTTTGCGATTTACAGAAGCGTTTCCGACTGTTTTTGATTTGGCTAATGCCGATGAAGAACAGGTGCTGAAACTCTGGCAGGGTTTGGGGTATTATTCCCGCGCAAGAAACCTGCATGCCACGGCAAAACACATTGCTTTTGATTTGAACGGAAACTTCCCGAATAATTATATAGATTTATTGAAGTTAAAAGGTGTTGGTGAATATACTGCCGCTGCCATCGCTTCGATTGCATATGGCGAACCGGTTCCGGTAGTCGATGGGAATGTGTATCGGGTGCTTTCAAGATATTTTGATGTGGATACCGATATTACATCCGCTTCGGCGAAAAAAGAATTCTTTGAATTGGCTGCTTCTTTGTTACCGGTGGATAGGGCTTCCGATTTCAATCAGGCGATGATGGAGTTTGGTGCTTTGCAATGTGTTCCTAAAAGTCCCGATTGTCAGAATTGTGTTTTGAGTGGAAGTTGTCTGGCGTTTAAACATAATAAAGTAGGTATGCTTCCGGTAAAACTGAAGAAGACCAAAGTGAGCAATCGTTATTTTAACTACCTTATTATAAAGGATGCTAATGGGAATTCGGTTATACGGAAAAGAGCCGGAAAAGGAATCTGGCATAATTTATATGAATTTCCAATGTTGGAAACGGCACAAGAGGATGATTTTGAAACCGTATTTCAATTGGTTGAAAAATTTTCTTCCGACTTAAAGCCGACGGATATCAAGCCATTGCATCATAATCTGATTGTGCATAAATTATCGCATCAGCATCTGCGTATTCAGTTTTGGAAAGTAAAAACGAGTCAGAAAATTGAAAATGCCTTGCCAATTGAAGAAATCAAAAAGTTTCCGTTTCCTATCGTAATCCATAATTTTATGGAGGAACATTGGGCGAATGTGTAGAAATTACTATATTTGAGTACAACTAAAAGATACAAGCCATGAACGGTACATTGAATAAAGTGATTTTGATAGGGCATTTGGGTGACGATGTTAAAATGCACTATTTTGAAGGAGGAAATTGCATCGGACGATTTCCGTTAGCGACAAACGAAGTATACATTAATAAGACTACCGGTGAAAAAATCACTTCTACCGAATGGCATAATCTGGTGGTACGCAACAAAGCGGCCGAAATCTGCGAAAAGTACCTAACCAAAGGAGATAAGATTTATGTGGAAGGCCGTATCAAATCCCGTCAATGGCAAGCCGAAGACGGAACCACTAAATACACTACCGAAATCCAGGTAACTGAATTCACCTTTCTGAACGTCAAAAAAGAAACGGAGCAAAAACAGGGTGGCGGTTATTCTTCACAAACGAACGAGCCTCCAATTGCGCCAACCGGCGAGGTAGATTTGCCGTTTTAAGCTGTAAATCAAATAAACTTTCCAAAACTGCGTTTCACATTGTATCTTTACGCCCTAATTTAGCGTAAGGATTTCTGTTATGAAAAAAAATAAGAGTATCGTTCTTTTGACGGGATTTTTTGTTTCTCTGGCATCGATTGGTTGTCAGGATGAATCTGTTCCAAAGCCAAAAAGTCATTTGAGTTTAGAATACCCTGTGGCAAAATACAAGGCCTATGATCTTCCCAGTGGTTGTGGTTATGGGTTTGATATGAATGAGATTTCGCAAATTAAAACCAAAGGCGATTGTTCGCTGGAGATTCAATATCCTAAAATGAAGGCTACGGTTTACTTGAATTATAAAACGGTAAACAATAATATCGATCAGTTGCTTCGCGATGCGCAGAAATTAACTTATGAGCACGTAATCAAAGCGGATGACATTGCAGAACAGCCTTTTGTGAATCCGGAACATAAAGCCTACGGGATGTTTTATCAGGTGGGTGGAAATGCGGCTACGAATGCGCAGTTTTATGTCACCGACAGTACGCGCCATTTCCTTGTGGGATCGGTTTATTTTTATGCAAAACCCAATTATGATTCCATACTTCCGGCTGCGGCCTATATCAAAAATGATATGCGAAAGATTATGGAATCGGTACGATGGAAATAAGATTTTAAAATAAAAAAAGGAACTCAACCGAGTTCCTTTTTTGTTATGCTTTTTTAAAGTTGGCAACTTTATAGGTTTTTCCGTCGGCAACCGCTTCTACCAGTTTGGTTAACGATTCCTGATTGTTAACGGTTTTGTCAAACGATACGGTAGCGGTTTTGGTATCGAAATCCACTTTTGCTTCTTTCACGCCTTCGGTTTCGGTTAATTTTTTCTCGATAGTGGCAGCACAACCCATGGCGCATGTCATTCCTTCAATTTGGAAGCTTGCAGTCTCCAGGTTTTCAGCGGCGATTTCTTTTTTAGGGGCAGTGGCTACAGTTTCGGTTGTAGCGGTTTCTGTTGTTTTTTCTTCCTTTTTGCAGCTCACAAACGTTAAAGCGGCAAGAGCAAATGTTAAGGTGATTTTTGAGAATTTCATATTTCTTAAATTTTTGATTTTGAATCGGATAAATAACCGGAAGCAAAATTACCCAAAAAAAGAGCTGATTTTCATTTAAATAACAGAATTTTGATGTTTCAAATCAATTTTATGGAATCGAAACAACTCAAATGGATTTTACTGGCGGTGCTTTCCCTGATTTGGGGGAGCTCTTTTATTCTGATAAAGCGCGGTTTGGTGGGTTTGTCTCCACTTCAGTTGGGTTCGTTGCGCATGTTGTTTGCGGCCTCTTTTTTGGTAATTGTCGCATTTAAAAAGATAACGCTGATTCCTTTGGGGAAGTGGAAATTTATCGCCCTGACAGCTTTAATGGGGACTTTCATACCTGCATTCTTATTTGCCCTGGCACAAAGTGAAATCGACAGTTCCATCAGTGCGGTTTTGAATTCGCTGACACCGTTAAATACGTTGATTTTGGGGATTTTATTTTTCGGGATGGCCTTCCAGCGCAGTCATTTAATGGGAGTGCTGATTGGTTTACTGGGAAGTTCGGTACTGATTTTAAGTGGTGCGGCGAATCATCCGGAGCAGAATTATTTTTATGCGCTTTTTGTTGTAGTGGCCACATTTTGTTATGCAACTAATGTAAATCTGATAAAAAAATATTTATCCGACGTGAATCCGATAAGCATTACGGTAGGTAATTTTCTGGTAATGGTTATCCCGGCGTTGGTAATTTTGATTTCAACCGGATTTTTCCAAGTGATGCATAAGCCGGAAGTACAGCATTCGGTTATGTTCATTGCGATTTTGGGAATAGTCGGCACTGGGATTGCTAATATTTTGTTCTTTAAACTGATTCAGATGACTTCTCCGGTATTTGCTTCGTCATCGGCTTACCTGTTTCCGATTGTGGCTATCTTTTGGGGCTTGCTGGATGGAGAGACCTTGTCGTTCGTTCAGATAGTAGGTGCTGCGGTTATTTTATTCGGGATTTATTTGTCTTCTAAAAAGTAGTCAGGGATAAGGGATAAGGGAAAAGGGAAAAGGGAGAAGTAGAGAGAGGATGAGAAATAGAAACTGGTAATAAAAAAGGCTGTCCGTTACAGACAGCCTTTTTCTTTTGCTAAGCTTATGTTTCTTATTTGAAATCTTCGGCAGTTACCCCTTCGTTGATTTTCACTTCAGTAGTCATTAATTTGATTTCAATACCTACGTTCATGTCGGTTGTGTGAGGGAATTTGATTCCTTTTACTTCCTTATAATCGCTGTAGTAAGTGGTTTGAGTCATTTTTTGACCCATTTGCTCCATTTCTTCAGTCTTTGCTGCTTTCAAGCCGGTTTTAACATCATAGTAATATGTTGTTTTACCTTCTTTGATCACATAAACATCGTTACCGTTCATAGTCTCGATAGCTTCTAATTTAGCATTTGGATTGGTAGCTAAAGTCAATTCTTCGAAAGGAACAGCGCTTTGTTTCGTTTCTTTGAATTCTTCCGGAGTCATGTCTTGTCTTTGTCCTTGAGCAACACGGTATCCTGATTTGTCGCCAACTACTTGTTTCATCATCGACATACCCATAGCTTTCATTTCAACAGCCATTTTATTGTCGGTAGTCATTTTAGTTGTTAATTCAACAGGTGTTCCCTGAACGGTTCCTGAAGAAACAGTAGCGACAGATTTTACAGCTTTCACTGCTTTTTCGCCACCGATCGCTTTGATGTAATTGTTGAAAACAGTCGCAGAAGTTACACCTGCCGGAATAGCGATGTTCACTTTTGGTTTTTCTGTAGGATTACCGAATTTGTCGAAATACTGAATCGGTAATTTTTGCTTGGCGCTCATTTTTTCAAGACTCGGAAGTACATCTGCTGCTTTTCCTACCACTACAATTCTTGTGTTGTCTGCCAGGAAGTATTTGTTAGCTACAGCTTTGATGTCTTCTGCAGTAACCGCGCTGATGTTTTTGATGAAGTTTTCGTAGAAATCAGCTGGTAATTTTTCAATTTCCGTGTTTAATGCATAACGGGCGATAGTGGCCGGTTTTTGAATCTGCATTACAAAGTTTCCGATGTATTTTGCTTTAGCGATTTTCAATTCTTCAGCCGATACGGATTCCGTTCTGATTCTTTTCAGTTCGTTCATGAATTCCACCACTGCACTGTCAGTAACCGCGTTTCTTACCGAAGCTCCTGAACGGAATTTAGACACATATCTTCCTGTTCCCAATGAAGAATAAGCGCCGTATGTCCAACCGTGTTTTTCACGTAAGTTCATGAATAAACGACCTTCACCACCACCACCAAGGATTTGGTTTGCCAATAGACCGGCGAAATAATCTTTGTCGGTCATTTTTAAATTAACCGTGTTCACCAAAGCGATTTCAGATTGTACCGCGTTTGGCATATCCACGAAGTTGATTTGGCTGTACTGAACATTTTTAGGATCCGGATAGGTTAATGTAGGAACAACCGCTTTTTCCCATGGTCCGAATTGCTTTTCAACAATTTTCTGAACGTCTTTCAGTTTTACGTCTCCAACGATTACTAAATAAGCGTTTCCGGGTACGAAATACGATTGGTAGTTTTGGTTAACATCGTTTAAAGTAACATTCTTGATGGTTGCTTCGCTTAAATATTCCCCTGCAGGATGCGTTTTTCCGAAAGCCAGAACGTCTTCCACTCGGCCTGCTACAGCTGTTACACTTTTCTCTTCCGATTTAAGGCTTTCCAGCATTTTTTCTTTTTCCTTGTCTAATTCAGTCTGCGTGAAAACCGGATTCAATAACCCATCGGCCATTAATTCCATGATTCTTGCTGAATATTTAGACAATCCGCTTGCGAAAGCGCCATTTGAGTTGAAATTGATGTTGGCACCCAGGAAATCCACTTCTTCATTGAAAGCGTCTTTCGGCATTTTTTCGGTTCCGTTACCAATCATTGAGCTTGTTAAAGCAGCTACACCTTTTTTGTTGCCTTCTGCATAAGGTGGGTAGTCGATGGTAAGGCTGTAGCTTACGCGAGGTAGTTTGTGATTTTCAACAACCAATACTTTTAAACCGTTTTTTAGGGTAAAAGTGCTAGGTTTTCCAACGTTGATTGTTGGTGATGGTCCCGGTTTTGGCTGTGTTCTGTCTTGTGCTTGCATGGATATTGCTAAAAATAAACTTGCGGCTATATAAATATATTTTTTCATAGTGATTCTCAACTTAGTTTTGTGCTTTGTCTTTTGCAGGTACATAATCTAAAAGCAAACGTTGGTTTGGATTCAGGTATTTTTTTGCAACCTCTCTGATTTCCTCTCTGGTAATGGAATGGTACATGTCAATTTCAGTATTGATCAGGTTTACATCGCCATACAATAGGTAGAAAGTAGCAAGGTTTTCTGCGATACCTTCAACGCTTGCATTTGCATTTACGTATTGGTTGTCGAATTTGTTCTGTAGTTTTTGGAAGTCTTTTTCGGAAATTAATTCTGTCTGTAATTTCACAATTTCCTCGTCTACCTGCTTAAGCAAATCTTCTGTTGTGTTTTTGCCCATCGGAAGTCCGTACAAAATATACATTCCGTAATCTTCCTGGCTGTAGTTGAATGCGCCGATTTGTAAAGCCAATTTTTTGTCGTCAACTATTTTTTTGTATAATCTTGAACTTTTTCCGTCAGATAAGATAGAAGAAATCATATCCAAAACCCTTGCATCACGAGTCTTCATGGAAGGCGTTCTGTAAGTGGCAACCATCATAGGGATCTGAATGTTAGGATCCTGGTAAGTAGCTTTGATGGTTTGTGTGATTGGAGCTTCCTCAAATTTTTGTCTTTGGATATCCGTTCCTTTAGGGATTGCATTGAAGTAATCTTTGATCCATGTTTTTGCCTGAGCCGGGTCGAAATCACCTGCGACAACTAAAACAGCGTTGTTAGGAATGTAGAATTTCTTGTTGAAAGCCTGGAATTCCTGTAACGTTGCAGCATCCAAATGTTCCATGGATCCGATTGGAGCCCAACGATAAGGATGTACTTTGTAGGTGTTTTGTTTAACAGCGGCAATCAGGTTTCCGTAAGGCTGGTTGTCTACACGAAGTCTTTTTTCTTCTTTTACCACCTCGTTTTGTGTGTCAACACCAATCTGGTTGATTACCGGATGCATTAGTCTTTCCGATTCCATCCATAAAGCCAACTTTAAATTGTTTGAAGGGAAAACTTCATAGTAGTACGTTCTGTCTTCTGTAGTGTTGGCATTGTTGTTTCCGCCATTAGCAGTTACGATTTTAAACCAGTCACCACGACCGATGTTTTTGGTTCCTTCGAATAAAAGGTGTTCGAAAAAGTGGGCAAATCCTGTTCTTTCAGGATTTTCGTCTTTCGATCCCACGTGATACATTACGGATGTGATTACTACCGGAGCGGATTTATCCTGATGTAAAATTACATGCAGACCGTTGTCCAGATTGTATTCTTCAAATGCTACTTTCTGAGCGGAAGCAACACCTCCAAGCATTAAAAGCGAACTCAAAGCCATTAAAGATTTTTTCATAAGAGTTATTAGATTATTATATAATAAAGGAATGTGTATACAATATCGTGATTTTGTTACAATCTTCATTAACTTTTTTTTTAACTCGACTGATTTTAAAGTTTTTAGAAGTAAATTTTAGCAGTAAGGTTGTATGATAAAGAAATAGTTGTATATTTGCGGACTTAAAAAATTAATTAAACATTATTGTTATGTACGCAATCGTAGAGATAGCAGGGCAACAATTCAAAGTAAGCAAAGACTTAAAGGTTTATGTTCACCGTTTAGCAGTAGAAGAAGGAGCAAAAGTTTCTTTTGACAAAGTTCTTTTATTAGACGATAACGGAAATGTAACTTTAGGCGCCCCAGCTGTAGAAGGTGCTTCAGTAGAAGCCAAAGTGTTACAACACTTAAAAGGTGATAAAGTAATCGTTTTCAAAAAGAAAAGAAGAAAAGGTTACAAAAAGAAAAACGGTCACAGACAATCTTTAACTCAAATTGTAATCGAAGGTATCGTTGCAGGTGGAGCTACAAAGAAAAAAACGACTAAAAAAGCGGAAGCTACAGAAGAATAATTAACATTAAAAACTAGTACGTCATGGCTCACAAGAAAGGTGTCGGTAGTTCCAAGAATGGTAGAGAATCAGAATCGAAACGTTTAGGTGTTAAGATTTATGGTGGTCAAGCTGCAATCGCTGGAAACATTATCGTAAGACAAAGAGGTTCTAAGCACAATCCAGGTGAAAACGTTTACATGGGTAAAGATCATACTTTACATGCAAAAGTTGATGGAGTAGTGAAATTTCAGAAAAAAGGTGACAACAAGTCATTTGTTTCTGTAGTTCCATTCGAAGCATAAGAAATACTCTTATAATAATATAAAAACCCATTCTGATTAGAATGGGTTTTTTGTTTTTTAGCTTTTTGGTAAATCTCTCTCGATTTTTTCTAATTGACTTCCTTTAAAGAAATAAAGATTGCCTAAATATTCTCCCCTTTTTGTCTCTCTCGGCTTACCGGTTAATTCGTTTTCGAAATAACGTGTATAAGTAATTCGGTATTTGCTTTCGTAGAAATTGTTATCAATTGAGAATAATGGGCTTTTAAAGCTGATTCTTCGATCTAAAGTAGAATTAAGACCGTCATAGCCATTCATGACCAAAAAAAGTTTATAACCCTTTTTGTTGGCGAAATTTTCATAGACATACATGGGTTTGCATAAATCGGATGTGCAGCCATTTTTGAAGATATAAACCAAAGATTGTGGATGTTTGGCTAATTCGCTTTTTAGTTGTTGCGCATTGATTTTGTAAATCTGCTCCGTATTTAAGTTTTCGAAATTTTCAAGAGGAACCACTTTGGCCTTGTTTTCAACGCTGAGTTTACTATAGTCATTTGTTAAGCCTTGAATGGTACAGGAAAGTAATGTTGCTGATAGGACTAATGCCAAAATTGTTTTTTTCAGCTTGCTTTTTCTTTGTTTCAAAAGTAAGAAAAAACCATAAATAATTAAAGTAAATTCTGACACTGTTTTGAGGTCATAAATTTCAGAATTGTGGTTCCTGACAGTAATTTTGAAGGTGGCGTTTTAGGTAAACTATTGTTATTCTGTTGTCTATGTGTTTTTTCAGTGGCTTTTCAGGTAGTAATCCTTGTTAATTTCGTAACTTGTATTGCAATCTTTAATTTTTTGGGTGATGTTCAGTTCCCATTCACAGGTTGAAATATTTGTTATAACCGCTGTGTTAATAGTGGTTTATGTGGTGGGCTATGAATTAATTAAGAAGCTGGATGTTCCCATTGAAAAAAAGTTGGAATTGTCACTTCGTCTGATGGCGTCGCTTTCCTTTTTCCTTGTGATTTATAATATTTATGTGTCCGTTCGTTCCAATGACCGGATTGAAGAGAATAAGGCTGCCTATAATACCGTGCAGAATATTCAGCACAATTGGCTGGATCCTCAAAGTGAATTGCTTCAAAAATATCCTGAAAGCTATTTTCTGTATTCCAGTATGGTTCCTGATGCTGATTTTGGGATGGAAATGCCTAAAGAATACGATCCACTTCAAAGAAAACAATTAGAAGTCTATTATTCACTTCGGCTTTTTCAGTCTATGGAAGACTTTCTCACTACCGGGGAATATGATACGACCGGCAAAGAAGTCTGGATAAATAATTATTTGATGTGGATGCAATCGCCGATACTACGTTATTACTGGACAAAGTTGTCATTCAATTATTCGAAAGATACTCGGGAGTTTGTAGCTCAAATTATTAAAGGAAGCGATGTGTTAATTGCTATGCGCAAAAAGAAAAGCACGTTAACTACTTCGGATTACGACGCAATCTCGGAAAAAATCACGGTTGCGTTTCGTTGATTGCTTTTTTAAGACTTTCAATACTTAGTGATTGCCAAATCATTGGTTTTGTCCAAATAGAAAATACTAACTTTTTACGGCTACCGTGTGGACATAAGTGTTATATGCATAATACATTAGACCATAGATGTCGCAGATTGACCCGATAGTGCGGATTTGCAATCCGTGCCCACAAAGTTTGGTATTTAATTGTGAATTTTGGAACTTACTTTGTGTCTTTCTGTCCGGACACAAAAAAATTTCCGCACTATTGTTGAGTGTAAATCCGTGCGCTTGGGGTTACGGATTAAACGAATATCCAACGCCGAAAAATAATCTCGCTTTGTCAATATCATTAATCCATGAAACGTCAAAATGGATAGGGCCTAAAATGGATAGATACGAAACAGCGGCACCACCAGACAAGACAAGACTTGGTTCGGTGTTCTCGTCCCAGTTTCCATTCGGACTAAAAGCTTTTTTGATGTACTGATTAAAACCATCAAAGCCTACGGTTGCAATATTAAAATGAGGTGTCAAATAAAATTTGCCCATGGGATTTATCTGTGCGCTGAGTTTAACTCCCATAAATTGGGTCACATTGAGCTCGTCTTCATTCAGACCTGCAAACGTAAAACGGTTACTGCCCGAAATCGGAATAATGCCTCCTAAAAAATATTTTGAAGCATATCCAAAATCCGTAAAGGAAGCCTGGTCGCTTTTTAGGTTATCCAGAAGCATAAAATTGGCATCCACTCCGAACATTCCGGTGATTTTCTTTTTTAACAACATTCGTTTTTCAATTCCGAAACCAAATCTGGTGAAACCATTGGTGGTACTGGAAATTGTTGCTATGGTTGGGTCGGAAAAAGAGGCATAGGCATCTGTAAATAAGGAACGGCTTATGTTGCCTTTTAAGATGGTTCCTTTGGTGGCAAAGAAAACTTTGTCCATATCGTTATGGTAGTAATGCAGGTTGGCCTCTACGTTGTTAAAATTGTAGTTTACGAGGGAAAATACATTGGGATTGTAGGTTGGGTCGTATTTTGGTTTTATTTCCGCGTAACTGTAGTTAAGGGCAAAACCAATATAGCTTTGCAATGAGTTTATATTTTTGTTGAATTCGTTATTAAATTCAAGGGCGCGATACAGCATGTTATCGGCTGAATTACCATCGATGAAAATTTCCTGTTTCAGGAACGCTCCATAAAGTTCAGAACACCACCACCATTCTTTCTTTTTTCCGAAATTTTTCTGAAAATTAACCCTGCCTTTTGGTTGCTCTGCAATATCTGCGGTAACGAGCAGGCGGGAAGATCGGGCAAGGACATTTCTGGCGGTGTAATTAAGAATCAATCCTACGCCTCGGTATGTGTCATAATGCAATGAGGCATTGAGTTGGTTTTTTGGCTGTTCAAATCCGTTTAAAATTATTCCCAGTTTATTGTCGTCATAAATAAAATGATTATAGGCGATTTGGCTGAAAAGCATGGTGCCCATGGCCCTGTTGACACTTCCGATCAAGTCTTTGGTATTGTATTTTGTATGTGTTTTGATGTTGGATCGGGCAATGACGAGGGGAAGGTTTTCTTTGCTGATATTTTTGTAAATGATGGTGTCGATAACGAATTCATTGCTGGTTTTGGGCAGCTGGTGCGTCTTTTGTGTGAAACCTTTTAACTTTTTAGCCAATTCGACTAAAGCAGGAAGATTTTGTGCTGTGGCAATTTTACCGTCCTGGTAGATTTCATTGCTTTTTTCAAAATCAGCGGTCGAAAAGCGCAGATTGGGCAGATGATCGACCAAGATGTTGCAAAGTGCCTTGTTGTCCGGATTTTTAATATTGCTCGGAAATGTACTGGTTTGCATCAGAATTGTTACAATATTGTCCAGTTTTTCTTTGGGTTCCATTCCTCCGCCCACATCGCTTCCGATTATGATATCAGCGCCCATTTGTTTGGCTACATCGGTTGGGAAATTATTCATCACCCCACCGTCGACCAAAAGGGTTTCTCCATATGGCATAGGCTTGAAAACAGCGGGCAGGGACATACTCGCCCTCATGGCAAAAGCCAAACTGCCGTTGCTTAATATAACTTCTTTTCCTTCGACTAAATCGGTTGCCATAGCCCGAAAGGGTATCGACAAATCGTCAAAATCTTTGATATTGTAAACAGGATACGTCAGTTCGAATAGGAATTCCCGTAAGTTCTGATCGTTTATTATGGAACCGGTGCTTTTTAGTTTTCCGTCTATAAACCCCATCCCGGCCAAATACCGCTGAAACTCCCTTTTTTCTTCCACGCTCACGTTTCTCAATGACAGGCCGCCTCCAACAATTTTGTCCCAATCGATATTTTTGCTGATACTTGCGATACTGTCTCCCGAATAACCCATGGCATACAGTCCTCCAATGATGCTCCCCATACTGTTCCCGACGATAAGATCCGGGACTATGTGCAGGGAATCGAGTTTTTGTAAAAGCGGAATATGCGCAATTCCTTTGGCGCCGCCACCGCTGAGTACCAATACGACTTTAGGTTTTTTGTCTTGTGCAAAAATGATTTGCGAAGCGCTTAACAAAAATAATAGGGCAAATAGCGTAGTTATTTTTTTCAAGGCCATAACTCGTATTTATATGGTTGATAAACAGATGTTTATTCGGTATATTAAAAGTAATCAGTTATTTGTTATTGTACAATTTTTTTGATAGAAATATGTTTTTCGGTTGAAATGTCCGATACGCATTTAAATAGCTTTTTTCAAAACGAAATTTTGTTTCAGTGCAGACAAACAAAAAACCCTTACATCACTGCAAGGGTTTTTTAAGTTATCTAAGTCAACTGTCGACTGATACTGTCAACTGTTTACTGATTAATATCTGTAATATTCCGGTTTGAACGGACCTTTAACGTCTACGCCGATATAAGCAGCTTGCTCGTCATTTAAAGTCTCTAATTCAACACCTAATTTAGCTAAATGTAAAGAAGCTACTTTTTCATCGAGGTGTTTCGGTAACATGTACACTTCGTTTTTGTAGTTAGCCGAATTGTTCCATAATTCCAATTGAGCCAAAGTCTGGTTCGTGAACGAGTTCGACATTACGAAAGACGGGTGACCTGTAGCACAACCTAAATTTACCAAACGGCCTTCTGCCAAGATAAGGATGTCTTTTCCTGCGATAGTATATTTGTCAACTTGAGGTTTGATTTCGATTTTAGAAGCACCGTGGTTTTTGTTTAACCAAGCCATATCGATTTCGTTATCGAAGTGACCGATGTTACAAACGATGGTTTTGTCTTTCATCGCCTCGAAATGTTTCCCGATAACGATGTCTTTGTTTCCTGTCGTTGTGATGATGATATCCGCATTTCCAACCACAGTGTCTAATTTTTTAACTTCAAAACCGTCCATAGCCGCCTGTAAAGCACAGATTGGATCGATTTCAGTAACTGTTACGATAGAACCTGCTCCACGGAAAGAAGCCGCAGTTCCTTTACCAACGTCACCATACCCGCAAACAACCACTCGCTTACCAGCCAACATAACGTCAGTAGCACGACGGATCGCATCTACAGCCGATTCTTTACATCCGTATTTGTTATCGAATTTCGATTTTGTAACCGAATCGTTCACGTTGATAGCCGGCATGAATAAAGTTCCGTTTTTCATTCTTTCGTATAAACGGTGAACTCCGGTTGTAGTTTCTTCTGATAAACCTTTGATGCCAGGGATCAATTCAGGGTAACGGTCGAAAACCATGTTCGTTAAGTCACCACCATCATCCAAGATCATGTTCAATGGTTTTCTTTCTTCACCGAAGAATAATGTTTGCTCGATACACCAGTCAAACTCCTCTTCATTAAGACCTTTCCAAGCATAAACCTGGATTCCTGCAGCAGCAATGGCAGCAGCAGCCTGATCCTGCGTAGAGAAAATGTTACAAGAAGACCAAGTTACTTCAGCGCCAAGGTGAATTAATGTTTCGATTAAAACCGCTGTCTGGATAGTCATGTGTAAACATCCTGCGATTCTTGCGCCCTTTAACGGCTGGCTTGCACCATATTCAGCGCGAAGTGCCATTAATCCTGGCATTTCAGCTTCAGCCAATTCAATTTCTTTTCTTCCCCAAGCAGCAAGATTGATATCTTTTACT
>NZ_DATIDM010000174.1:0-12840 GCF_035456225.1 Flavobacterium sp. | reverse complement strand
CGGCCTGTAAAAATAAGTCAATCGATAATACACATCCTGACTACGCTAATCTAGTAGCTTATTACAAGTTGGATGAAATGACCGGACAGACTGTAACCGACGCTAAAAATGGTGTGGTTTCTCAAGGGGCAAATTTGGCTTGGGATTTTGAAAGAGGCGATCAGCTAACAACAACTTTTACTGAATCTTCTGTTTTACCGAATATTACTTTTTACCGCGGAACATATAGCCAAACTGTAACGGATGTGGTATCTCGTTTTTCTTATCCAAGAAGTAAAAAAACGGTTAAAAGCTACTCGATTACTTCTATGGAAGGTATAATGCCGATGAGAAATGACGTTATAAATACTGTAGCTACGACTTTCATGTTCGATACTACACCAGAAAATGTTTATAATGGAGATACAGGAGCCTTGATAACAACGCTTCCTATTACACCGGAGGGAACTTTAGCGATTGTGGACTTGGATTACTACAAAAGATATCCGTTCTATAATGAAATTATGTCGTTTGTTTCGCCTTACGGTAACGGATTGGATTTAGGTCCGAACGGTAAATCATGGTACTTCGATATGTCTGATTACGTTAAATTGCTAAAAGGTAACAAGCAATTGGTAGTTAATGGAGGTAAGTGGCAGGAAGAAATGGATATGGAGTTTATGTTCATTGTGGGAACACCTCCAAGAAATGTAATACAGTACGATCAGGTATGGCAAGGTCATTTCCGTATGGGGAATGTTAGTATTGCTAATATCAACAATGGTTCTAAATTCACGACTAATAACTTCACATTCAGTCCGTCGGCTACTTCATTCAAATTGAAATCGTCGATTACCGGTCACGGAAATGAGGGTGAGTTCCAGCAAAATGGCGGACAGATTTACCACAAGATTTTAATGAACAACGTGGAGAGATACAACTGGGTTATTTCGCAATCATGTTCTGAAAATCCTATCTATCCTCAAGGTGGAACATGGGTTTATGACAGACAAGGATGGTGTCCTGGTCAAAGATCATTGATGAAAGAACAGGATTTGACGCCAAATGTCACTCCAGGTGCTTCTATTAATTTGGATTATAGAACTTCTGCTCCGGGTGTAGGTGCTTATAATTACATTGTTACACACCAAATTGTTGGATATGGTGCTCCGAATTTTACAGTGGATGCTTCAATCGAACAAATTAAAGCACCTAATAACGCCAATGCCGAGTTTCAAAGAATCAATCCAATGTGTGAAAGGCCAATTATTACCATTAGAAACACAGGGGCAAATACTTTGAATTCGGTTGTATTTGAGTATTGGATTAACAATGCCGCTACACATCAAACATACACTTGGACAGGTTCGTTAGCTTCCATGGCTACTACGGATGTTCTTTTACCGATAAGTAACTTATGGAACGTAGGGGTTAGCAGTACCAATAATAAATTTACTGCAAAAATCAACACAGTAAATGGAGGTACAGACGGATATGCAAATAATAATAAGGTGGTTTCCAGTTTCAGCTTACCTGATGTTATGCCATCGGTATTTAAGATCCAATTGAGAACAAACAATCAACCATTCCAAAACAATTATACGCTTTACAATTCAAGCGGTACGGCAGTTGACAGTAAAACATTTTCTACTGCAAACACAACATACACTTATACTTATCAGTCGCCTCAAGTTACTAATGGTTGTTACCGTTTGAGAGTTAACGATACTGGAAAAGATGGTTTATACTGGTGGGCAAATACCGGACAAGGAACAGGTTCTCTTAAGATACTGGATGCTTCCAATAATGTTATTAAAACCATCAACCCTGATTTTGGTGGAGGTGTAGATTATAGTTTCTCTGTGAATACATTATTGTCTACTGATGATATTGTTTCCAAGAATGAAATCAACGTATATCCAAATCCATCAAACGGACACTTTACAGTGGAAGGTGATGATTTAGCAGGATCTGAAATTGTTGTTTTCGATATGTTAGGGAAAAAAGTAGCGGAAAGAACTGCAGAAGAGAATCTTGTTGAATTTAACCAAAACAACTTAAGAACAGGTGTTTATATGGTTAAAATCCAAAAAGGCAAACAGGTTGAGGTTAAGAAATTAATCGTGAACTAATACCTTTACACACAATTCTGAAACCCCCAGACAATAAAAATTGTCTGGGGGTTTTCTTTTTGTCTGCATTTGTTTTTTATTCGTTGCATCATTAAAAGAAAAACAGTAAGATGAAAACCTTTTTGAATGAGTAAACTGTTTTTGAACGATTAAAAAATATGTTTTGTAGGAAATTGATAGTATTAACTGGTTGTTTTTCAGTAAGGTAAAAGTTTTTTTTGTAACTTTAGTTGGATAAGTTGTAATTAAAAGATTATAGTTTTATGAGAAACAAGATAAAAATAGTCATCCTTTTTGTGATTGGTATTCTGAGTGTATCCGTTTATTCACAAGACAAGAAACAAGGACAGGAGCCGGAAGGGTTAGGATTGCCGGGAGATGGTTTGGATTTGTATGCGGTTTTGGATGTTTTCCAAAAATCAAAAACCATCGAGGCTTTTGAAAAATCACTTAACGATTCACAGAAGAAAATTAATAATCTGGACCTGAACAAAGACAAGAAAGTTGATTTTATTAAAGTGACCACCAAGAAAGACGGGGATAACTTTACGTTCGTTCTGCAGGTTGATGTAAAAGAAAATGAAACGCAGGATGTGGCTGCAATTTTATTGGATAAAGATAAAGCAGGAAAAGTTACCATGCAGATTGTCGGGGATGAGGATTTATACGGAAAGGATTATATAGTGGAGCCAAAAGGAGGAAAGGAAACCCCCAATCCCGGTTATACCGGAGAAGATCCTGTTAAGACAGAAACCCAACAGACTCAACAGGCACAGCAGTCAACAACCACTGTAGTTGTCGAACAGGCGCCTATCGTTCAATACGTTTATTCACCAGCCTATGTGCCTTATTATCCTCCGTATTATTACGGATATTATCCTCCCTATTTCGCAGCATTTACAGTAATGGCATTCGGGATTTACGCTCATAATCATTACCACCATCATCACGGTGGGTATTATCACAATACGACAGTAGTGCACAATCATAACACATACAATAACTATAATGGTAACCGAAATCGGTCAAATACAGTAAACCAATACAATCGGGACGGAAGTTACCGAAACAGTGGCGGTGTTAGTGACAGGACTTCCAATCGTCCTTCTGCTGGTACTTCCGATCGGGGAGGAAATCGCCCTTCTGCAGGAACCAATGATCGTGGTGGCAACCGCCCATCAGCTGGAACTTCAGATCGAGGAGGTAATCGACCTTCAGCCGGGACTTCCGACCGAGGAGGTAATCGTCCTTCAGCGGGTACTTCACCATCAACTCGCCAGTCTTCAGGTTATTCCGGTTCTTCTTCACGACCTTCGACGGGTTCCTCATCAATGGGATCATCAGGTCGTACCAGAAGCGGTGGTGGCAGCTACAGCGGAGGTGGAGGATTCAGTGGTGGCGGTGGCGGAATGCGTGGCGGAGGCGGCGGAGGCGGAGGCCGTAGAAGATAATCAGTTGAAATTATAAGGGTAACGAAATAAAGAGGGAGAACAACTGTTCTCCCTCTTATTGTTTATATTGTTTGAGATTATTATTTTATAGGCATTTCAGAAGCACTCATATCTCTTACACACACATACTTGCCATCCCTTTTTTCAAACAAACTCATATAATTTCCGCTGTTAATTGTAGCATTCGTGGAATCAACTACTTTATAAGCACCAACTTCCACAACCTGATTACCGTCGGAAGATACAAAGACATCGTTGGTTTGAAATGAGATTTTATTAGTAGAACTTGTACTCAAATCGGATTTTAAAAACTCGATGATGGCCGGTTTACCAACCAAAGGAGGTCTGTTTTGAAAGAAAGTCGTCGCATCGTCGGCATAATAACCAATGTCTTTGAGCTCGCCGGCATTATACGTTGCGGCAAATTCGTCTTCCTTGGCCTGTATTTCTTTTTTTATTTGTTCTTTGTCTACCACAGGTGCTGCGGTTTCTTCTTTTTTGGTATTACAGGAAAACATCAAGGTTAGTATACTTCCTAATAACACTCCTTTAATGGTCTTGTTTTTCATAAATAAGAGATTTAACACTTAAAGTTACTATAAAAATCAGAATATCAGATAGTTTGTAGTAAAAATTATATGATATTTTATTTAAATCCGATAAAAGGTCAGTTGTGGGAATAGAGAATAGAGGAAAGAGAGAAGGGAGAAGGGAAAAGGGAAAAGGGAACTCTTTATATTATATAGTTCCTTTTCCGTTTGTTTAAAGAATCAATTTTTATTCAGAATCAATTTGTGAACAGAAGTTTTTAATTCGCCCGTATCATTGTCCTCACAAAGCAGAAACGTGATATCCATGTGCGTTTCCTGATACAATGCTAAACCTTCAAATTTAATGGTGTCGGTAATTTTCTGAATGAAATCGATTTCCATTTTTTCAAGATCGATGCAGCCGATAAAACTGCCCAAGACCTCTCCGTCATTGTATGTTGAAGTCGTGTTTTCAGCCGTGGCCAGAAAATAAATTTTCTTTTTCACCAAAATGGCATCGGTAAAACTCGCCTGTATACCTTTTATTTTTGGCAGTTCAAATTCGGTTGAGATGACGTTGAACTCTTCGGTAAGATTCTTTCCCTGAACTGTGAAAACGATATTTTTTCCTTTAGCACCGTTACCCCGGTTAAATAAGAACCAATCCGTTCCATTATACACTGCTCCTTCTATGTTGAGGTCGTTCTGTGGTAATTCGGCAAAGGATTGCATCACGAGATACAAATCGCTCAAATCTGTTGAGGAGATGAATTTCTTTGATTTTGAGTCAATCGTCACCATTTTGTTTCGGTTCTCTGTTGATCCGGAACCGAAAACATATAGTTTTCCATCGTATTCGGTTACTGCTTCAAAATCGGGTTTGTTTGCTTTTGGAATGTTTTCCGATGGATTTTCAGTTAACGCATGGAGTTTTAATTCTTGAGTAGGTATTTGGTATTCATACAAATAGTTGCTATTGTCGCCAATAACAAACAGATTGTTGTCTTTATAAATAAGTCCGGAAGCGGAACCAATCCCTATGATTTGAAAAAGGATTTCTAAAGTGAATTTATGCATTTTGCGTTTTTTTGGTTTAGCCCCGATTGTAGAGAAAATCATTTTCTTGCTTTGGTAAGTAGTGAAATAATAATACTCTAGCGGGAAATCTTTAGATTCAGCGTAGCTAAAAAGCTCCTAAAAATACTTATATTTACTAATATAAACTGAAAAAAGATGGCAGTATTTAATCCCGACAATTTTAAAATTACCGTTCCTTTTTATATCAATGATTTTCCAACGGTATTGCAAACCCATATCGACGATGAAGAAAAAGAAGAGAAACTCGATAAAGTTCAGGCTAAACTGAGTGAGTTGCAGGACGTGATGTATGCCCACAACAGGTACGGGGTTCTAATCTGCCTTCAGGGTATGGATACCTCAGGGAAAGACAGCCTGATTCGGGAGGTTTTTAAGGAGTTTAATCCGCGTGGCGTGGTGGTGCACAGTTTTAAAATACCAAATTCTACCGAACTGGAACACGATTACTTATGGCGCCACTATTTGGCATTACCGGAAAAAGGAAAATTTGCGGTTTTTAACCGAACGCATTACGAGAATGTGTTAGTTACCCGGGTGCATCCGGAATATATTTTAAACGAAAACCTGCCCGGAATTGAAAAAGTGGAAGACATCCCGGCCGATTTTTGGGAAAACCGTTTCGAACAAATCAATAATTTTGAGAAGCATATCACGCAAAACGGAACCATCGTCCTGAAGTTTTATTTTCACATGAGTAAAGAAGAGCAGCGCAAACGCCTTTTAAGAAGACTGGAAGAAGAGGAACATCATTGGAAGTTTTCTCCCGGAGATCTGAAAGAAAGGGACCGTTGGGATGATTATATGAAGTTTTACGAAGAAGCCATCAATAAAACTTCAAAACCATATGCGCCTTGGTATGTGATTCCTGCCGATGATAAGGAAATGGCGCGTTACATGGTGGCCAAGATTATCTGGGAAGAAATGAAACAGTACGCCGATATCAAAGAACCGGAACTGGACGAAAAAGTAAAGGCCAATTTTGCGACGTACCGTGAGCAGTTAAGGAAGTAAAAAAAACGCCTATCGAGGCGTTTTTTTGTTTTTCAGCTTCTTGTTTTGATAGTTGTTGATTTTTTTTGAACTGAAACCATAGGCCAGTCGCAGTGAAATTTGTCCCAGATTAAAATCGGAATAGTTTTCATACCGCAGACTGATGTCGATGTGTTTGGTGGCCACTCCAATTCCCGGTGCCCATAAAAAAGAGTTGCCCAGTTCTTTTGTCACTCCAAAAGCGCCACCTGCTTCGCCCAACACGTAATACTGGTTGCCTAAAAACGATTTGAAACCTAATTTGGCAGGAATAAACCCGGAATCCTTGTCAGGACTGAACAGATGATTGTATCCTGTTGTAAAAGCCAATGATGTTTTGGTCGTGATGTCATATTGTAAACGGGCATCGGCTCCTAAACTGAAATTGTAATCATTGTTGAAAGGAAGGCCGAGATTGAGTCCGTATCCGATGCGCCAGTGACGCAGGTACTCTGGTTTAAGAGGAGGGTCATCTTGCTGTGCTTTTGTTTCGATGGAAAATAATAGGACTGCTACAATAGCAAACAGACTTTTGATTTTGGGGATCTTTGTCATACTAAATATACATTTGGGGTTAGTTTTTCAGTATGAGAACAGAAAAATCAGTTTTTTAGTTTGTTGGGAAATGTTAAAATATTTTTTGTTTTCTGTTTTGATGAGGTATTGTTTTGACTTTTAAATTTTTACGTAAAAATCAAAATTCAGTTAAATTTTTAATTTCCGATACCATTTTCCGAAAACCAAGTGCTTACCTTTGCGCAAAATTTAAAAAATGCGTTTGTCTGTTTACACCAAAGAGTTCTCCAATGATTTAAAATTAGCCTATCCGATTATTCTCGGAATGTTGGGACATACTTTAGTGGGGATTGTCGACAACATCATGGTTGGAAAATTAGGTCCGACCGAATTGGCGGCAGCTTCTCTGGCAAACAGTTTCGTATTTATCGCCATGTCAATCGGAATCGGGTTTTCCACAGCGATTACTCCTTTGGTTGCGGAAGCCGACGGTGAAAAAAACGTAGATAAAGAACGAACCATTTTCCATCACGGATTGGTTTTATGTACCATTTTAGGAATCGCATTGTTTTCGATAATCTACTTTTCAAAACCGCTGATCGTTTACATGGGTCAGCCGGCAGCCGTTGTAGAAATGGCTAAACCTTTTTTGGACGTAGTGGCTTTTTCATTGATTCCGTTAATCATGTTTCAGGGGTACAAACAATTCGCTGATGGTAAATCGGAGACGAAAGTGGCCATGTGGGCGAACCTGCTGTGTAACATCGTCCATGTGTTTTTAAATATTGTACTCATTTACGGACTTTGGTTTTTCCCGAAAATGGGAATGCTGGGCGCGGCATACGGAACAGTGATTTCCCGTTTTGTGATGCTGATTTTCATTCACTTCTCCTTAAAACATAAAGAGCGTTTTCAGACTTATTTTGAAAAGTTTTCATTCGATGAATTCCGAAAAGATATTGTGCGTAAAATTGTGAATCTTGGTTTTCCTTCAGCGATGCAGATGTTTTTTGAAGTGGCCTTGTTTACCGGTGCTGTATGGCTTTCGGGTGTAGTAGGAACAACCAGTCAGGCGGCCAATCAGATTGCACTGAGTTTGGCGACATTTACCTTTATGTTCGTGTCCGGATTCGGAGTGGCAGGAATGGTGCGTGTGGGGAATTTTAAAGGGTCGCAGGATTTTGTCGGATTACGAATCGTAGCGCGTTCCATATTGTTGCTGGCGCTTATCGTTCAGGTATTTTTTGCCCTTGTTTTTGTTGTTTTTCATCAATATTTACCGGAAATGTTCATGAATGCTCATGATTTAGCTCATTTGAAAGACAATTCCGAAGTGATTTCCATCGCCTCCCAATTGATAATTATAGCCGCTATTTTCCAGATTTCAGATGGTATTCAGGTGGTGGTTTTAGGAGCGCTTCGTGGCTTGCAGGACGTGAAAATCCCAATGTATATGACCTTTGTTTCGTACTGGCTTATCGGTTTTCCGATTTCGATTTATTTAGGATTGTATACAGATTTGAAAGCAGTGGGAATCTGGATCGGACTTTTAGCGGGTTTAACGGCAGCGGCAATATTTTTGTATCTTCGCTTTAATCATTTGAGTAATAAGTTGATTGCTCGGGATTTGAAATTAGAAAATAGAAGTTAGCAATCCATAATTCGTAATTTATTAACTCATAACTCATAATTCAAAATATATGGAATTACCAAAATTTGTAATAGCAGACAATACTGATTTTCCGGACGATATCTTCATCATTCACTTGGATTACCCTCGTTTTATCATCAATTTAAAAGACGATGAAATTGAGTTTTTAGAAGAATTGGATGAAGAAGAAGAAGAGGAAATCGAAGCGGAAATGGAAAGACTAATCAACCACGCGGGCGAGTTCTACGACAGGGAGATGAAACGTTACGAGGAGTAGTTAGTTTTCAGTCGCGGTTTTCAGTCGCAGTATTCAGTCGCAGTATTCAGTCTCAGTTGCAGTATACAGTCACAGCATTCAGTGAATAGTTTTAGTAGACAGTTTTAGTTTTTATTTTATACGCCAAACAGTTTTTATGGATTTCAAAGAATTATTAGCCTTCCAAAAGGCTTTTTCGCTTGCTATGGAAATTTATGAAGTTTCCAAATCATTCCCGAAAGAAGAGAAATATTCATTAACTGATCAAATCAGACGTTCTTCAAGAAGTGTTTGTGCAAATATTGCCGAATCCTATAGAAAACGGAGATACGTTAATCATTTCATCAGTAAATTAACTGATAGTGATGGTGAAAATTCAGAATCCAGCGTTTGGCTGGAGTTTGCGCTGCAATGTGAATATATCAGCGATGAAGAATTTAAAAAACTAAACGATAAAACAATCGAGATAGGTAAACTGATCAATTTCATGATTAACAACCCTAGCAAATTCGGTTGTAACTAAAAACTGAAACTGTAAACTGCGACTGCGACAGTAAACTGCGACTGATCACTCAAAATACGACTTCAACAAAATTTGAGCGGCTGCAAACGGTGAAATCTCATTGTTTTGTACCGCTTTTTTGTTTTCTTCAAGTAGTTTCTGGATTTTAGGATTGCTGTAGAAATTCAGTTTTAACTGTTCGTTGATGGTTTCCAGCATCCAGTACTGACTTTGTTCCTTACGTTTTTTGTCGAAGAAACCGTTTTCTTTTGTTAAAGTAAAATAATCAGTAATCGTTTCCCAAACATCGGATATCCCTTCATTGGTCAGGGCACTGCAGGTATTTGCTTTTGGCGACCAGCCAGAACTTTTTAACGGGAACAGGTGTAACGCTCGGTTGAAATCGACTTTAGCCAATCGGGCGCGTTTGACATTATCGCCATCGGCTTTGTTGATTACGATGGCATCGGCCATTTCCATGATGCCGCGTTTTATGCCCTGTAATTCATCACCGGCTCCGGCTAAATTCAACAGTAAAAAGAAATCAACCATAGAGTGAACGGCCGTTTCACTTTGACCCACACCAACGGTTTCAATCAGTATCGTATCAAATCCGCAGGCTTCACAAAGGATAATTGCTTCACGTGTTTTTCGGGCCACACCACCCAGACTTTCACCCGAAGCACTTGGTCGGATATAAGCGTTTTCGTCTTTTACCAATTCTTCCATTCGGGTTTTGTCCCCCAAAATACTTCCGTGTGAAATCGAACTGCTCGGATCTACGGCCAAAACTGCCACTTTCTTTCCAATCGATGTAAGGTATTTTCCAAACGCTTCGATAAATGTACTTTTCCCAACGCCGGGAACTCCTGTAATTCCTATTCGCATGGAGTTATTCGCAAAAGGCAAACAACCTTTAATGATTTCGTTGGCTTTTTCTAAATGGGAAGAACTCGTGCTTTCTACTAAAGTTATGGCACGGCTCAAAGCAACTTTATCTCCTTTAAGGATGTTGGTAACTAATTCATCGGCAGTAGGTTGTTTTCTTCGGAATTGCTGGATATGTTGTACAGACGAAGTACTGATGCTATCCGGTTGTTCAATACCATCATTTTCTTTTAAAGCCGAAGGATGTGTTTTTTTGAGTGCCACAGAAATGAATTAGAGAGTAAAAATAAGGAAAAAGGGCATGCTTTTCAAGGATATTTGATGATTCTGCTTTTTTGGATACAGAAATCATACTTTTGATTTGAATTAAAATTACGTTAAAAAAAGAAAACCCCCGTCTCATATTGGATTTACTCGTAATTTTGTCCGGCGTTACATTACCATGGATAATATCTTACTCATTTTCGTCTGCATGCTTTTGGGCTTTTTACTAAAAAAAAGTGCAGTATTTCCTTCTTTGAGCTATAAAACGCTTAACCAATTCGTTATTTATATATCGCTTCCGGCCGTTGCGTTGTATTATATCCCGAAACTTGAAATCAGTTCGAAACTGTTGTTTCCATTGGGGATTGCCTGGCTGGGTTTTGCACTGTCGTATATTTTTTTTACAACTTTAGGGAAATTGTTCGGATGGTCCAAAAAGCTCATGGGGTGTTTAATTATTACAGCCGGACTGGGGAATACCTCGTTTGTTGGTTTTCCTGTCGTTGAAGCCGTTTACGGAAAACAGGCGTTGGAAACAGCCGTTATTGTAGACCAGCCCGGATCGTTTGTGGTGGTTTCGACTTTGGCAGTTCTTGTGGCAACCATGTGCTCTCGCGGAACAGCAAGTACCAATACCATACTGAAGAAAATACTGTTTTTTCCGCCATTCATAGCTTTTGCGATTTCCTGCGCGTTAGTTCTTCTCGATGCGGATTTCCCCCAAATGCTGCAATCGGTTTTTCAGCGTTTGGGAAGTACAGTCACACCGATAGCCCTTGTTTCGGTCGGAATGCAATTGGAATTCGACAGAAAAAGTAAGCATTATGGGTTTCTTTCCCTGGGGTTGCTTTTCAAATTAATCATCACTCCGGCTTTTTTCTATCTGCTGTATGTAGTGCTTTTGGGCGGAAAAGGGCAGGAAGTTCAGGTTTCAGTATTCGAAGCGGCCATGGCACCAATGATTACCGGGACAATAGTAGCATCAACCTACGGATTGAAGCCTAAATTGAGCAGCATGATGATTGGTTTCGGAATCCCGATTTCTTTCATCACTTTACTATTTTGGTATTACGTTTTACAACATATCTAAATGAAGACAACAACAGCAACCGCAACGATTGAAGAGAAAAAGGTATCACAAACTACAGTGTATTCCATACTGTTCTCCATCTGTTTTGCGCATCTGATAAACGATTTGCTGCAGGCGGTGATCCCTGCGATGTATCCCGTTTTGAAAGCGAATTATGCTTTGACGTTCACGCAAGTCGGCCTTATAACTTTTACGTATCAGGTAACCGCTTCCTTGTTGCAGCCTTTTGTTGGGATTTATACCGATAAAAAACCGAAACCGTATTCATTGGCCTTCGGAATGTTGTTCTCGCTCAGCGGAATTATCATGCTTTCACAGGCCTCCAGTTTTCCTTTAATATTGGCTTCAGTAGCGATGGTGGGAGTGGGTTCGTCCATCTTTCATCCTGAAGCTTCACGAGTTGCATTCCTGGGTTCGGGTGGAAAACGAGGTTTGGCACAATCCATTTTTCAGTTAGGCGGAAATACAGGAACAGCAATCGGACCTTTATTAGTAGCATTAATCGTTGTGCCACGCGGACAGTCGCATATCTTATGGTTTGTACTGGCAGCCGTTGTCGGAATTATCGTGTTGAGCCGAATCGCCGTTTGGTACCAACAGAAACTAATCTCCTTAAAAGCAAAGAAAAAGACAGCAGAAAAACATCATGACCTTTCCCCACGAAAAGTAAAAATGTCGGTGGTTTTATTGCTAATCCTGATTTTTTCGAAGTCGTTTTATACGTCCTCGATGTCGAGTTACTTTACGTTCTATTTGATAGAAAAATTCCATATTTCCGTATTGCAGGCGCAGTATCATCTGTTTTGGTTCTTGGGCGCAGTTGCTTTGGGAACTTTAATTGGCGGACCGTTAGGCGATAAGTTCGGGCGAAAATACATCATCTGGTTCTCCATTTTGGGAGCCGCTCCGTTTACGTTAATGCTGCCGTTTGCCAATTTGTTCTGGACCGGAATTCTTTCGGTTGCTATCGGGGTCATAATCGCTTCCGCTTTCTCGGCCATTTTGGTATATGCACAGGAATTAATGCCGGAACGAGTGGGAATGATCTCCGGATTGTTCTTCGGTTTTGCCTTCGGAATCGGAGGTTTGGGTTCAGCTGTTCTGGGTTATTTGGCCGACAGGACTTCCATTGAATTTGTCTACGGCATCTGTTCGTTCCTTCCGTTAATCGGTATTATTGCTTATTTTCTTCCGAATCTTAAGAAGAAATAGTAGTTATGTAATCATCTGTGATATCCGTGTTATCTGTGGCAGAATAATATAAGCACACAGATTTTACTGATTTCGCTGAATTTCGCAGATTTTTGAATTTAATCAGTCAGATGGTTATCTGTATAATCCGTATTATCTGTGGCAGAATAATATAAGCACACAGATTTTACTGATTTCGCTGAATTTCGCAGATTTTTGAATTTAATCAGTCAGATGGTTATCTGTATAATCCGTATTATCTG
>NZ_DATIDM010000173.1:0-11384 GCF_035456225.1 Flavobacterium sp. | reverse complement strand
TTATAGATTTATTTGTTTTTTAGGCAGTTTCTTTGCTTTAATCATGAAAAAATTAGTGCTATTTTTTTTAATTGCAGCCTGTTATAGCTGCAACTTGGTAAAACAGTCAATACTTGGAATTGATACAACACCGGAATGGCTAAAGGGTAAAGAAATTGTAAAAGAGTTCGATAAGAAAAAAATTCCCAATGAGAATCGTTTTGTTTTGGATACCGCGTCCTACCGAAAAGCATTGATTAAATATTATTCACAGGAATTAAAAACAGTGGATCTATCTAATGCTAAAGATTCTGTATATAAGACGAAACTGAAAAAAATAATAAAAGACGATTCGCAGCCGGTTCAGGTCAGGTATTTCGATTCTGATTACAATCAGATATTCAAAGTAGTAAACTGTTACGTTGATGATCCCATCACGATGAATTGGAACATTAATAACTGTTTCGATGTTTTTCCTCCAAAAATCGATTTTGAAGACTTAAATAACGATCATAAAAAGTTGAATTTCTTTTTAGATCATATCTACACCTTAGAAGGGAAGAAAAGTACTGTAGAAACATTGCCTAAAGCCGATTATTATGTTATTGTTTTTTGGAACTCATTTTTTAAAAGACCCTCAAGGAAACTTATTCAGACTTTAAAAGAATATGAAAACAAGCATAAGGATAAAAGTACTTTCATTATGTATGTAAATAATCAAAACGCTGAAATCTGGTCTAAAATTGATTTGGCTCAAAAAAGAGAAATTTTAAGTCAGTTTTAATCCAAATTCCATGAAAAAAACACTAACCTTTTGTCTACTACTTATTTCCGTATTGTCGTTAGCAACAACCAGAATCGTAAACGGAGTAATTAAAGACGCCACTACACTAATCCCAATAGAAAGTGTATCCATTAGAGTCGAAAATTCAAATTTAGGAGCCATCTCCAATTCAGAAGGGAAATTCAGACTGGTATTTTCCGGTGATTTCAACGCAATACAATTCAGTCATCTCAATTATCATGTATTTGTTCAAACATTGAAAACAGGGGAAAACGAAGTCGAAATTTTTCTGGAACCGAAATCTTTTCAGCTTTCCGAAGTCATTGTCCGGTCTAAACCGGTAAAAGAACTGTTGTCAGATGCGATGAAAATTTCAAAAGAAAAACTGGAAAAATCAATTGTGCTTAATACCTATTATAGGGAATTTGTAAAAGTAAATGATGAGTATACCAGCTTTTCGGATGGATTACTGGATTACAACATAAAAAGGAAAAGTGGTGCTTCGGACCTGTATGTGAATCAGTGTCGGGCCATAAAGTTGACGGATGTGCCTTCAAGCGAAAGAGAAAAAAATCGGGAGTCATTTTATCTTTACGATGTGAGGGATGCAGTGCGCGAGGCTTATAATTTTAAAATCATAAATTATATTTTAAAGAGCAAAAGTTACGACTTTGAGATTGAAACCAAAACGGATGATAAAGGCAATTCGATTGAAATAGTAACAATTCTTCCAAAAGAAGATGCGGAATTTCATTTGTACACGGGAACGGTGGTTTTTGATGGCAAAAGTAAACTGATTCTGGAAATGGATATCAGGAAATCGCCCAAACATAAGATGTATGCACTGGATGTTGACATTGTTTTTCTCCGCTTTAAAGTATATGAAGAGGAAAGAAAGGCCAGTTACAGAATTGAAGGTGAAAAGTATATCCTTGTTTACAATCAGAATAAGTTAAATGCATACATCAATTTCAAAGGGGATTTCGAGGACACCTTCGAGTTCATGAGCGACATGGTGGTTTCCGATTACAAGGAAGGCGAATTCGATTTCGACCGAAGCAAACGACATAAAGAGCGAAGCCTGTTCAGTGCCGGAAATCATTTTACGGAGGAATTCTGGAAAACCAATAACAGTATACTGCTAAATGAAGCGGAGGAGAAGATTCTTAGTAAACTCAATTAATCTGTCGGGGGAGTGCCAACTGGCTTAAGAAACATTTCGTATTAACCGATAATCCAATGAAAAAAAATTATTTATGGGCAACTTTGTTGTTGCCTATCCTTTCTATTGCCCAAACCGAAGCAAAAACATTAGAACTCGACATTCGCGGCAGAAGCTGTATCGGCGGACTCGGGATCTGCTCTCAACTGTCATCTGAAACCAATAAAACCACCATGAAAAATTTTAATGTAACGAAACAGTCTTCTAATTCGCTGCTGATCCAAATAGAAATCAGCAAACTTAGCGCCGAGGAGCAAAAAATATTCTTTGGAAAAGAATACGCCAAAATAACGCCCAACGAAACCTTGGAATTTATTCAGGACGAGGATTTTAAATTTGATATGAACACTTTGCTCTATCTGGAAATGGATGCAAAGTATTCAATTCTGAAAAAGGGAAAATATCCCGTGCAAATCAGTAAAGACACCGTGAAAGTTACGCTTACCTTATCAGAAGGTTAAAAGGAAAAAGTTGTTCCAATGAAAAAAATGCATTACCAGTTCGTTCTTCTGTTGTGTTTGTTGACACAGCAACTTCAGTCTCATAATTTGTTTGGAAACGCCAAAGAACCTCACGAGTTAATTACCGAAATGGCAATCGAATTGCACCAGTTAAAGGAACAACATCAAAACCGGTATTGGGAATTTAACCATCAGCTGGCAATCATTAGTAAAAATCTTGTGGCTGAAACTAATCTGGAACGAAAAATGGAGCTTTTGATAAAAAAGGACGCAATCAGGGAACAGCTTTCTCTTCTGAAAAATGAAACGAATAACGAAATATCCAAAATACGCTATTTAAAAGGATTGCAGATCATCAAGATCTTATATGAAAAGGTGTTGGGTTTGGATCATCATTTTGCATCGGTCCGAACGCTGAATGAAATCAATAAAATAGCAAACCCCAATCAGTACCCCGAATACAGTAAGTTAAAAGAAGTAGTAAACGCCAAAAAAGACAAGAAAACAAGCCTTGATTTAACTGCTGTATTGGGTACTAATCCGATTGTTTCCGTAGTGGAGACGTTTACGAATATGATAACATCGACCCTGACAAAAAGCGAAAAAGAAAAGGGGATTGCAGATGTGGAATGCATACTCGATTTTACGCTTCGGATGCAAAACGACCTCAACACCATTTATTTTGAAACGGCTTTCCTTCAAACCAGTAACGACAAAATCAAACAGGAAATCGAATTGCTTTTTAAAGATTATACCAAGCCTATAGGATACACCGCATCTCTGGACAATTGCCGCACCAACGACGACTGGGAATCCATTACCCAAAAAATGGAAGACTACCTGTCAAAGATGAAATCGACAACTGGGAACGCACAGTACAAAATGCAGGTCAATATTGAGTTTCCCATAGACAGGCTGTTGCAGTTCATTGCGCAGTACAACAATTTCATCGACCAGGGCGGAAAATTTTACGAGAAGTTCAAAATCATTCTCAACAGTTACGAGAACGAAAAGCAATGCGAAACCAAACTCCCATTGGAATACAAAAAACTCAAATCCGATATCGAGGTAGCCATCAACAAATTCAACGTGGCCTACAAACCGGTGGAAGTCAACGGAACAAAAATGAAAGAAATCCTATACGGCCTAAACGAATTTGATTAAATGCTTAAAATAATCGCCGGACTCATCCTGTGGATCTTCCGAATCATCACCGAAAATCGGATACTCTAATTGTATTTCATCTTTCTCAAAATACGCATCACTTCCTTAAAAGAAACGTAAGCCGCAGGGTTTTTATAAGTCTTCAAAAGCAGTTTGGCATCAATCAGTTTCTGTTTGGCGTCCTGAAAACCGTTGAGGTAGCAAATCATCAGTATGGCCGGAAGGTTCTCAAGATCTTTTTCTTCCCGGACAGACAATGCCAGTCCTTTTTCGAGTTTGCTAACCAGTGCCAGATTCGAATTGTAAATATGAAACAGCATTTTCCGGTTGTATTCCGGCGGTTCAAACAACATCTTGGTTTCTATCTTGTAGTACCCGTTTTCATAAAAGTGGAGCGTTACCTTTTCCAACGGATAATAACTCGTTTTGTCGTTCAGCCCTAACGGGACATATTCGGTAATCGTAAATTCGTTCTCCGAATATTCCACCGTGACTTCATCTAAAGCCGAATAAAAAAGCTTGACCTGTTCGCTAATCAATTCGATGTCCACCCGCGAATACAACGTTTTATCGCGCAGTCTCTTCTTGTTGCCCGCCCAGCATACCACAAAAAGTTCTTTGAAGACTTTATATTTCGGGTTCATGTCCGGATGACGGTTGTTGATGAAGTCGATCACACCTTCCAAAGTATGCGCGATGCTGTTGTGCGAATTGTTCTCGATGCTGATGACCGTTTCGGCATTGAGGTTTTTCGTTTTAATCGACATTGTGACTTCCGAAGCCGTTTCCACAGGCATGGTCGAACTTCCTCTCCGCATGAAAATGGTTTTGGCGACTATGGTATGAATGCCTTTTTTAAAGGAAGAAATCTTATTGTTGGGTTTGATGGTTACCAGGCCGACAACCTTGTCTTTTGGAAGGTTCGGGAACGGCACATTCTCATACTGGATTTTCGGCGGATTCTCCAAAAAGGCATTCACAAGGTTCTGAATGTGGCTGTCATCAAAAAAATCATCGCCAACAATTTCATTGTCCTGATCTTCCACCCCAACCACAATATAGGAATTGTTCATCGGATTGGAATTGGAAAGAGCGCAAATGTGTTTCAGGAATTTGGCCTTGCCTTCTTTTGTGTGCAGGTTAAGCTGTCTTTTTTTGTCATAAAAAGTGCTTTCGTCACTGTGGGCGAGCAAATTTTTTATAAGAAGACGCTTATTAATCATCTTGAAAACCGTTTACGATACGACACAAAGGTTGTATAAAGTTCGTTAAAAATATGTTAATAGGCATAAGATAATAGTAAAAGAAACGTTGTAAAATGTACACCCAAAAAAATAACCTTAAAAAGAGAATCTATGAAAATCTTGAAAAACTGCATGTGGGCATTTTTAACAATGGTCTGCATATCTGCTTCGCTGGTAAGCTGTAATGACAATGATGATTCTGAAGTCGCAGGAACTTCGAAAATCACCGTTCGTATGTCGGATAATCCCGGCGATTACGACGAAGTTAACGTTGAGGTAGTCGATGTGGAGATTCAATCCCCGGATGGCGGATGGATGAGTATCGGCAATAATCCGGGCATTTACGATTTGTTGGATCTGACAGGGGGCGTTAATGTAATCCTGGCCGATAGTGTTGTGCCGTCAGGGTATCTGGGCCAGATGCGTTTAATTTTAGGCGATGAAAATACCGTGGTAAAAGACGGGGTAACCTATCCTTTACACACGCCAAGTGCCCAGCAATCCGGATTGAAACTACAAATAAATCAAACATTGCAGCCGGATTTCACCTATAATTTCCTTCTGGATTTCGACGTACAACATTCTGTAGTGGTTGAAGCCGGAAATTCAGGGAATTATAATCTGCATCCTGTAATCAGGGTAACTACAGAAGTAAATTCTGGAGCAATTAAGGGAATGGTTGAACCAATGAGTGTGCAGACTTTAGCCTCTGTTCAGGTTAACGGTGTTGCCGTTTCAGCCTATACAGACGAATTCGGTGTATTTCAGCTTAACGGAATACCTTCCGGAACGTATACGGTAACTTTAACGCCGGATCCTGCTTCGGGTCATGCTGTTTTGGTGGTTGATAATGTCGTTGTGGTTAACGGACAGATTACCAATATGGGAACCCTTCTCCTGCCATAAGTTAACAGGAAATAAAAATTTTATTAAAAGACAGCCAAAACCATGGTTGTCTTTTGTTTTTTAACCAATTATTAACAACTAAGCACTAAATTAATTATCAATTTGCAGTGTTAAAATATAGTATTAATTTCACGGCTCAAAAAACACACGCAAATGGAAGATACGACAGCTACTATGGACATTAGGGCAATCAATGAAAAAATAGAGAGAGAAAGCGCCTTTATCGACCTTCTGACAATGGAAATGAACAAAGTAATCGTTGGTCAGAAAACCATGATCGAACGTTTACTTATCGGATTATTGGCTCAAGGACATATTCTTTTGGAAGGTGTTCCCGGATTGGCAAAAACATTAGCCATCAACACCCTGTCACAAGCTGTTCACGGTACTTTCAGCCGAATCCAGTTTACTCCTGATCTACTCCCTGCCGATGTGGTGGGAACCATGATTTACAATATGAAAGTGAATGACTTTTCCATCAAGAAAGGTCCTATTTTCGCCAATTTTGTTCTTGCCGATGAGATCAACCGTGCTCCTGCAAAGGTGCAATCCGCGTTGTTGGAAGCGATGCAGGAAAAACAGGTGACCATTGGAGAGCAGACCTTCAAATTGGACCGACCGTTTTTGGTAATGGCTACGCAAAACCCGGTGGAGCAGGAAGGAACCTATCCGCTACCGGAAGCACAGGTAGACCGTTTCATGCTGAAAGTGGTTATCGATTACCCTAAAATGGAAGACGAGCGTTTGGTTATTCGTCAAAATCTGAACGGCGGATTTGAAAAAGTGAATCAGGTGGTAAGCATCGACCAGATCTTACGCGCTCAACAAGTAGTTCGCGAGGTGTATATGGACGAGAAAATAGAAAAATATATCCTTGACATCATTTTCGCAACGCGTTACCCTGAAAAATACAAATTAGCTGACCTGAAACCGTTAATCAGTTTCGGAGCGTCGCCTCGTGGTAGTATCAATCTGGCAATGGCGGCAAAATGTTACGCCTTCATTAAACGCCGTGGTTATGTAATTCCGGAAGACGTTCGTGCCGTAGTACACGATGTATTGCGTCACAGAATCGGAGTTACTTATGAAGCTGAAGCGGAAAACGTTACTTCGGTAGACATCATCAACAAAATAGTTAACGAGGTTGAAGTACCTTAAAATTTAGTTTACAGCTAACAGTCTCAGTATGCGGTTTTTTGAAAACTGTGTAACTGTGACTGACCCGAGCGTAGCGAATAGACGTAGTAAAACTGCGACTGAAAACTAAAAATATGGATACCAAAGAATTACTGAAAAAAGTACGGAAAATCGAAATCAAAACCCGAAGATTGAGCGATCATGTCTTTTCGGGCGAATACCATACGTCGTTTAAGGGACGGGGAATGACTTTTTCCGAAGTACGCCAGTACCAATTCGGCGACGACGTTCGTGCCATCGATTGGAACGTAACCGCACGTTACAACGAGCCCTATGTAAAGGTATTCGAAGAAGAACGCGAACTGACCATGATGTTGATGGTAGACTGCAGCGGATCGGAAAGTTTCGGGACCAAAAATCAGCTGAAAAGTGAAATTGTTACCGAAATAGCGGCAACCATGGCTTTTTCGGCGACACAAAACAATGATAAAATCGGACTGATTTTGTTTTCCGATCAGATTGAATTATTCATCCCTCCCAAAAAAGGAAAATCTCACGTACTTCGCATCATCCGTGAGCTGATCGAATTTAAGCCGCAAAGCCGAAAAACCGATCTTTCTCAAGCACTAAAGTTTCTTTCAGGTATTCAAAAAAAGAAAGCCATCGTATTCGTAATTTCCGATTTCATGACAAGTGATTACGAACATACGCTGAAAATCGCCGGAAAAAAACACGATGTAACCGGCGTCCGCGTTTATGACCATCGCGAAGAAACCATGCCAAACATCGGAATGGTAACCATGGAGGATGCCGAAACGGGAGAAATTATGGTGGTGAATACCAATTCGAAAAAGATACGCGTGGAGTACGAGAAAAACTACCTGAATAATGTGAAATATTTTAACGATACGTTTTCCCGTTGTGGATCCGGTTCGGTAAGCACAAGGGTAGACGAGAGTTACGTAACCAAATTGCTCGGTTATTTTAAATCGAGATAATAATAGCTGGTTCCGAATTAGTACAAGTAGTGACAAAAAATGACAAATAGAAAAAGACACATATTCCTTTTTTTACTGATGGCAACTTTAGGGTTTGCCCAACAGCCGGTGCAGACCAGTATCGATTCAACCAAAATTAAAATCGGTTCACAGTTCAATCTGACGTTGAAGGTAAAAGGAACAAAAGAAACCCGGGTAGCTTTTCCTGAAAGCAAAAATTTCGGACAGCTGGAAGTGTTGGAATCGTACCCGATTGATACGATAAAAAAAGACGCTACTTACGAGTTTATCAAGAAATACGGCTTGACACAATTTGATTCAGGTCGTTATGTGCTGCCAAGAATTCCCGTGTTAATCGGAAATAAGCAATTCCTGTCGGATTCGGCTGTGATTGAAGTCAATAATGTGGTGGTCGACACGCTTAAACAGAAAATGTACGACATCAAACCCATCGTTGAGGTTAAGGATCCGTCATCCGATTTCTGGTGGTATCTGTTAGGGATTCTGCTGTTAGGCGGAGTTGGATTTTTAGGTTATTGGCTGTATAAAAAATACAAAAACCGCCCGAAGAAAGAGGAAGAGATTGTTTACGCTTCTCCTATTGAAAAAGCAACCAGTTTATTGCAGAGTTTAGAGAAGAAATCCCTGTTGGAGCACGGCGACGTGAAAACGTATTATTCTGAAATGACAGATATTACGCGTAACTACATCGAAGAAACCGTTCATATTCCCGCGATGGAAAGTACGACCGATGAACTTCTGGAAGCAATGAAGCAAGCCTCAATGAAGAAGAAAATGGGCATCCGTCAGGAAACCATGGAAACTTTCGAAAAAATCCTTAAAAATGCCGATTTGGTAAAATTTGCAAAATCCAAACCGATGGATTTCGAAATTATCGAAGACCGTAATAATATCGAGAAAATCATCTTTACCATAGATAAAGCGCTTCCAAAGGAAATTGAGGAGGATGAAACCGAGTCGGATTATGCCAGACAACAGGAAGAGCTAAAACGCAAGAAAATTAAAAAACGCAATACCGTCATAGGCTTTGTGTCCGGATTTGTTTTGTTTTTCATTATCGGAGCCCTGTTTTTTAACGGAATGAATCTTTTTGGAAGCTCCAATCAGGAATTGTACGATCAGGACTGGATTACAAGCGAATACGGAAATCCGGGTGTGATTATCTCAACGCCTAATGTGTTAAAACGCATTGATGCTGAAAAGGAAGTGCCGAAAGCCGCTATGGCGATGATTAAAGAGATGCAGATTTTTCAGTTTGGCGGCTATTTTGATGATTATTATATCCTGGTAAGCACGGCAAAATACAAACAGGAAACCAAAGTGGATCTTGACAAAGCGCTTGAAGGCGGTTTGCAGGCTATGGAAGCAAAAGGAGCTCAAGATATCATTGTGAAAACCGAAGATTTCAATACCGGTGAAGGACTGTCCGGAAGGAAAGCCTACGGAACCATGAACTGGCTTGACAAAATCACCAAAAAATCCAGAAAAGCATACTACGAATTTGTGATATTCAGTCAGGATGGCGGTTTACAACAGGTACTAACCATGTATGAAGAAGGGGATGAGTTTGGAAGCAAAATCACAGCCCGAATTTTAGAATCAGTCGAACTTAGAAAAGCAGCGCAATAATGAAAAATATCACGTTTGCCAATCCGGAATTCTTTTGGCTGTTTTTGGTTGTACCAATTGCTATTGGCTGGTATTTCTGGAAAAGAAAAGAACAGTCCGCCACTTTGAAAGTAAGTTCGGTTAAAGGGTTTAAGGTGACGAATACAGTATTGCCAAAGCTAAAACCGTTATTGTTCGCCATGCGGATTTTAGCCTTAAGTGCCCTGATTGTGGCCATGGCACGACCGCAATCTACCGATGTGACCAATAAATCCAGAACGACCCGAGGAATCGATATCGTTATGGCAATCGACGTTTCCGGAAGTATGCTGGCCAAGGATTTGAAGCCAAACCGTATGGAAGCTTTAAAGAGAGTGGCTTCGGAATTCGTCGAACAACGCCCCAATGACCGTATCGGTTTAGTGGTTTACGCAGCGGAAAGCTATACCAAAACACCGGTAACCAGCGATAAGGCGGTTATTCTGGATGCGTTGGCAAGTGTTAAATACGATAAATTCCTGCAGGACGGAACGGGAATCGGAGTAGGATTGGCCACGGCGGTAAACCGTTTAAAGGACAGTAAAGCAAAAAGTAAAGTCATCATCCTGTTAACCGACGGGGTAAACAATGCCGGGTTTATCGATCCGAGAATGGCTTCGGAAATCGCTAAAGAATACGGAATAAAAGTATACACCATAGGAATCGGAACCAACGGAATGGCGGAGTCCCCATATGCGATTGCGCCAAACGGACAGTTTTTGTTCCGTATGATGAAAGTGGAAGTTGATGAAAAACTGATGAGAGAAATCGCGCTGATGACCGACGGAAAGTATTTCAGAGCCACCAGTAACAAAAGTTTGGAAAGCATTTATAACGAAATCAACAAATTGGAAACCACCGAGGTTCAGGAGCAGCGTTTTTATAATTATGATGAAAAATACAGACTGTTCGGATTTATCGCCCTTGGGTTGCTGAGTTTGGAATTAGTGTTAAGAAAGACCTTGTTTAGAGGCTTTATATAAGTGATCATGGAGAATTTTGAATTTGACGAACCGAAATATTTTTATTTAGCAGCCATCCTGCCGATTCTGTTGGTGCTTTTTCTGATCAATTTGTATTGGCAGCGAAAAAAACAAAAGGAATTCGGTGATTTGGAATTGCTGAAACAATTGAGCCCGGAAAAATCGACTTTCAAGCCGGTTCTGAAATTGGCCATAGTCCTATTGGGATTGGTGGCATTGGTTTTAGCTTTGGTAAATCCGAAAATCGGGACCAAAATGGAAACGGTAAAACGTCAGGGAGTCGATATTGTTTTCGCCGTGGATATTTCCAAAAGTATGCTCGCTGAAGACATTGCACCCAACCGTCTGGAGAAGAGTAAACAGGTGGTTTCCCAAATCATCAATCAATTGGGGAGCGACCGCGTCGGAATAGTTGGTTATGCCGGAAGCGCTTATCCTGTTTTGCCGATAACCACAGATTACAGTGTGGCCAAAATGTATCTGCAAAGCATGAATACCGATATGGTTTCGTCGCAGGGAACGGCATTGGGCGAGGCGTTAAAACTGGCCGGTTCGTATTTTGATGACCCGCAGACAAGCAAATTAATTATCATGCTTTCCGATGGGGAAGATCACGGCGAAGGGTTTGAAGAAGGGCTGGAGGAAATCAAAGACAAGAAAATAAAGGTAATAACAGTTGGTATCGGAACGGAAAAAGGAGGTCCGATCCCGTTGCGCCATAACGGTGTAATCGAAGGTTTCAAAAAAGATCGTGAAGGGGAAACAGTTATCACGAAATTATATCCGGAAACACTGAAAACCATCGCCAAAAATGCCGGTGGCGGCTATGTTTTCGGAG